>CBDUSI010000019.1:0-47229 GCA_965370045.1 uncultured bacterium | reverse complement strand
GACGATGCTTGGGCATCGACTTCGGAACCCCTCCTCGAATCTGAACCATTCTGCCTCCAATCACGGCCGCCCCATTTTTCAACGGCCTGCTAGGGCGGCAGCCCGATTCAGCCCTCCCTGCCGACCGCCACAATGGTCAGATCATCACTGCGCGCCTCGGGACCGACGAACCTCATTACGTCGGTCATCAGGCGCTCGACCGCCTCGCGGGGGCGCGCCGAGTCCCGGCCGACGGTGTCGACCAGCCGGTCAATGCCGTAACGCCCGCCATCCGGACCGCGGGCGTCGAAGGCCCCGTCGGTCAGCAACAACAGCGTCTCGCCGGGCGCGAGCTTCAGGCGCGCCTGCTGATAGCGGGTGCCGGGCACCACCCCCAGGGGCACGTCGATGGCCTCGGCGATGCCCCGCACCGCGCCGCTCTCGACCGAGCGCAGCAGCGGAACGGGATGGCCGGCGTTGCTGAGCAGCACCTCGCCGCTCAGTCCGTCGAAGATGCCGTAGACCGCGGTCACGAAGAGACCCCGCCGCGAGCGCTCGGCGACCGCCTCGTTGGCCCGGGTCATGGCCTCGGCGGGGGAAAGCCCGCTGAGGGCCAGGCTGCGAAAGTCGCTGGAAAAGCGGGCCATGAACAGCGCCGCGGGTATGCCCTTGCCGGCCACGTCGCCGACCAGGACGCCAAGCCGCCCGTCGGCTTGCGGGATGAAGTCGTAGAAGTCGCCGCTGACCTCCAGGGCGGGAACGTAGCGGGCGGCCAGCAGCAGGCCCGCGACCTCGGGCGGGCGGCCGGGCAGGAAGGCCTGCTGCAAGGTGTGCGCGAACTGCATCTCGCGCTCGTGGCGCTCCTGCCGGACCATGGCCCCGTGGCTCATGGCCGTGACCAGCAGGCTCGCCGCCTGGCGCGCCAGTCGCGCGACCATCTCGAGGTCCCCGGCGTCGAAGCCCCCGTCGCGCTTGTCGGCGAAGTTGAGCACGCCCAGCACCCGGCCATGGAACTTGAGCGGCGCGCTCAGGCAGCTCCTGGTGCGATAGGTCGCGCGGTTGGGCCGGCCGAAGAGCTGCTCGACGTCCTCGGCCACCAGACCGCGGCCCGAGGCCGCCACCCGGCCGGAGATGTCCTGGCCCAGCTTGACCCGGGTCGAGCGTACGACCTCCTCGCTGAGCCCGCGGGACGCGCGGATGCGCAGCTCGCCGCTGCCGGCGTCGACCATCATCAGGCTGGCCATCTCGGCGCCCAGCCTGTCGGCCAGCCGGTTCAGGATCTCGACCTGGAGGTCGTCAACAGAAGTGTGCTTCTCGAGGGTCTCGGCCATGCCGGCGAGGAAGTCCAGGTCTGCCAGGCGGGCGCGCAACTGGAGGTTCTCCCCGCGCAGCGCCTCGAGCTCGGACTGCCCGGCGGTCCCTTCCGGCATGCTCCCCTCCGATAGGCTGATTCACTGCTGCTGGTCCGCGCGCGCGAGTAAGAATAAGTATCGGCCCGCGACCCCGGGGAGTCAAGCTCAACGGAGGCCCGCCGGTCACTTGGGGACCGGGGTCAGCTCCTTCAATCGCGCGGCGGCCCGCTCGCGGACCTCGGCCCGGGCGGCGCCGGTGGCGAGTGCCTTGAGGATCCGCTTGGCCTCCTCGACGCGCTTGAGCCCGACGAGCAGCACGGCGCGCTCCAGGCGCCAGGTTTCCAGGCGCCCGGCCGCCGCTTTGGGATCCGCGGCCTTCAGCTCCGCAATGGCCTTGTCCAGCTCGGCCAGGGCCTGGCCCGCCTTGTCCTGAAGCGCCAGTATCTTCGAGAGCATCCGCCTGAGCCGCGCCTTGAGCGCCGCATCCTTGCGTTCCCCTGCGAGGGCCTTCTCCACAAAGCCGGCCGCCGCCGCCAGGGCCTCCCCGCGGAAGGAGCCGCCGACCTCCCCGGCCTTGATCAGGTTGACGACCCTGACCGCCAGCCATCCGGTGTGCTTGCCGTCGCCGGGCCGGGCCTTGGCGGCGGCGGCCAGCAGCCTCTTGACCTCTGCCGCCGACCGGATATTGACGGCCAGACCCAAGGCGGCTTCGACCAGCGGCCGGTAGGCGGCGCATCGCACCGCGGCCGTGAAGTAGACCCTGCGCAGCAGTTCGGGATTGCGTCTCCGGCGAGAGCGCACTGAGGCCCTGGCCCCCAGATACTTCAGGACCCTCGCGGCGGCATTCACGTCCTGGGAGGCCAGTTCGGCCAGGCGGCCGCCGAAGACCGTCCCGAACTCGTCCCGCTTGTCCTGCCTGAGGCTCGCCGCGTCCCGGGCGAACCAGTACCACAGGCCGCCCTTGGCCGCGTCGGCCACGCCCTGGCGGGCCATCAGCGAGAGGGCATCGAAGAAGCTGTCGCCGGCCGCCTTCCAATTCTTGCGGGTCATCATGTAATGGAAAAGTTCGGCGCGGTGCGTCATCTTCCGGGGCTCGGAGGCCACCGCGCCCTTGAGGAACTTGAGGAAGCTGTCCTCCATCTCCGCGGACAGGCGCGCGGTGGCGCCTCCCCGGACCTCGACGTCCTTGACCCAGGGCTCGTAACGCGCGCGGCGCAGGACCACGCGGTGCACGCCGGGATGGATTCCCTCCAGGACCATCGGGGTGTTGCCGCGGTCCTCGCCGTCGAGCGCCACCGTGGCGCCGGGCGGATTGCTGGACAGGTCGATGCGACCGAGCTTCAGGGCGGCGAGGGCCACGCTAACCGGCTTGACCGCCGCGGAGCCGTCGACCGCCACCCGCACCGTCCGGGCGCGATAGCCGTCGCGGCGCACCTCGACGAAGTGATCGCCGGGCGACACGTCCTCCACGCTCACCGGCGCGATGCCCACGTAGCGGCCGTCCAGACGCACCCCGCAGCCCGGGGGGCTGCTGACCACCTCCAGGCGCACGACGCGGCGGAGTGGAGCCGCCGCTCCCCGCGTGCCGGCGGGCCGGCCGCGCTCAAGGCGCAGCCAACCAGCCCCCGCGGCCAGGCCGGCGGCCAGGAAAAGGCTGATTCCCACTGTCCAGACGAAGATCCACCGGGAGTTCTGGGGGGTGTTGTCAGAGGCCATCACAGTGGTAATTAAACCGCCGAACCGGCGCAAAGTTAACCGCCAGCCGCCGGAATCCGGCCGTTGGTGACGGTTTGGCGCCTCGCGAAGGATGAGGTCTTACTTGGCGTAGAGCAGCAGGTAACGGCGGCAAACATCCAGACTCAGCGCCCCCCCGGGCCGTGTTGTACACCTATCCGCCGAACCTACTGCCGTAGTGGCACTTGGGGCTCCACGAGCCGTCGTAATCTCCGCTATTACGACTCAGAATCCGTGCTTTCCGGACGTTCCTGCGCCTTCCGGGGGATCCATCGCCGAAGCATGCCCACGAATGCGCCGTCCATGCGCCCAGAGAAGATTTCAAAGGGCGAGAAGCCTCGGGCCCACGCCAGGGCGACCACCGCGAGAAGCAGCGCGACGCCGATGATCTTATTCTGCCAGGAGTCCAGCGGCCACTGCCAGGAAACAGCGAGATTCCAGACCCGGGAGAAGGGCAAGAGGTAGGGAATCTCCCACTGATCGCCCTGGGGTCCGCGCGAGCCGGCCAGGTCCATCAGGAGGTGCAGATGGAACCCTCCGAGCGCCAGCAGCGCGGTTCTCCATCTCTTGGTCGCGGCCAGGAAGGCGGCAATACCCGTCAACAGCGCAAAGCCGATGTTGTGGCAAAAGATATGATGATAGTCGTAGATGTGCGTGGCGTAGCCCAGTCTCTCAGCCAGCCAGTCAATGGGATAGCCGACGCCGTCGAGGTCGGGCAGGATGCCGGCGGCGGTAATGATCGCCCGGTCCCGGCGGTTGGCGCCGCCGCAGTTGGCCGCCAGCCAGGCGGCCAGAAAGTGGGCGGGAGGCGTCAAGAGTAACCCTCGACCGGCGGCAGGTGATGCCTCAATGCCGGGTACGTCCGCAGGCCGTCGCTCACTCCGCCGCGGGCGGCCCCATGTAGGGGGTGACCGCTCGGGGACGTCCCAGTATCTCGGAGTAGACTACCGCGCGGATCAGGTCCTGCCGCCGGAGCGGACCGGCCAGCGCGCCGGAAAGCCCCAGCGCGGGCGCGGGCTGCTGGACCGCGCGCGCCTTGCGCCGGCCGGGCTTCTTCCCCCGGGCAATGGTCGCCTTGGCACTGGCCAGCGCCTCACTGCTGTAGGGGTCCACCGGCTCGGCCACCGTGACGGCCGGATGCCGCGGCTGGGGCCGCCTTGCCGCAGTCGCCTTCCTGGCGGCGGGGAGCGACCGGGCGACCGGAATCGCCTGGGCCACGGGAGGCGCCGGTGATGGCCGTTTGCCCTGCACCTGGTCGAAGAAGTCGTTCAGCGACTCCGCGGCGCTGGGACGGCGCACTTCAGGAACGGGCTGGATGTCGGCCGGCTCAGAGCTCTTCCTCTTGGCCTTCTGGAACAACTGCTCCAGGGCCTGCTCGGGTCCGGATCCGCCATCCCCGGTGGCCGGGCCGCGGGCCTGCGGCTCCCGGCGCTCGGTCTTCCCCTTGCCGCTCAACAACTTGCCTATCCACTTGAGCACCGCGCCGCCGATAACAAAAACGACGAGGATGACGATGTAGGCCAGGTCGCCGTAATCCGTCCCTTTGTCGGGCATTCCTGTCGTCCTTCCGCGCGCGGACCCGCTTGGCGGTTACACGCCCTTCTTGGGCTCCTGCCCGCCGCCGATTGTGTCGCGCATGTTGGTATCGGCCTCGATGTTCTGCATGCGGTAGTAGTCCATGACCCCCAGCTTGCCCTCGCGCAGCGCGGCGGCGAAGGCCTTGGGTATCTCGGCCTCGGCCAGGACCACCAGGGCGCGGTTCTTGCGGACCTCGGCGGCCATCTCCTGCTCCTGGGCGACGGCCAGCGCGCGGCGCTTCTCGGCCTGGGCCTGGGCGATCTGCTTGTCGGCCTCGGCCTGGGCTATTTGCAGAGTGGCGCCGATGTTCTCGCCCACGTCCACGTCGGCGATGTCCACCGAGAGGAGTTCGAAGGCCGTGCCCGAGTCCAGGCCCTTGCTCATGACCATCTTGGAGATGATGTCCGGGTTCTCCAGCACGTCCTTGTGGGTGGTCGCCGAGCCGATGGTGGTGACGATGCCCTCGCCCACCCGGGCGATGATGGTTTCTTCAGTGGCGCCGCCGATCAGCCGGTCGAGGCAGGTGCGCACGGTCACCCGGGCCTTGGCCTTCAACTGCACGCCGTCCTTGGCCACCGCGTCAATGGTCCCGCGGCTCTTGGCCGGGTCGGGGCAGTCGATGACCTTGGGGTGCACCGAGGTGCGCACTGCGTCGACCACGTCGCGGCCGGCCAGGTCGATGGCGCAGGCCCGATTGAAGTCCAGCTCGATGTTGGCCTTGGCGGCCGCGATAAGCGCGCGGACCACGTTGGGCACCCGCCCGCCGGCCATGTAGTGGGCCTCCAGGCCATCGGTATCGACGGACTCGATGCCGGCCTTCACCGCGGCGATGCGGTGCTGGACGATCAGCGCGGGCGGCACCCGGCGGAGGCTCATCCCCACGAGGGAGAAGATGCTGACGTGCGCGCCGCTGATCGACGCCTGGATGTAGAGCATGCCGTACTTCAGCAGGACGCCCAGACACACCAGGCCGAAGACCACAAAGAAGACCAGCCCGAAGGTGTGCCAGTTGGTCCACCCCCCGGCCTCTTGAATCGGGACCGACCGGGGAACGCCCTTGGGCGCGGCGGCCCAGAGGGCCTGGGCCAATCTGCAACTAGCGCTGAGTAGTGTCACCTGAAGCTCCTTTCCAACCTGCCTTTCGGCGTGCGTTGGCTAAACGGTTTCCCTGCCCACAACCACCTTGGTGCCTTCTATCTCAAGCACCTTGACCTTGGTGCCTTGATCAATGTAGCCGCCCTTGGCGACCACGTCAACCTTGCGGTCGTTTATCAGCGCGGTGCCCCCCGGGCGCAAGTCGGTGAAGGCCACCCCGCCCGCGCCCTCCAGGCCCTCCAGCGATTCCACCGGCTGGTAGGTGCTCTCCTCCATGCCGGTCTTCTTGTGCGCCAGCGGACTGTGGGGCAGCACCTTGAAGGCCGCGACGAAGGCCCCGGTCATGCCCACCACGTTCAGGGCGATGAATCCGGCGCCAACCGCGCCGCCCTCCTGAAAGGCGGCGTAGCAGCTGCCCGCCGCGCAGCACACGGCGATGAGGGTTATGGCCCCCAGGGAAGGGATAAATATTTCCAGGAAGCACAGCAGCATCGCCGCAATCAAGAGCGCAATGGCCCAACCCAGGGGAGTCACGCTTCAGGCCCTCCTGACCACTACCCGGTTGCCGCTGGCCGAGACGATCTTCACCGGCGCGCCCGCCTCCAGGAACTCCCCGTCGGAGACCACGTCCAGCAGCCTCTCGCCGAAGCGCGCCGACCCGCCCGGGCGCAGCTTGGTGGCGGCCACGCCGCTCAGGCCCACCAGGGACTCGACGCTCTCGGCGCCGGCGGCCTGCGCGGCGGTGACCACCGCCCCGCCCATGTCGGCCTTGAGCACCAGCCGCTTGAAGATCGGCAGTTCGGGCAGGAAGCGCATCATCACCAGGACGCCCACCGCGCTGGCCCCCACGCCCATTATCACCGGGAAGACCCCCAGAGCGAGGTCCGTCCAGCGCAGGCTGGGAAAATCAATGCCCTTGGCGGGAGTGAAGAAGCCCGGAGGTATCCGCGCGGCGGCCATGCCCACCAGCATCAGGACAATTCCGGAGATCCCCGCGACGGTGAAGCCGGGAATGAAGAATATCTCGACCAGTACCAGCGCCAGCCCGATGAGGAAAATCACGATGCTCACCGGCCCGGCCGAACCCGCCAGGTAGTTGGCCCAGAAGAATGTCGCCAGCGCGGCCATGAACACCGCCGCGCCGATCCCGGTGGGCTTATGCATCTCGGTGTAAAGCGCCATGGCGGCGATGAGGATCAACACGGCGACGATCACCCCGCTGGAACAGAAGCGGGCCAGCCGGTTGGCCCAAGTGGGAAGCAGCTCGATCACCTGGCGGTCGGCAAGCCCCGCGTGCTGGAGCAGCGCCTTGCGGTCGACCGGGGCGGCCACGGCCAGGCCGTAAGTCAGGCACTCCTCCGCGCCGAAGTCCAATATCTTGCCCTTCTTGATCACCGGGGATCTGACGGTCTCGACCAGGCGCCGGTCGCCGGTCTTCTTGACCAGCTTCTCGAAGCCCTCGCGGGTGACCAGCCAGGTCTTCTTGCCGTCGCTGACCTCGAGCACCTCTATGTCGGGGTCGACCATGGCGGCGGCCAGGGCCTGGGGATGCCCCTTCTTCTTGGCGACTTCCCGAAAGAAGACGGTGAGTGCCCGAACCATCTTCTCGGCGACTTTCACGCCGTCCTTGGAAACGTAGATGGGCAGCGCCGAGCCAATGGTGCTGCCCGGCTTGATGTAGATGTCGTCACAGGACAGGGCCACCAGCGCGCCGGCGGAGAAGGCCTTCTCCTTAATGAATATGGCCGTGCGCGCGGCCTTGAAGTCGGTGAGCAGGATGCTCATCTGCTCGGTTATGTCCACCCGACCGCCGTCGGTGGTGATCTCAACGAGGAACAGCGAAGCCTGCTCGCGCCTGGCGCGCTCCAGGCAGCGCTTCATGTAGGCCAGGTTCCAGGAGCTGATGGCCCCGTCGCCCTCATCGTCGGCCAGGCGCAACACGAACACCGGGCCTGGACCGGGCTTGGCCCGCGCGCGCCCGCCGCCGCCCCCCCCGGAGGCCGGCGGAGCGCTCTCGCTGGAGGCCTCACCGGCCACGGCAACGGCAACCGCGCCGGCCAGCAGCGCCGAGGCCAGGGTCAAGAGGGCAAAGGCTCTCGAAAGTCCGTGCAATTCCGTCTCCTCGTTCGCCCGGATTATATGCCTCCGGACCCCGCGGCGCAAGACGCCTGCAATCTCTCTTCCACTATAAGGATACCGTCTGGCTGCGGGTCCGTCGATTACAAACCCTGGCTATCTTTGGAATCGCATGGCGCCGTGAGCGGGCGCACGTCAAGGCATGGAGCATCCGCCGGAAGAAGTTTCCGCCGCGGCAGGGAAGAATCTTCCGCCGGAGGAGCCGCCTCACGCGACCGAAAGATTGCACGAGGGCGATATGCAGGCCGAAGGCGGGCGTAAGCGACTGTCGTCCACGCGGATACGGCCTTCGGCGGAAAACTTCTCCCCCACCCCCCGGCTCTGGCACGGGCGTTGCTCTTGAGCCAGTCGGCATAACCTGTCGGAGGTAGATGATGAGCAAACCACAACTCTCTCCCGGTGCGACCGCGGCCTGCGGGCGGCTGGACAGCTTCGTCCGGCTGACGGGCAAGGATATCGGCCGCTGGATGATCGAGGTGGCCGAGCGCCTGGCGGCCAAGGGCCGATGCCGGCGCACGCTGGAACGCGCCCGGCCGAGGAGCATGCAGAAATGATTACCGGTCTGTACAAGTCGGCCTGGGGAGCGCTAGGCGCGCAGGTCCGCCAGGAGGCCATTGCCAACAACATGGCCAACATCAACACCACCGGGTTCCGGCCGGACTGGGTGGTGATGCGCGGCTACAAGACCCGCAGCGAGGCCCAGGGCCAGGCCGTCCGCCCCGACCGGCGGAGGCTCTGGGACGTGGGCGGCGGCTCGATGGTCGCCGAGACCCGCACCGCTCACAAGTCCGGCGCCCTGCGCCAGACGGGAATCAGCACCGATCTGGCCATCCAGGGCAACCGCGGCTTCTTCGTGGTCGAGAAGGAAGGCGAGCTGCGCTACACCCGCGCCGGGAACTTCCTGGTGAACTCCGACGGCTATCTGGTTACCGCCGACGGCGGCTGGCAGGTGCAGGGAGGCGGCGCGCCCCTGAAGGTGAACGGACCGAACTTCCTGGTAAGCGCCGAAGGGCTGGTCCAGCGCCTGGTTCCCGGCGGGGAACCGGAGGACGTGGGCCAGCTTGACATCAAGGACTTCGCGAACCCCGGAGCCTTGCTTAAGACCGGCGGGACCCTCTTCGCCGCGCCGGAGGGCGTCGAGCCCATTGCCGGGCGCGCCGATATCCGCGTCCAGCAGAACTTCCTGGAGATGAGCGCCACCAACGCGCCCCAGACCATGGTCAACATGATCGAGGCCATGCGCTCCTACGAGGCCAACCTGAACTTCGTGCGCATGCAGGATCAACTCCTGGGACGGGCGGTCACCGAGATCGCCCGCCTCGGCGGCTGAAGGAGGTAGAGAGATGCTCAGAGCTCTGTGGACCGCAGCGGCCGGACTGGACGCTCAGCAGCGCAACGTCGACGTGACCGCCAATAACCTGGCCAACGTCAACACCACCGGCTTCAAGCGCCAGCGCACCGACTTCCAGGACCTCTTCTACGCCCGGCTCAAGGAGCCCGGCACCCGCGCGGCCGCTGCCGGAGGGTACATCCCCGGCGGCATCCAGGTGGGCCACGGGGTCTTCAACGTGGGCACGCCGATGCTCTTCACCCCCGGCACTCCGGTACCCACCCAGGAGCCCCTGCACCTCATGCTCATGGACAGGATCAGCTTCTTCCAGGTCAAACTGCCGGGAGGAGACCAGACCCTCTACACTCGCGATGGGTCCTTCCAACTGGACGCCAACCGGGACATCGTCACCAGCCAGGGTTACCAGCTGGCCCAGAACATCAACGTGCCCGCCGACGCCATCAGCGTGAGCATCAGCCGGGGCGGCATCGTCTCGGCCATCTTCCGCGACCAGGACCCCCAGGACATCGGGCAGATCGAGGTGGCCAGCTTCCCCAACCCCGGCGGGCTGCGCCTGCTGGGCGGGAACCTCTACCAGCAGACCACCTCCAGCGGCAACGCGGACCCCGGCACACCCGGCGAGGCCCAGTGGGGAGAGGTGCAGTCCGGCTACCTGGAGTCCTCCAACGTCCAGGCCGCCGAGGAACTCATCAGCCTGATCAAGGCCCAGCGGGCCTTCGAGATGAACAGCCGCACAATCCAGACCGCCGACGAGATGCTGCAGACCACCGCGTCGCTCAGGAGGTAAGGGATGAACAGGCTCGCCGCCGCAGCTCTTGCCCTGCTCTTCGGCATCGGCGCCGTCACCACGGCCGCGGCCGAGAAGCCCGGGCTTGCGGTCAAGCTGCGGCCCGCGGCCCGCGCGGAAGGCCGCTTTCTGAAGCTGGTCGAGATCGCCGAGCTTTCGGGCCCCCGCGCGGCCGAGGCCGCCAGGGTGCTGCTCGGCCGGGTTCCGGAGATCGGCGCGCGGGTGACCCTGGCCCGCGGCGAGGTCCAGCTCCGCCTGGAGGAAGAAGGCTTCGACCGGCGCAACTTCAGCGTGGCCGGCGCGGAGAAGGTAACCGTGCGCTCCGCCGCCGAGAAACTCTCCGCCAGGGGACTTGGAAACCCGAGACACAGCGGGCGCGCCGCACCCAGCACCCCGGCCGCCGAGCTTCAGGGGAAGTTCGCCGGCTGGATCCGCGCGTCTCTCGCCGAGCGGCTCTCCTGCAAGCCCGAGAAGCTGGAGATCCGCGTGAGCCGCCTGCGCGGCTCTCTGCCCGATGGCAAGCTGACCCCCCGCGTGGAGTGGCGCGCCGGAGGGCTTCGCCTGGGCCGCCAGCGGGTCAGGGTGAGCCTCCTCCGCGAGGGGAAGCCCGTCGGCCGGCTGGAAGGCTACATCGAGGCGGTCGCCCGGCTCAAGGTGCTGGTCGCCACCCGCAACATACAGAAAGACGAGATGCTCCTGCCCGGCGACCTTAAGCCCACCGAGCTGCTGCTCACCGACCTGGGCGGCAAGTACTTCCCCGACGCCAAGGGGCTGCTGGGAATGTGCGCCGCCCGGCCCATCAAGGCCGGCGAAGCCCTGCGGCCCAAGATGCTCAAGAAACAGAAGATGGTCCGCCGCGGCCAGCCGGTCACGGTGGTGGCCGAGGCCGGCGCGGTGCGCATCACCGAGCGGGCCATCGCCAAGTCCGACGGGGGGCTCGGCGACCTGATCGTGGTGGAACGGGCCGGCAAGCGGCCCCCGCTCACCGTTCGGGTCACCGGCAACGGAATCGTGAAGGTGGACTGAATCATGACCACAAACATCTCCGCGCTGCTCCTGGCTCTGCTGACCGCCTGCGCTCTGGGCACCGGACGGGCCAGTTCCGCCGAGCCGGCTTCGGGGGAAACCCAACAGGCCGGCGAGGACAGCATCTGGAAGACGAGCACCAACCTCCTGACCAGGAAGGCGGTCAAGGAGCACGACTTGGTGACCATCATCATCAAGGAGAGCTCCAAGAGCAGCACCAGCCTGGAGACCGACCTCGAAAAGGACACCGAACTCAACCTGGCCATGGCCAAGGCCATCAGCTTGAAGCAGACCAAGGGCGGCGTGACCTACAAGCCCTCCGTCAACACCCCGGAACTGGACATCAAGCACAGCCGCAAGCTGGAGGGCAAGGGCGAGATCACTTCGGACACCAAATACGAGGCCACGATCACCGCCGAGGTCATCGAGATTCTGCCCAACGGGACCTGCATCATCGAGGCCCGCAAGCGCGTGACCATCAACGAGGAGCGCACCACGCTGATCATCACCGGGCGCATCCGCCCCGAGGACATCAAGACGGACAACACCGTGGACTCCGACCGCGTGGCCGACTCGCACATCCAGTACCGGCCCAAGGGCGCGGTGGCCGACGCCAACAAGCGCGGCTGGCTGCACCGGCTCTTCGACTTCGTGAACATCTTCTAGAGGGGGAACGAAGTCGTGCGCAAGCTTCTAATCTCAATCGCCGCCGTCGCCGCCGCCCTGCTGGCCGCGCGGCCCGCCGCGGGCGCCACCGTGGGGGCCGTCGCCCAGATCAAGGGCATCCGCGAGCATCAGGTATTCGGCGTCGGGCTGGTGATTGGCCTGAACGGCACCGGCGACAAGGCCCGCGAGACCAGGAAGCGCATCGCCATGCTGCTCAAGCGCCTCAAATTCAACGTCGACCCCACCGACCTGGCCTCCAAGAACATCGCCATGGTCTTCGTCACCGCAAAGATCAAGTCGGACACGGCGAAGGGCACCACCATAGACGTGAGCGTGGCCTCCATGGGCGACGCCACCAGCCTGGACAAGGGGATACTGCTGGCCACCCCGCTGCACACCAATGAGACAGAGGTGGTCTACGCCCGCGCCCAGGGCACCATCGCGATAGGCAGCGGCGCCCATCTGACGGCCGCCACAATGACCAACGCCGCCACGCTGGAGAAGGAGATCCCCTCCAAGGCCCTCGACAAGCAACGCATCAACGAGAAGGGCGAGAAAATCTACTACTTCGACCTGGTGCTGAACACCGATAAGGCCAGCTTCCGGCGGGCCAGCGAGATCGCCGACAACATCAATACGAGTCTGCGCCGCACCGAGGCCAACCCCGCGGCCCGGGTCATGAGTTCCAGCCAGGTGCGGGTCGAAATCCCCAAGAAATACGAGAACCGGCGGGCCGCCTTCGTGAGCAACGAGATCATGAACGTCCCGGTGATGATCGACCCGTCGGCCAAAGTGGTCATCATCGAGCGCAAGGGTCTGGTGGTGGTCACCGGCAACGTGCGCATCAGCCCGGCGGACATCACCGTGGGCGCGCGGCGAATTCTGATTTCCAAAGAGGGCCCTTTGGCTGACCTCAAGGAAGCCATGGGCAGGCTCGACACCCTCGATAATGGTTACATGGGCAGCGGCGCGGAGATGATCGACATCCTCAAGGCGCTGGACAAAGCCGACGCGCTGCAGGCCAAGCTGGTCATCAAGTAGGGGAGCTAACGGAATGGAACTGGCAGCCCTCAACCACACGCTCAGCCCCCTCCCGGCCCCCGGCGGCCAGGCAAAGGCCCACAGCGCCGCCGAAGAGAAGGGCTGGGAGGCGCTGCTGGCCGCCGGCCGAATGCCCGCCGACGCGAAGCAGAACCGCGGCTTCATGCAGTTCCTCTGCCGGCAGCTCGAGTCCACGGCGGTCAACGGCCTCTTCCGCGCCGCGCGCAAGACCGTGAGCGATGGAGGTCCGTTTTCCGGCGGCTTCGCCGGCTCCATGTTCCAGGGGTTGGCCGACGAGGAGTACTCCCGGATGATCGCCGCGCGCGGCGGTTTCGGCCTGGGCGACGCGCTCTTCGCCCAGATCGAGGCCCGCAAGGCTTACGCGCAGCAGGCGGCCGGCGTCCAAGCGCAACATACTGCGCCGCAGGTGCTTACAGACGAGAAAACGCCCGGAACTTCCGGCGCGGAGCCTCAAGGAGCCCCCCAGGGGTCCGATAACTGAAGTAAGGGAGTTGGCCATGAGCGACAAGCTGAACGAAATGACCATGGTGCTCACCGCGGAGCTGGAACTCACCGGCAAGCTCCTGGACCTGGCCAAGGACGCCCGGGCCGCGGTGGTCTCCGCCGACCCCGACCTCCTGGCCCGCATCGTGGCCGAGCAGGAGGAGTGGTCCGCCCGCCTGGAGGAGGCCGAGGCCCAGCGAATCGAAATTGCCCTGGCGCTGGGCCGGGAGTTCGGCCTGGACAGCGAAAAGACCCCCACGCTCAAGGCCATCCTGGCGCGCGCGCCGCGCGAGAGCGGGCTGCGCCTCAGAAGCCTGGGGCAGCGCCTGAAAAGCACCGCCAAGCAACTCCGCCAGGTCGGCGAGCGCAACGCGCTGCTGCTCAGCGAGTCGGTGGAGCACGTCGACGGCTTCTTCGCCGCCCTGGCCCGGGCCTGCCGCGAGTCGACCGGCTATCGTCCGGACGGCAGCGAAAAGGGCAGCCGTCCGGCAACTGTTCTCGATCAGCAGGCCTGAGCAAGGAGGCTCATCATGGCTATCTCGTCAGCGCTGACCACTGCCCTCCAGGGGCTGCTCGTTCAGCAGACCGGGCTGAACGTCGTTGGCCACAACATCGCCAACGCCAACACTCCGGGGTACAGCCGCCAGCGGGCCGAGCTCAATCCCGCGCTGCCCGACTACATGCCCTACGGAGCTATCGGGCGCGGTGTGGAGGTCCGCGGCATCGAGCGGGTGGTCAACGAGTTCCTGCTCACCCAGCAGCGCGACGCCATCAGCCGGGCCGAGAGCGACAATCTCCTCTCCTCGGTTTACAGCCGCATGGAAGTGATCTTCAACGAACTGTCCGAGAACGACATGTCCACCGCCTTCGACCGCTTCTATAACGCGCTGCAGGACCTCTCGGTCAACGTTGAAGCCGACGCCACCCGCGGCCTGGTGCTCCAGCAGGCGCTGGCCCTGCGCGACCTCGTCGGCGTGGCCTACAACGCCATGCGCGACTTCCACACCCAGCTCAATAACGACGTCACCAAGCAGGTCGAAAAGGTGAACGAACTCGTCGACGAGATTGCCGACCTCAACCGGCAAATCTCCGTCAGCGAGGGCGGCGGCGCGCTGACCGCCAACGACCTGCGCGACATCCGCGACCAGAAGCTGGCCGAGCTGTCCGAAATGGTGGACATCACCACCATCGAGCAGACCAACGGAGCGATGAACGTCGTCACCCTGGGCATGCCCCTGGTGATGCTCACCCATCCCTTCCACCTGGAGACCGTGCAAACGGTCAATGCCAACGGCCTCGCGGTCATGGAGGTGCGCTTCATCGACGGCGGTTCGCCGCTGATGGCCACCTACGGCACGCTGCCGGCCACCATCCAGGCCCGCGACCAGGTCCTGTCCAGCTACCTGGACGACCTCAACCAGTTCACCGCGGACATGATCTTCGAGATGAACCGTATCCACTCGCAGGGGGTCGGCCTCACGCCCCTCAGCTCGGTAACCAGCGAACACGCCGCCATCGACACCACCGTGTCGCTGGACCAGATCAACCTGGGCTTCACCGCGCAGCCGGGCACATTCCAGATAGTCAACGGATCGCTGACCGTGGCGATAGTCAACCTGAACAGCGGCCTGACCAACGAGATCAACGTCCCCATCGACCTGGACGGCATCAACGGGGACGACGACTCCCTCGCCGACTTCGTCGCCAATTTCAACGCGGCCGTGAACGCGGCCGTGCCGGGGGGGACAGTGCAGGCCTCGATCGACGCCGCTGGGCACCTGCGCTTCAGCGCGCTGGACCCGGCGGCTTACGGCTTCTACTTCAGCCAGGACACTTCCGGCCTGCTGGCCACCATGGGAGTGAACACCTTCTGGTCAGGCCACGACGCGTCCACGCTGGACGTCAACCCCGACCTGCTGGCTGACGAGCGGCTGCTGGCCGCCAGCAAGAGCCTCTCGCCCGGAGACAACACTAACCTGTTAGACATGCTCGCCATGCGCGACCAGGACGTCGCCGACGGGGACACCAAGACCATCGAAGAGTTCTACCGCTCGATCATCGGGCGGCTGGGCACCGAGGCCCTGCGCACCAACAGCCGCCTGGCGGTGCGCAGCGACATGGTCCTGCGCCTGGAGAACGAGCGCCAGTCGGTGAGCGGAGTGTCGCTCGACGAGGAAATGACCAAGATGATCCAGTTCCAGCGCGCCTACCAGGCGGCGGCCAGGGTGATCGTGGTGGCCGACTCGATGATCGAAACGCTGATTAACCGGACGTAGCGGGAGTAACTCGAAGATGTTCTCGGCGCGCCAGAATCTAGGCAAGGAGGCCTGACCATGCGCGTAACTAACAGCATGTTGATCAATACGGTCCTGCGGGACCTGTACCTCAACAACGAGCGGCTCATCCGCGTGCAGGACCAGTTGGCCAGCGGGCAGATCGTCAGTAACCCCTCCGAAGATCCCTTGATAGCCGACCAGGTGATCAACCTGGACCTCAGCGTGTCCCGCGCGATCCAGTACATCCGCAACGGCGCGGCCGGGAGCAGCTACCTGTCACTGGCCGACTCCAACCTGGGGGACATCAACAACCTGGCGGTCACCGCGCGGACCCTGGCTGTGAAGATGGCCAACGACACGGCCACCACGGGAATGCGCGGCCAGGCCGCCGGTGAAATCGACCAGATACTTGAGCAGGCCGTGGACCTGGCCAACCAGCGCTTCCGGGGCCGCTACATATTCGGGGGCACCGAGACCCTGGCCCCGCCCTTCGAGATCACCGCCAACGGCGTGCTCTACCGCGGCAACATGGAGCACATCGAGGTGCAGCTCACCGACGGCTCGCTCAACGAAATCAATGTCACCGGCGTCGACACCATGGCGGCCTTTGACGCCCGGGTGATGGGCACGGTGGACCTGAATCCCGCTCTGGACATCGCCGCCGACGGCACCAAGCTGGCCGACCTCAACCAGGGGCAGGGGGTTAATCTCGGGTCGATCCGGATCACCTACGGCGGTGGTCCGGTGACTGTCGTGGACCTGACCGGCTCCGAGTCCCTGGAGGACGTCGGCGACGCCATCCAGGCGGCCACCGGCGGCGGCATCGTGGTCGCGACGGCGGGGGGGAGCATAACGCTGACCAACACTGTCGGCGTGGGGATTACGGTCGCGGAGGTCAACCAGAACACCACCGCCAACGACCTGGGCATCCTGGGAACGACGGCCGTCGCGCTGCTCACCGGCGCGGACCTCGACCCGGTCCTGACCATGAACACCAAGATGTCCAGCCTGGCCGTGGACACCATCAACGGCTTCATCATCAACAACGGCGCGGCATCAGACACCTTCACCGGGGCGGACATCACCGGCACCGTCGGCGACCTGCTGACCCGGCTCAACAACTCCGCTGTCGACGTTTTCGCGGAGATCAACTCGGCGAGCACCGGCATCAACATCTACAGTCGCCTGAACGGCCCGACCATGACCATCACCGAGAACGGAGGCAACACCGCCGCGGACATGGGCATCGACGAGGTCGCCGGAGTGCGCGCCGACAACCTGTTCACCTCGCTGATCGACCTGCGCGACGCCCTGGCCACCGACGACCGCGCGGCGGTGGCCGCTACCATCAGCTTGCTTGA
Organism: uncultured bacterium; assembly: GCA_965370045.1. GTDB lineage: Bacteria > Planctomycetota > SZUA-567 > JAKLDR01 > JAKLDR01 > CAZONU01. The sequence goes on along the minus strand of CBDUSI010000019.1, from coordinate 30,343 downwards.
CTCGTCCATCGACAACCTGCTCATCGCCCGTGCCGAGGTCGGCGCCCGGGTGCAGCGCTTCGAGATGATCGGCCGCCGGCAGGAGGACGAGAAGTTCAACCTCACCAAGCTGATGTCCGAGGCCAACGACCTGGACTACTCCCGCGCGGTCATGGACTTCCAGAACCTGCGCAACTCGATGGAGGCCGCGCTGAGCATGGCCGCCCAGAGCATTCCCCTCAGCCTGGCGGATTTCCTCTAGCGTCGCGGCCAGTCGCGGGTTAACATGCCCGCGGCAGGGGGGCGGCAGAGTCAACTAACGAGGTAAAGATGCAGCTCAAGACCAGCAGGTTCGGAGAAGTGACCGTCGAAGAGTCCGCGGTCATTAGCTTCCCGGAAGGCGTCGTCGGCTTCCCTGACGTCCGGCGCTTCGTGATCTTCGACGGCCCGGAGGGCACGCCCTTCAAGTGGCTCCAGGCCGTCGACCGGCCGGAGCTGGCCTTCGTGATCTGCGACCCCGCGCTGTTCAAGCCCGACTACCAGGTCGGCGCGACCAAGGAACACCTGGCCAGCCTGAAACTGGCAAAGCCCGAGGACGCGGTTATCTGCGTGATCCTCTCCGTTCCGACCGACCCCTGGAAGATGACCGCGAACCTCCTGGGCCCGGTGGTGTTCAACGCCGAGAGCAAGCTCGGCAGGCAGCTGGTGCTCTCCGGGCCGGAGTACACCACCAAGCATCCGGTCTTCCCCGATGGCAAACCCGGGCCGCTCGGCGGCCGGAAGTCGGGGGAGTAGAGCCGTGCTGGTGCTCTCCCGGCGCAAGGACGAGATCATCGTGATCGGCGACAACGTCCGCGTCACCGTGGTGGACATCCGCGGGGACACCGTGCGCCTGGGCATCACCGCCCCCAAGTCGATACCCGTCTACCGCCAGGAAATCTACGACGCCATCCAGCGCGAGAATATCGAAGCCGCCAAGGCCAAGGCCGAGGGGCTGGACGCGCTGCGCGGCGTATTCGGAGCCACCCCGGACGCCAGCCAGCAGGAAGCTCCCCCCGCTCCCGAGGAGCCCGGGGAGCCGAAGGAAGCGGAATAGCTCGGCCGGGACCTACTGCTTCTTGCGCTTGGCCAGGACCACGATCAGAATCAGCACGACCACCGCCCCGACCGCAGCTGCGGCGTAGATCGCTGTCGACGTGCCTTCGGCCTCCGCCTTCGGCGGCTTGTCACCCGTGGCCGGGCGTGCGCCGCCGTTCCCGGAGGAGGGCTTCGTCCCGTTCGCCGTCGTTTTCGGCGAGGACGCGGAGCCGTCGAGGGGGATAACGAACCTCACCGCCTTATCTTCCAGGGTGATCTCTTTAGTGTGGACCTCTTTGGAACCCGGCAGCCGCCACTTCAGCTTGATGTCCCCGGTTTCGATCTGGCCGAAGAAGGCCTCCTGCGTCCCGGCCACCACGTTCCAGGCGCCCAGGCAACTCTGGTCGCTCCAGGCGGTGACCTTCACCGGACCGGTCACCTTGCCGCCCAGGGGCAGCCCCACGCGTACGCAGAGCGCCTCCTCGTTCTCGATGGCGCGCGGGAAGATGTAGAGGTCGCCGTTCTTGAGGACCACGGCCTGGTCCTGCGCGCCATCGTCGGTGAGGTCCGCGATGATGCCGCACTGCTGTCCCGCCACCTCGGCGCCGCCGATGATCTGCTTCTCGGTGATGTCGATGGTGTGGGCGTGCCCGTAGCTCCGGAAGCCGCGGTTGAAGAAAATCTGCGGCCCCGTATTGGGGATCGCCGAGTAGACAATGTAGATGTCCTGCCGGCCGTCATTGTTGACGTCGCAGGTGTTGCCGGTGATCGCGCCAGCCTTCGAGATGTAGGCGAGCTCACCGGAAACATGCATGGAGCTCTCGAACTTGAGCCCGCCGCGGTTGTGCCACAGGCTGCAGCCGTCCCGCCCGGCGCAGAAGACGTCCAGGCGACCGTCCATGTCGTAGTCGCCCAGGAAAGCATCGAAAGGAGGCCTGCCCAGCCCCACGGCGCACTTGACCGCCTCGGCGAAATCCCCGCCGAGCTTGCCCTTGAAGAACAGGCTGCCCTTGGCAAGCGGAAAGAGCAGGTCGGTCAGGTTGTCATCGTCCAGGTCGGCCACCAAGCAGGGGCCCGGGGTTCCCAGCGCGGCCAGGTCGGCCTTGCCCAGCGGCAGCTTGCCGGCCGTGAAAGCCCCGTCCTTCCCGGGCTTGAGCAGCACCGGCCCTGTCTTGGTGCTGAAGAGCAGGCCCGGCTTTCCGGGGACGCCGACGTCCAGCGCGGCCAGCCCCAGGCATTCGCCGGCCGGCGCGGCCCCGACTGCCTTCGCGACGCCCAGCGTCCCGTCGCCCGTCTGGAGGTGCAGACTCAGCGCCTTGCCGTCCCAGGACGCCAGGTCCAGGCAGCCGTCGGCGTTGAAGTCGGCCCAGACGGCCCTCTTGCTCTTGGAGCTGAGCTTGTGCTTGCCGGTCTCGTCGACGAACTTGGAGGTGCCCTTGTCGTAGGCGTAGATGCGGTCGCCCGCGTCGCAGGCCGCGTACAGCCGCAGCTTGCCCTTCCCGTCCAGGTCCACGGCCGACATCCCGGCGACCTTGCCTTTGAAGGCGGGCCACTTCGAATGCTCGTCCCACTTGACGCCCGAGACGACCGGCACTCCGGCGTCCGGAGACTTGAGCAACATCTTCACGGCCCGCAGGAGCATGTCCGTGCCGCCCGCCCAGGTGCCCTCCAGGCTGTTGTCGATCTCGAACATGTCCCAGATGGCCGGCTTGTCGGTGCTGTCCAGAGTGACCCACTTGCCGCCGAAGTGAATCATGCTGACCGGGTCGCCCCTCTCGCCCGTTCCCACGAAGAGCAGGACCGGGCCGTCACCCAGCGAAGCTATCATCTTCTTGACCTGCTCTGCGTGGGCCTTCTTGGCGGTGATGCTCAGGTCAATTGTCAGCGGGCCCTTGGGGGCCTTCTTCTCGCCCTTGAGGCAGCGAACCACCGTAGCGATGACCTTGCCGTCCTTGTCGGCCGGCTTGAGCTTCAGCAGCAGAATAAAGTCGGCCTGCTCGACCAGGTTGACCGGCGTGAAGTTGGCGTTGATCAGTGCCCGCGCCGTCCCAGTTACAAGCAGAAACGCCGCGGCGAAGGCGAGGAGCAGGTATCTATTGCGCTTGATCATCCCGGTGGTCCTCCATTGGGTAGGGGAAGCATTCTCCGTTGTTCCGCCCGCTATTCTACTCCGCCCCCGGCTTCTTGGCAACCCCCATGGTGGCCGCGCGGAGCCGCCTGTAATATATAGATACACCGAATTCCCGCAGCGGACCGCCCAATTCCGGGCCTCCAGCCACCATCGGGGCCCTCTCGCGTAGAAATCCGTTTGCCCCGCGGAGGGGCGCTGTCTATAATCGCAAGTGGCATTGAGCGCCCGTGGCTCAATTGGATAGAGCACCTGACTACGGATCAGGAGGTTGGAGGTTCGAGTCCTCCCGGGCGTGCCACTGAAAACAAAGCCCCAGGCCGCGTAGCCTGGGGCTTTTCTTTGGGTTACGTAGACCCACCGGCCCCGGAATGCCCCTGCGCAGCTGCTACAGCACCGGTTCCTGAGCGGCGAAGCGCCCGGCAACGCTCAGGGAACCGGGCGGATCTCCTCGGCGCGGTAGCCGAGTTTCACCTTCACGATCCGGCGGTTCTTGGAGTCGATCACGTACACCGCGTGGCGGTTGACCGCCAGATACGGCGCCCAGGCGAAGCTTATCGCCGGCGGGACCGGCTGGGGCACGGGGCTGCCCGGGCCGCGCCCGCGCAGCCGGGTGAAGCCCCCGAAGCGCAGCAGCTCGTTGGCCCGCGAGTCGATGACCGTCACCGAGAAGCGCATCACGTCGGGGATTATCAGCCGCCCGTGACCGTCCAGCGCGAAGCGCGCCTGGTGGCAGACGCAGTGCTTGGCGTGGGTGCGCGGGCTGTTGCCCGACTTGACGAAGGGCGCCACCGGGAAACCGAAGCCCCCGCCGCTGCCCTGGGGCACCGGCGAGACTCCGAAGTAGCCCCACTTCTCGCCCTTGACGCGCACCGCGCCCGCGCGCAGGTCATACTTCTTGCGGCCCGGCTGGCGCACCCGCCAGTACTTCACCGGGCCCTCGAATTTGGGAGGCTCCTCGGTCTTGTAGCCGCGCTTCCACCACAGCTTCCCGCCCTCCGGCCCGAACTTGAGCATGGTCCCGGTAAGCATGAAGAACCAGTTGGGCCCGCCATCCCAGATCCAGGGCTCGCCGGGCATGGCCGGCGCGTCCTCCTTGACGTTCACCTTGGAGGTGGGCAGTTCCTTGATCTTGCGGTAGGCCGCCGGGTAAATCTGACCCACCGGCTTGATCGCGTCGGCCACGTAGACGTTCCCGGCACGGTCCACGCCCACGCCCGAGGCCCCCTGGGTGAAGCCGCCGATCAGGTGCCACTTCTTCCTCTTGCCGTCGGGCCCGAAGACGCTGACCCACGTCGGCCCGGGCCCGTAGTGCGGCTTGGGACGCCCCTGGTCGTAGGGATCGTAGTGCAGCACGTAGATGTCCCCGTTGGCCGCGATGGCCAACCCGCGACCGCCCTCGCCCGAGCCGCGAATCTGACTGGGGAAGGAGAACTCGTTACTCTTCTCCTCCCCCTTCTTCTTGCCATCAAACGGCACCGGCTTCCCCTCGCGGTCATACTTCCGGACCTGGGTAATCGGGCTGCTGGTGGGGCCATCGGGGCCAGGAATCTTGTTGTACGTTACGTAGATATTGCCCTTGGCGTCGAGGGCGATCTCGTGCGCGGTGACGGGTATGGGGGTCAGCTCCCCGGTCACCCCGTCCATGCGCAGGATGTTGCCCGACTTCCTGACCCTGCCGCGGAAGTAGCGCTTCAGGAATATCTCATCGCGCTCGGGATGGGCGACGACGCGCCAGTAGCGCGAGGTGCGCATGCCGTCGCCGCGTACTTCGCCGGCCTTGACCAGCTTCCCGTCCTTCTCGAGGACCCGCCAGAGGCCCGCGACTGTCCCGGTCGGCGCGACCCACACCACCGGCCCGCCGGCCGAGGCGCCGAGCGCTATCAGCGAGTCCCGCGGCACCGCCAGCCGGGCCAGCACCTTCCCGGCCGGAGACAGCTTGAGCAACGCGTTGCCCTTACTGACCACGTAAAGCGCCCCGAGCTTGGGGTCGACCGCCAGACACCCCGGGGCCTCGACGGCCAGCGCTTTCACGAACGCGCCGCCGGCCTTGAAGACCGCCACGCGGTCGCCGTCGGCCACGTAAACCTGGCCCGCCGCATCGGAGGCCACCGCCCCGGGCGCCTTGAGCGCCTTCCCGCCGGCCGGGAGGAAAGGCTTGACCTTCTCCTCGCCCCAGGCCGCCAGGTACAGCTTGCCGCCGGCGCTGACCAGGAAGCTCTTGCCGCCCGGCAGCGCGGCGATGCTGACCGCGCCGGCCGCCTCCGCAGGGAGCCCGGGCCCAGACGAGACGGTGCCGTCGGGCGCCACCGCGATCAGCCGCCGGCCGGCACCCCCGGTACGGACCATGACCAGACCCAGCGCCGCCGAGGAAGCCGCCCCCTGACGGAGCGAGTAGGAGCTCGGGTACAACTTGCCCTTGTACCTGTACTTGCCGTGGTAGATGTCCGGGTTGGCCTTGGTATTGGCGCGGAAGACGGCCGCGGGAACCGTGCCGACGCCCTCGGGCTTCAGCGTCTTGACGCCGTGGCCCTCATCGCCTTTGAGGCTCGGGTCGTGCGGCAAGATGGTGCCCAGGTACTTGCCGTCCCGGCCGAAGACGCTGAAGTAGGCCTCCGCGCGCTCATCGCGCTTGCGCCGCCCGACGTGCAGGACACGCAGCCTGCCGCCCGCCCCGGCGGCCAGCGCTTTGACCTCGCCGTAGAGCGGCCCGCCCCAGCCCAGGAAGCGGTCAAGCTTGGCCGTCAGGCCCAGCCCCACCCGCGCCCTGCAGGGCCCGGCCACCGGCTTGCCGGCGTCGTCCTTGCGGTCCCAGACCAGGGACTGTTTCAGCCCTGTCTTGAAAGGCGGCGGCGCCTTGGGGCCGAGCATCCCGGCGGCCAGGTGGCGGACGACCTTGCCCTCCTTGTTGATGATCTCCACCGCCGCGTCGGTCCTGGAGGCGGCGGCGAACTCGATCCGGATATTCTCGCCGTCGGCCGAGACCTTGGGCTTCTCGGCAAAGGCCGGCTCCCCCCCGCGGGCGACCGAAAGGGCCGCCGGCAGAACCACGAGCACGCATAGCCTGGCAGTCAGTCGGATCACGGCATTCCTCCTTAACCGTTTCCATCACGTAACTTCTGTTCTACATTGTATTACCCCGTCGTCCCCGAATGATCGGTGCTTTCGCCGTTATCCCAATCCGCAATCAGGCCCCGGCGCTACTCCTCCAGCTTCTTGGCCACCTCGGCGACCACGCGGTAGAGGTCGCGGCCGAGCTTGGCTATCTCCGAGCACAGCGCCTGGCGCTGGGAGGCGCGCACCCGCTCGTCGAGCACTTCCAGGGCGCGCTTGGCCAACTCCTCGCCGATCTTGGCCTTCTTGCCCTCGTCGTGCAACGCCTTCTCGATGAAGACCCGGGCCTCGACCTCCTGGACGTTCTCGCGGACCATCTCCGAGCGGTAGGTGGCGATGGCTCCCTCCTTGCCCGGCGCGAGCAGGGCCAGGCCGCAGCAGCGGATGCCCAGCTGCCCCCAGCGGGTCTCGGTGTAGCGACCGGCCAGGACGCCGACCTTGCGGCCGCGCCCGTCAACCAGCACCTTCCAGAAGTCCGCCCCGGTGCGACCCAGGCCGTGCAGGCCGGCGTCCGGGGGGGCTCCCTTGATGGTCTTGGTGGCCACGGCGGTGATATTCTGTTCCATGTGCATGCGGCCGCGCGGCGGTGTGCGGGTCTCGACCCGGGGCATGGGGTTCTTCCAGCCGTAGCCGCGGCCGAAATCGGGGTCCTTGCGGCGCGCGAAGCCGCCCCAGGCCGCGGCGATGTAGCCCACTGCATAGGTCTTGCCGCCCTTGCCGCGCTCCCACTTGCGCGGGCCGGTCGGCACGCTGCCCATGTTGCCCAGTACGTTGCGGACCACGTGCGAGTGGTGAATCCACTTCAGCCCCCCGGTGACCGCCTCCAGGTCCGCCAGGGCGATGTCGGTGGGAGTGTAGTCGCCGGACATGCCGATCATCAGCGACTTCTCGATGCCCCGTTCGGCGCAGAGCTTCTTCATGCCGTCGACCACCGGCTTCCAGAACTCGCGGACCTCCGGCGTGCCCCAGGCCGGGCCCTCGGCCGTGCCGGTGATCTCGCCACCCTCCTTGTCCACCAGGCTGATGAGGATCTTGCGGTCGCCGCGCGGGCCGGCGCCGTCGAAGTTGCCGGTCACCCACGGAGAGCGCCAGATGTACAGGCCCACCACCGGGACCTTGCCCTGGTACTTGACGGCCAGGTCGAGATACTTTCTGGCGATGGTGAAGTCCGGCTTGTACTTGCCTTTGCCGGTCTTGACGTAGCGGATCATGCTCTGGTCGTTGCCGAAGTGGGTCTTGTACTGCGCGGTGATATAGATCACCTTGCTGCTGAGCCCGCCGAGCAGCTTGAAGGTCCGCTCCAGCAGCTCCCAGTGCTTCTTCGACCACATGGGCACCTTGTACTGCAGGGCCACCGACTCCGGCGATTGGATGAGCCCCATGTGCGCGAAGAATTCCTTGGAGTCGGGCATGAGCCAGTCGGTTACCTCCACCTCCAGGGGGACCTTCACGGCCTTCTGGCCGCTCGCGCTGACCGTGACCGTGCCCTTGTAGAGCCCGGCCTTGGCCTCCTTGGGCACGCGCACGGTGAGCCACACCGGCTGCAGGGCGCCGCACTTCTTTCCGCTCCGGCCGCCCGAGCGCACCGGCACCTCCGTCGGGGCGACCTCCTCCAGGCTGTCGAACCATGGTGGCCTGCTGCTCTTGCGGGTGCTGCCGTCGGGCTGCGCGTAGCGGATCTGCACCGCCTTCGCGGGTATCTTGCCGGGGCCGGAGAGGTCGGAGGCCTCAACCTTGAAGCCGGTAATGGCCGCCTCGGAGAGGACCAGTATCTGACCGGAGTGGGCGCCGTTCCGGGGGCTGCAGATCTTCACCGGCTGGAGCGGCTCGCTAGGGTCTGGGTACTCGTTGGTGTAGACCTTCTCGATGATCGGGTGGGTCCAGACATGAAAGCCGGCGGGCCGCCCGGCGTGGCCGGCGTTGGGCTTCGCCGCGGCGCCGGTCTTGGCGATCAGCCTGACGTCCGTCAGCCCCACCCGCGACCACCAGCAGAAGGACTTGAGGTGCTGCTGATTCACGTACTTCTTGCTCTTATTGGCGGTGAAGAACTTGTCCGGGGCCGGCGGGCGGTGGTTCTCGATGGCCAGGACGTTGAGCCCCTTCTTGAGGGCCGAGGCGGGTATCTTGACGCTGGCGCGGCGCAGGCGGCTGACGAAAGCCGCCAGCGCCTCCGGGTTCTTGGCCTCAGGCGAGCCGTCCCAGATGCGGCCCTTCTCCATCTTCTTCTCGAACGCGCGCCACTCCTTGCGGCTCTTGACCTCGGGCTGGTCCCACATACGGCCATCCCCGTCGAAGAAGGCCCCCAGGGGATAGTCTTCCGCCGGCGTGGTCGGCTTGATCTCGCCCTTGGGCATGTGACCGCGGCCGACCTCCTTGCCGTTAACGTAGACCACGATGCCGCCCAGGTAGGAGACGGACAGCGTCAGCTCGCCGACCCCCGCGAGGTTCTCCACCTGGAACTTGCCGCGCAGGCAGACCAGCGGGGTGCTCTTGTAGCCGCGCTTGGAGCTGCCCGTGGGCCCGTGGGCAAAGGGCCCGCGGCGCCGCTGCCACTCGGAGTCGTTGAACTCGGGTTTCCGCCAGTCGTCGGGCGGCAGGGGGACGGCGCGGTGCCCGGGGTGCAGCTTCATCCGCCAGAGGTAGCGGTTCCTGCCGTCCACCTGCTTCCTGTAGCGCTCGCTGGTCTTGGCCGGATGTATGGACACCAGTTTCCCGTCCTCCATGCGGCAGAGCTCAGTCCCCCAGGTGACGTGGTAGCGCCAGAAGCTGCCGTTTTCGAGAAGGACTAGGCCGTCAGGAGGCGGGGCGGAGGCCTTCTTCTCGCCGGCCGCTCCCGGCCCGGCCAGAAGCAGCGCCGCGGCCAGCAGCCCGGCGCCCAGCAGATGCGAACGGTTGAACTTCATCTCAGTTGCCCTCCTGTGGACGGTACTCTTTCACTTGCCCAAATTCCCGGCGGTAGGCCAGACCACTTCGACCTCAGCGCCGGGCCCGACCGGCGCCGCCCCCGCTCGCGGTGCCGGCGTTCTCGAAGCAGTAGACTACCCCCTCCCCGCAGGGCGTGTAGTAGAGCCGGCCGTAGGCGGGCGAAACCGGCGGGCAGGCGTTCGAGAGAAACAACCGCTTCCAGAGCGGCTTGAAGTCGCGCTTGCTGGTGCCAAGAGGGACCTCCTTATCGAAGGCCAGCAGTATGTTCGAATGGGCAAGGTGCACGTACCACACTCCGTTGGCGAAGACCGGGTAGGAGCAGATGTTGGACATGAAGATATCCTTCTGCCCCTTGCTCTCCAGGTAGGCGTCAGTCAGCGCCTGTGCGGAATAGGTCGCGGCGTAGCCCTTGCTGCGCACCCCGCGGCCGGTCCAGAGGTGCTTGCCGGTCTTCCCGTCCAGGGCGTGGGCACCTTTGCTGTTGAAGACCACCAGAGCCCCCTTGCGGAAGGCGAGGCGCGTCCGGCCGGTGATGGCGTGTTCCTTGGTCGTCTTCCAAAGAACCTTACCTTCGGCCGCGGCGAGGCCGAAGGTCCGGCCGGAGGAAATCGACAGGTACCAGCGCCCATCCCCGGCGGCCATGGAAAACCGCCGCCCTTTGCGGCCGGCGGGGATGCCCAGGCTCCGCCGCCAGGCCTCCTTCCCGTCCTTGAGGAACAGCGCCGCCGCCTGGAGGACCTTCTTCTCGTCCGGCCAGCAGGTCAACACGCGGCCGTCCAGCACCGCCAGGCCATCGGCGTTGTAGTGGTAGGCGGTCGGGAGCGACTTGTGCCAGAGCACCTTGCCGCTGACCGCATCGTGGCACCAGATGCCGGCACCGCCGCTCGGGGAATTCGGGAACATATTGAAGGAACCGCGCATGACCAGCAGCTTGCCGTCGGCGTAGACCGCTGCCGGGCGGGACTCCACTACCTTGTTGGAGTGGCGCGTCCGCCAGATGACCTCGCCGGTCTCGGCGTCGAGCGCGACCAGTTGGCCGGTCCGCCCCGTCTGGAAGACCATCCCCGCGGCGACGATCACCGGGCCCTTGGCCGAGTTCCACACGCGGGTCCGCCACTTGATCTTGAGGGGCGGCTTGAGCTTAGTATCGGCCGACACCGCCGAGTAGCCCATGTCCCCGCCGGCGCTGCGCCATTCGGCGCCCTTGAGTTTGCTTCCCGGGAAGGTGCGCGCGACCATCTGCCCCTTGGGCAGCGCGTCGATCACCACTGCTTCCTTCCCCTTTCCCAGTCCGTAGAGTACGCCGTCCTCGCCGCCGAAAAAGACCATGCCTCCGGAAATCGCCGGCGAGGAGGATATTCCTCCATTGGGCTTGCCGGCCCCCAGCGAGGTGAAGCTCCACACCGGCTTTACGATGGTGGCCGCCTTGACTGTCTTGGCCGGCTCCGCGGCCTTCGCGCCAATCGGGAAGAAGAGAAGCTTCCCGTCGTCGTTGCCCACGGCCAGGTGGTCGGCGGCCAGCGCCGGCGAGGACTGCGACCCACCGGAGACCAACACCTCCGGATCGGCCCGCCAGATGTAGCCATCGGGCGAGCAGCAGATGTCCCCGCGGTAGTAGCGCTTTCCCCGAACCGAAGCGGTCACCCGCGAGTCGTTCCAGCGTATCAGGGGGCCGCCATCGCGCCAGATCAGGCTCCGCCCCGACTTCCCCCTGACGGGCGCCCGCCCCTTCCTGGCCGCCGGGTCGCGCTCGAAAATGCAGAAGCCCCCGCTCTCGCTGTCGAACCCCTGGATCGCGAACTGCCCGCCGCTGCCGAAGACAGGCCCGCCGGTAGGGCACAGGGGTCCGGCGCCGTAGGTGGCCCGGTACTTCTTGCCCCGCTTGGCGCTCTTGCCCTCGTCGATGATCACGCTCACCCGGGCGTGGCCGCCGTACTTCGACGCGGCCTCGACGAAGAGCATCTCCTTGCCCCGCACCGCGATCTCGGTGTAGGACTCCGCGTTGCCCGCGTAGGTCCAGACCACGTTGCCGGCGAAGTCGATCTTGACCAGTTTGGCGGTGGTGGTGCTGAAGTAGACGCCCGCCGCGGTCACCGCCGGCGAGGTGATCACCTGCCCGTCGGCGGGGACCTTCTTGACCAAGCGACCGCTGGCCGCATCAAGAACGGCTAGGTAGCCGGCGCTGGAGCCGACGTAGACCTTGCCCTTGGCGACCGCCGGCGAAGACGTGTTTGTCACCCCGCCGAGTTTGGCGGTCCAGAGGACCTTGTTCGTCGCGGCGTCCACGCAGGCCACGTGCCCGCGGGCGTCCTGGATGTAGACCTTCCCGCCGACAACGGCAGGCGAGGCGTAGATCGGCGCGGGGAAGCGCACCGCCACGATCCGCTGCATGGGAAACGCCAGCTTCTCGTCGGCGGCGTCGCCGGTGCGAGCCGAGTCGCGCTTGTACTGCGGCCAGTCCGCGGCCGAGGCCACGGACGCCGCGACAACAGAAGTCAGCAGCGTCGCCAGGAGCATCCTGCTTGGTCCTTTCACCGGGATTTCTCCTTCTTCGAAGCGATGGTTGGCTCGAAGCAGTAGACCACTCCCTCCCCGCAGGGCATGTAATAGAGCCGGCCGTAGGCGGGTGAGACCGAGGGGCAGGTGTTGGAGAGGAAGGCCCGGCTCCAGGCTCTGCCCGCCCGCAGGATGCTGAAGGTGGCGCCGCGCTTGTGGAAGTACCAGGTACCGTTGGCGAAAACCGGGTAGGAGCATCCGTGGGACTTGGAGGCCCCCTTCTTCCCGTGGCTTTCCAGGTAGAGGTCGGTAAGCGGCTGCGCGGAATAGTTCCTGCTGCCCCCGCGGCCGGTCCAGAGATGCGCGCCGGTCTTGGCGTTCAGGGCTTGGCCACCGGCCTGGTTGAACACCACCACCGTTCCCTTGCGGGCTGCAATCCGCGAGCGCGCCTGGATGGCATGCTGTTTCTCGGTCTTCCAGAGAATCTTGCCGTCGGCCGGGTTAAGGCCGAAAGTCCTCCCGTCGGCCACAGACAGGAACCAGAGCCCGCCATCGGCGGCGACGGCGAAACGCCGGCCCTTCGGGCCGGCGGGGATATCCAGGCTCCGTCGCCAGAGTTCGGAACCGTCCTTGAGGGACAGCCCCGCCGCCTGGAGCACGCCCTTCTTGTCGGGCAGGCAGGCCAGCACTTTGCCGTCCCCGGCGATCAGGCCGTCGGAGTTGTAGGGATAGGCCACCTGGAACGTCTTCTTCCAGAGCACTCGGCCGGTTCGGGCGTCGTGGCACCAGATGCCGCCGCCGCCGCTGGGCTTCCCGGACAGGTCGACCGACCCGCGCAGAACCAGGAGTTTGCCCTCGGCGTAGACCGCCGCCGGGCGGGACTCCACCACCTCGTTGGTGTGGCGCACTCGCCAGATGACTTCGCCGGTCTCGGCGTCCATCGCGACCAGTTGACCGGTTCGCCCGGTATGGAAGGCCATCCCGGCGGCGACGATCACCGGCCCCTTGCCCGAGTTCCAGACCCGCGTACGCCACTTGATCTTGAAGGGCGGCTTGACCGTGGTGTCCGCCGAGACCGCCGAGTAGCCCATGCCCCCGCCGGGCGTATGCCACTCGGTCCCCTTCAGCTTGCGCCCCGGGAAAGTGCGCGCCGCCATCTTCTCCTTGGGCAGGGCGTCGACGACCTTGGTCTCCGGTCCCCGCCCCAGGCCGTAGAGCACCCCGTCCTCACCGCCGAAGAAGACCCGGCCGCCGGAGATCGCCGGCGAGGAGGAGATCGCCCCGTTGGGCTTGCCAGCCCCAATGGTCATGAAGCTCCAGACCGGCTTCACGATGGCGGTCGCCTTGACCGTCCTGGCCGGCTCGGCGCCTTTTGCCTCGATCGGGAAAAACAGAACCTTGCCGTCGTCGTTGCCCACCGCCAGGTGATCCTTAGCCAGGGCCGGAGAGGACTGCGACCCGCCGGAGACCATGATCGCGGGGTCGGCCCGCCAGATGTAGCCCTTCGCGCTGCAGCAGATGTCGCCGCGGTAGAACCTGCCCGCCCGGTAAGAGGCGGTCACCCGCGAGTCGTTCCACTTCATGCGCACGTCGGCGGTTCTCCAGAGCAGGCCGACGCTTCCTCTGTACCATCCCCGGGCGCCCGGAGCGCGGCCGAAGATGCAGAAGCCCCCGGCCTCGCTGTCGTAGCCCTGCATGGAGTACTGGCCCCCGTCTCCGAAAGTCATTCCCCCCGTCGGGCACAGGTACACGCGGCCGCGGTACAGGGGCACGGACCACTCGCCGACCTTGACCGTCTTGCCCTCGTCAAGGAGCATGCACAGCCGGGTATGACCTCCCCGGGTGCCATCGGCCTGGACGAAGAGTATCTCCTTGCCCCGAACGGCGAACTCCGTATAGGCGTCTCCCTTGCCCTTGAAGGTCCATATGACATTGCCGTCGAAATCGGTCTTGACCAGCTGGGCGGTGGTGGTGCTGAAGTAGACGCCCTCCTCCGTCACCGCCGGCGAGGTGATCACCTGCCCGTCGGCGGGGATCTTCTTGATGAGCTTGCCGCTGGCCGCGTCGAGAACGGCGAGATAACCGGCGCTGGAGCCGACGTAGACCTTCCCCTTGGCGACCGCCGGCGAAGACGTGTTGGTCACCCCGCCGAGCTTCGCGGTCCACAGGACCTTGTTCGTCCCGACGTCAACGCAGGCCACGTTCCCCCGTGCGTCCTGGATATAGACCTTTCCGCCCACCACCGCGGGCGAGGCGTAGATCGGCGCGGGGAAGCGCACCGCGACGATCCTCTGCATTGGAAACGCCAGCTTCTCGTCGCTGGCGTCACCGGTCCGCGCCGAGTCGCGCTTGTACTGCGGCCAGCCCGAGGCGCGGGCAGCCCCGGCCGCCAGGAGGGCGACAGCCAGCAGACCGATGGGTCCGCCTATTCTATTCATCAGTGCCCTCCCCCGTCAGCCGCCTGGTGCTAGGGTCCGAAGCAGTAGACGTGGCCGTCGTCCGAGCCGATGTAGAGCCGGCCCTGGGCAATCGCCGGTGACGAGCGCACCTTGCCGCCGGTCTTGTGCTTCCAGACCGGCTTCTCGCCGTCCAACTTCCAGGCGTAGACGTGCCCGTCATCTGAGCCGGCATAGATGTGTCCGCCGGCGATGGCCGGCGAGGTGTTAAGGAAGCCTCCGGCGCCGGCCAGCCTACGCTCGGGCTCGACTATGCGCTTGGCCCAGGGCTTGGGCCTTATCGGGTTCTGCAGGACCGTGGGAATCACTTTATCGCTGCCCCGGGCCAGGTCGAAGATCGCGATTCCCTTGCCGCCGGCGACGTAGACCTTCCCGCGGTGCAGCGCCGGGGGCTGCTCGAACAGGGCGATGCCTTCCCGGTCACCCCAGCCCTCCCACTTGACCTCGCCGCTGGTCGCGTCCACGGCGAAGACGCGGACCGGGCCCGGGGCAACCTTGCGCTTCTTCTTGCCGACGGTGACCTCGACCTTGTCGGCGCGGCATACCTGGCGGCAGACCACCAGCACCAGGTTCTCGTCCTTCGCGACGGCCAGCCCCCCGCGTACGCCGGAGGAGGCGCGGGACAGGGGGTCGACCCAGTAGCGCATGGTCTTCCCGTCGTGCCGCTTGTAGTCAGGCGGAAGCTGGTCCCACCAGCCGCGGAACTTGTGCCCGGCGGGCACCGTGCCGCCCTTGAGCAACAGCTTGCCCGTCTTGGCGTCAACCGCCGTGTGGATCCCGTATGAGAAGTGCACCCGGCCCTTGTAGACACAGGGGGGCCCCGTCACCCCGATGGCCAGCTCGCTGCGGTGGTCGGTGATGTCCTTGTCGGTCACCTTCCAGAGGAGCTTCCCGGTAATCGCGTCCAGGGCGTACAGGTACCCCCAGCACGCCTCCGCCGCGCTGCCCAGTCCGGTGCCCACGTATAGGACCCCGTCAACCACCGCCGGCGCGGAGCGCACCACGCCCGGCGAGGCCAAGGGCTGGCCGTTGAAGGTCATGGGCTTGGTGGAGCGGTACGGCGAGTACTTCTCCAGGAGCTTCTTGTCGCCGCTCTTCAGCTTCTCGATCAGTTTCTTGGCTTTGCGGGGGTCGTGCGCGCCGGTGAAGTAGGCCGAGCGCGGTGCGCTGGTGGCCGTCCGGTAGGACCAGGCCAGCTTGCCCGTGCTCCGCTCCAGGGCGTAGACCCGGCCGTCGTCACAACCGAAGTAGACGCCGCTGCCCCACACGCACGGCGAAGAGCGAATCTCCGCGTCCGCGTAGAAGACCCACTTGACCGCCCCGGTCTTCGCGTCCAGCGCGTAGAACTTGTGGTCGAGGGAGCCGAAGTAGACGGTGCCGCCCGCGACGACCAGAGAACCCTTGACCTCGCCGCGCGTCGCGAACTTCCAGAGGAGTTTGAGCGGCGGCTTGGTCCCCTTCTCCGGGGAGTTGCCCGTCCTCCGGGCATCGCGCCCGAATGTGGGCCAGTCCCCGGCGCGGGCCGGAATGCCGGCGCCGAGCAACTTGGCGGGGCCGGTTTCCAGTTCGTCGCCCGGGGGAGCCTCCCCGGCCAGTTTCTCCCAGACGAAGGCCTGGAAGCTTATCGTGCCGTGCCCCATGCGGCTCGCGCCCATCATGCCGGTTATCGTCGGCATGAACAGCATCGAGCGCGCCGCCAGGGGCCGCGCGCACTTGTTGCCGCCGTTGCGGTAGGTCCACAGAGGCTTACCGCTTCGCGGGTCGAGCGCCATGAGGGTACCGTAGGTGCTCTTGAAGAGGAGGTCGTTCACGTAGAGGAACGGAGAGCAGCAGCCGTGGTACATGAAGGGGTCCGCGAAGGTCCAGACCTCCTTGTCCGTCTTCAGATCCTTGCCCACGTGCCAGCCGTGATGCGGGACCTCGCTCTTGCCCCTGCCGGACATCCACTCGTACTTGTAGGGGGGCGGGGGGCCGCTGGCCGGATGGCAGGTCCCCTCGCTCTTGTTGCTCTTCACCCACTTTTGGGGGGCGGGTTCTTCGTAATCCTCCTCCGGACGCACGATGCGCCCGGTGTAGGCCTCCAGCGGCACGCGCTTGGCCCCAGCCGGCCTGGTGGGGACGGCGCGACGGTCGCTGACGATCTCGCCCCTCTTTCCTCTGTAGAAGGCAGCCGGGGCCACCTGGCCGGGCTTGATGCGGCGCTTGAGGTAGCGCTTGCCTATGAGGCCGGCCGGGTCGAAGTCGGTGACATCCTCCCGCATGGACCACAGGCGCACCAGCGGAAGCTTGAGGTATTTGTTGCCGGGGTCGAAACCCTTGTAGAGCACCGCCGCGCCCCCGGCCTCCCCCACCCGGCTCTGCTTGCCCCCCGGTGCGTCGGTCTCCGCCAGCCAGGCGGTGACCTCGCCCGGACCAGCGAAGAAGGCCAGCCGGCCGGGCTTGAGCAGCCTGTAGGCCTCCCGGAAGCCGGCGGGTGAGAGCTTGCCATTCGCGATGAGGGCGTCGAAGAAGTAGCTGGGCAGGTGAAGGCTCTCGAAGCGCGCCGGATGACAGGTCACCCGCCCGTATAGGCCGGCTTTCTCCACCTTCTTCCGGAGCGAGTCGATCTTCGCCGCCTCCTCGCCGAGTAGGTAGACCCGGACGCCCTCACCCCGCCCGGCCAGCGCCAGCGCGAGCTTCTCATCTCCCCCGAGCACCAGAAAGTTGACCCGCTCCACGCCGTCGCGCGCCAGCGGGAAGCGCTCCTTGCCAAGGCCGGTCACCGCGGCCACGCGCTCGGCCGCCGCCTTGGGGTTGCTCAGGCTGGCCTTCCAGGCCTTGGCAGCGGCGGTCATCTCGGCCGCGCCCGGCCCCTCCGAGGCGGGCTTCTCCGCCCCCGAGCCCGCGGTCGTCCACAGGAGAAGAGTGCCGGCGAGCGCGCCGAGGACACGCTTGCCCGGGAACATTACTTCCGCACCTTCTTCAACGCCGCGCCGGCGGCGTAACGGACGACGTAATCGGCGTCCTTCTTCGCAGCGCTTTCCAGCGCGCCAGACGCGCTCCCGGCGGCCTTGCCTATCAGCGCCAGCGACCAGACTACCTCGCGGCGAACCTCCGCGTCCTTGTCAGAAAGAGCCTTAACCAGCGCGCCGGTCGCGCCAGCGGCATCCTTGCCGACGGTACCCAGCGCGCGCGCCGCGTACTTGCGGACGAAGGGATCTCCCCCGGCCAGCGCCTTCTCCAGCGCCGGCAGCGCGGCCTTGCCGACCTTGCCGAGCGCCAGCGCAGCGGCGCGCTTGACCTCGCGTCTCTTGTCCCCCAACGCCCTGGCCATCGCCGGCACGCTGTTTGAGGCCGCCGGACCGCATCTACCGAGCGCCGTCGCTGCGCTGACGCGCACACTGTAGGCCTTATCGCTGAGGCCGGAAGCCAATGCGGCGACCGCACCTCCATTCCTTGAGGCAATCCTGACAAGGGCGTCGGCGGCCCACATCCGAACGACGGGTTCGGGGTCGCTCTTGACTCGCGCAATGAGTGTCGGCACTGCCTTCATCGCCGTGGCAGGCTCCATCCAGCCGAGCGCCCGGGCCGCATCAGCACGGGTGGCCATCTCCCTGCTACCCAGAGCTTTGATGAGACCATCGACGGCAGGCGCGCCAATATTGGCCAGTGCCCGGGCCGCGTGGGTACTCAGAGCCGAGGCGCGGTGTCCGCGTTGCTTGCCCAGGGCTTGCAGGAGTTTGGCCATGGCCGGCTCTGCGGTCTTTCCCATCCGGCTGAGCACCCAGGCCGCGTTGGCCCGCGACGCTCTGTCCGGACCGTGCATGAGTCCAGCCAGTACGGGCACCGCCTCCTTGGCTTGCTCCTCGTTCAGCCCGATGCGTCCCAATGCCCAGGCGAGGAACCCGTAGACGCGGAACTCCAACTTACCGGTCTTGGTGTTCTGTGGGCACTTGAGGGCTTTGATCAGTTCCGGGACGGCCTCCTTGGCAGCCGGGCCAATCGCTCCCAGTGCCCATGCAGCAAAAGCCACGCTGCGCTGATCGGCCAGGCCTTTGCGCAAGCCCGGGATCAGTTTCGGAACCGCCGGTGCCGCCTTCGCACCCATGCGATCCAGCTGCTGTACCGCGAGCCAGCCCGGAGTGATGTGCCACCGTTTCCTCGGGTCCTTGTCCCGCTCCGCGTTCTGTTCATGGATGGCCTTGACGATCTCATCCAGTGATTTGTAGGGAGCGGCGTCGGCGGACAAAGCGGTAGCCGGCTTGTCCCACGGCTTGGCGGGCGTGCGGTCCAGGCGCGCACGGGTCAGCGCTGCGGCCACCAACCGGTCGGCGCAATCGTTGATGTAGTACTCAATCCAGGTATACCCCTTGTGCCGGTCGCCCGGTGAAGCCCCCGCCGGGACGAGCTTGTTGTTGTCGGCCGGGTCCTTGGGATTCAGTTTGTGCAGCTTCTCCCATGCGTCGGGCATCCCGTCGTTGTCGGTGTCCAGGGGCGCCTTTCCGGGCGTCAGTCCCTCCATAAGCCCGCCGTCGGCACCGTGCCTGCCCCATTCTCCGGTGCGGGTGCGTACTTCGGCGATGGTGCGTGCACTGACCGCGTCTCTCGGCAGACAACCGCCATGGGCGCAGATCAGTTCGTAGGCCTCGTCCGCGGTATGGGTCCTGACCGGCGGCATGGGGAAGGGCTTCTTGGCCGCATACTTGGCCCTGCCTCCTGAGTACTGTTCCATACCGACATGGCCTTCCCAGTCGAAGCGGTTGCCTTCAAACCAGAATCGGCCGGTCGAGTCGGTCGGCACGAAGCCCCGGAGCAACGCGGACGGTGGTGGCATGTACGAACGAGACCCCAGGATGCCGCCAGGCCCGGTCCTCCAGGTGTTCCCGACCAGGTTGAACATGGCGAACGGCCTGTTGGGGGTCTTGGCGCGATTGAACCAGCGCATCACTGTTTCAGCGAAGCCCAGGTTGTAGAGCACGTTGTTACGGAAATCGACGTTGTAATTCTCGTCGAAGTCCGGATTGCGGCCAGTGTGATGGGCCAACAGGCAGTGATGCACGGTGGTGTTGCCGGTCTCGTTGTAGCTTCCGAATAGAGCGTAGCCGTGGGTCTTGCTGCCTTCCAGGCCGGACATGTCACTCTCTTCAATCCCGCACCACTGAAAGGTCAGGTCCTCGATGCCGCCGGCGTTAAAGCACTGGTCCGTTGACCAGGACCCGGAAACGTGATCAAAAATGATCCGCCGGGAGGCACGCGTCTCCAGGGTACGCAGATTCCCCTTGCCACTGCATGGCCTGACACGCAGGAAACGGACGATCACATCGGGGACGAGCGCCTTTCGGCCGGGCCGTTTCTCTTTGGGGGTTGCATAGCTTGATCGAGAGGTGGACAACATGCCCTCAATGGTTATCCCTGCGCCGGGCGCGGTCTGCCCGGCAATAGTGACACGGCCCCTCCTGACGGAGAGCCATCTCTTGCCCTTGCTGGAGTTGGGCGGTTTGATCACCCCACTGACCTCAAAGACGATAATTCGCGGCCCCTCCTGATCACAGGCCCATTGAAGAGAACCCGGGCCCTTGGGGTTCAGGTTGGTGACCTTGATGACCTTACCCCCGCGACCGCCCTTCGAGACCGCCCCGTAACCCTCCGCGCCCGGGAAGGCCGGGATCTTCGGCGGGGTCCATTTCTCCGCCCCCCGGCCCGCGGCCGTCCACAGGAATAGGGCCCCGGCGAACGCACCGAGGACGTGCTTGCCCGGGAACATCATTTCCGTAGCTCCTTCAGCGCCACGCCGGCCGCGTAGCGGACGACGTAATCGGCGCCACCGGACTGCGCTTTCTTCAACGCCCCGGCCGCGCTCCCGGCCCCCGGCCCGATCAGCGCCAGCGACCAGACGGCCTCCCGGCGCACCTCGGCGTTGGCGTCACTCAGGGCCTTGACCAGGACGTCAACGGCGGCGGAGGCATCCTTGCCGACGTTGCCCAACGCGCGCGCGGCGTACTTGCGGACGAAGGGATCGCCCCCCGCGAGCGCCTTCTTGAGCGCGGGGATGGCCGGCTTGCCGATCTTCCCCAGCGCCAGCGCCGCAGCGCGCTTGACCTCCTTCTTCTTGCCCCCAAGCGCTTTCTCCAGCGAGGGAATCGCGCTCGCAGCCTTGGCTCCGCACTCGCCCAGAGCCGCCGCCGCACTGACCTGCACTCCGTATTCCTTGTCGGACAATGCCGCGCCCAGCGCCGCGGTGACCTCCGCGCCGCCCGGCTCGATGGCGGACAGGGCCCGGGCGGCCTCGATCCGCGAGACCGCGTGACTGCTCTTCAACAGCCTGAGCAGCGCGGGCAGCGCGGGCTTGGCCTCCGGACCGATGAGCCTGAGCGCACGGGCCGCAGCCGCCGCGGCGGGGCCCGGCCGCCACCCAGCGACCTTGGTCAGTCCCGGCACTGCCGGGGAGCCGACGTTGGCCAGAGCCACCGCCGCGTGGTGTCGGATGGTCCTGTCGCTGCTGTCCAGAGCTTTCAGAAGCTCAGGCATGGCCGCCTTGGCCGCCGGCCCCATCTGGCTGAGCGCCCAGGCTGCCGGCGCGTGCGAAAAGGGGTCTCCCTTGGATTGGACAAACTTGCCCAGAAGCGGGACCGCGTCCTTGGCCGCGGGCCCGATGCGCCCCAGGGCCCAGGTGATGTACCCGTAGGGCCGGAAGTTCCACTTGCCCATCCTGACGCTCTGCTCGGCCCGAAGCGCCCGGAGCAGCGCGGGGGCCGCCTCCGCGGCGTGGGGCCCGATTGCCCCCAGCGCCCAGGCGGCGAAGCACCTGGTCCGGGGATCCTCGCTCTTGAGGAGTATGTCGGCCAATTGGCCGACCGCGGGCCTGGCCTTTTCCCCCATCCGGCTGAGCTGCTGGATGGCGTACCAGGCCGAGTTGGTACGGTGGCCCTTGGCCTTGACCTGCTCCCGGATGGCCTTCACCATGCTCTCGAGCGACTTGTGGGCCATCGCACCGGAGGGCAGCTCGTTGGCAGCCTCCTTCCAGGGCTTGGGCGGCTCGGTGTTGAGACGGTACTCGGTGAGCGCCTGGGCCACGAGCTCGTCGGCACGCTCGTTGATGTAGTATTCGATCCAGGTGTAACCTTTGTGCCGGTCCCCGGGCGAGGCCCCGGCGGGCACGATCTTGTTGTTGTCCTTCGGATCGGCGGGATCAAGACCGTGGGCCTTCTCCCAGGCGTCGGGCATCCCGTCGTTGTCGCCGTCCGGAGGCGCCTTTCCGGGGGTCAGCCCCTCCATGAGCCCGCCGGGCGAGCCGTGGCGGCCCCAGGATCCGGTAAAGGTCTCGACCTCCGCGATGGTGCGGCGCGAAACCACGTCGCGGGGCAGGCAGCCGGCGCTCGCACGGACCAGCTCGTAGGCCTCCTCGGCGGTGTGGGTTCGGACCGGGGCTGCGGGGAACGGCTGAGCCGAGACCCCCTTGAGCGCTCTGGGGCGGGACCACCTCCAGCCCTCGGTGTAGCCGCCCCGCTCGCCCAGATAATTGCCCGCGTAGTGGAAGTTGCCCTTGCTGCCCAGGCCGATGACCCCGCTCCAGCAAAGGGTGTACGGCGGCTTCCAGAGGCGCACGCCGATGATGCTTCCCGGGCCGGGCTTGGCGTAGTTACCCACCGAGTTCAGGAAGTGCTCGTCGGGCTTCCTGCTCCACGGCTCAAAGTGTCCTCCGGTTCCCGCGTTGTAGATCACGTTGTTGCGGTAGTCGAAGAACTTGCCGTTGACCAGCGGCACGCGGTCGAAGTGATGGGCGAAGAGCGTGTGGTGCATGGTCATGGGGCCGGGCCGGCCGGGGTGCTTCGGATCCTTGTAGACCGTGGTGTGCATGGCGAAGTTGTGGGGCTCGTCGCCGCTCTCCAGGTGGATGTCGGATTCCTCGATGGCCATCCACTGGAAGGAGAGATCGGTGGCCCCGGGACTGGTACCCAGCGCCACGCAGTCGTCGGCGCTCCAGGAGACCGAGACGTGGTCGAGCATCATGCGCTTGGCGCGGAAGAGCTCCAGCCCCCGGAGGTTGCTGCCCCGGCCACCGGCCGTGCAGGTGGGCCGGACCCGAATGAATCGAACAATTATGTCACAGGCATCCTCTTTCTTGCGGCGGTTATGCCTCCCCCGGGTGGTGGAGAGCATGCCGTCAATGGTTATTCCCGCGCCCGGCGCGGTCTGCCCGGCAATGGTGATGTTATCGTCCTTGATCGACAACCAGTTCTTGCCCTTGCTCTTGCAGGGCGGGG
This sequence comes from uncultured bacterium, assembly GCA_965370045.1. Lineage (GTDB taxonomy): Bacteria > Planctomycetota > SZUA-567 > JAKLDR01 > JAKLDR01 > CAZONU01. The sequence goes on along the minus strand of CBDUSI010000019.1, from coordinate 7,925 downwards.
TGATGACCCCGCTGACCGTGAAGACCACGATGCGCGGCCCCTTCTGGCTGCAAGCCCACTGCAGCGAGCCCGGCCCCGAGGAGTTCAGGTTGGTGACCTTGATCACCCGGCCGCCGCGGCCGCCGGGGGTGACTGACCCGTGGCCCTCGGCGCCAGGGAAAGAGGGAATCTTCGGCGGGATCCATTTCTCCGCCCCCCGGCCCGCGGCCGTCCACAGGAATAGGGCCCCGGCGAACGCACCGAGGACGTGCTTGCCCGGGAACATCATTTCCGTAGCTCCTTCAGCGCCACGCCGGCCGCGTAGCGGACGACGTAATCGGCGCCACCGGACTGCGCTTTCTTCAACGCCCCGGCCGCGCTCCCGGCCCCCGGCCCGATCAGCGCCAGCGACCAGACGGCCTCCCGGCGCACCTCGGCGTTGGCGTCACTCAGGGCCTTGACCAGGACGTCAACGGCGGCGGAGGCATCCTTGCCGACGTTGCCCAACGCGCGCGCGGCGTACTTGCGGACGAAGGGATCTCCCCCCGCGAGGGCCTTCTTGAGCGCGGGGATAGCGGCCTTGCCGATCCCGCCCAGAGCCAACGCCGCGGCGCGCTTGACCTCCTTACGCTTGTCCCCGAACGCCTTCTCCAGGGCGGGGATCGCGCCGGCCGCCGCAGGGCCACAGCGGCCCAACGCGTGCGCCGCACTCACGCGCACGTCCAGGAAGGGATCGCTCAGCGCTCCCGCGAGCGCCGCGGTTACGCCCGCGGCGGAGGGGGCTATCTCGGCCAAGGCCAGAGCCACGCGGCCACGGACAATCCCGGAGGAGTCCTTCTTAAGCTGCGTGATGAGCGCAGCGACCCCGCCCTTGCCCTCGGAACCCATCCAGCCCAGCGCCCTTGCGGCGTTGGCGCGTGTGGTCGCGTCGCGGCCCGCCAGGGCCTTCACCAGGCCCGGGACCGCCGGCTTGCCGATGTTAGCCAGGGCCCGAGCGGAGAAGTACCCCGCGAAACCCCTCTTGTTCAGCGCGCCCGTGAGCGCGGGCATCGCCGGCTTGGCGGCCTTGCCCACGCGGCTGAGCGTCCAGGCGGAGTTGTTCCAGGCTCGCCGCTCCCCTCCCCCGAGCAGCTTGGCCAGGACCGGCACCGCCTCCGCGGCCTGGCCCGCGTTCATGCCGATGCGACCCAGCGCCCAGGCGATGAAGCCGCGGGGGCGGAAGTCCGTCCTCCCGCCTTCGGAGCCCTGCTCGCCCTTCAGGGCCATTATGAGTTGGGGCACCGCGGCCTTGGCGGCCGGGCCGATGCCTCCCAGCGCCCAGGCGGCGAAGGTCACCGCGCGGGGATCGGCCTTTCCTGCGGACAGACCCTTGGCCAGTTCCGGGACGGCCGGCGCCGCCTTCTCGCCCATGCGGCTGAGCTGCTGGATGGCGCACCAGGCGGGGAACAACCTCCGCGCTTTCCTCTTGTCCTTGGCGCGTTCCGCGTTCTGCTCCTGGATGGCCTTGACCATCTCGTCCAGGGACTTGTGGATGGCTACCCGGGGAGAAAGCTTGTTGGCGGGCTTGTCCCAGGGCTTGGGGGGCGTCCGGTCCAGTCGCGCGCGGGTGAGGGCCTCGGCGATCTTGATGTCGGCGCACTCGTTGATGTAGTACTCGATCCAGTTGTAGCCCTTGTGGCGGTCGCCCGGCGATGCCCCGGCGGGCACTGTCTTGATGTTGTCCGCGGGGTCATTGGGGTTCAGCTTGTGGGCTTTCTCCCATGCGTCGGGCATCCCGTCATTGTCGGTGTCGGCGGGGGCCTTCCCGGGAGTGAGCCCCTCCATCAGCCCGGCGTCGGGCGCGTGCACGCCCCAGGAGCCGGTGCCGGTGCGGGCCTCGGCCACCAGGCGCGCGCTGACCGAGTCGCGCGGCAGGCAGCCGACCTGGGCCATCTGCAGCTCGTAGGCCTCCTCGGCGGTGTGGGTGGTGATCTCGTGGGGGCTGGTCGGCCAGCGCTTCTCGGCCAGATACTTGGACCTGGCGCCGGAGTACCGCTCCTTGCCGGCGTACCCCTCCCACGCAAAGCGGTTGCCGTCAAAGAAGTACTTGCAGGCTCCCGTGGGCGCAAAGCCCTGCTGGGAACTGGTGTCCGGCGGAATGTGGGCGCGCACGCCGATCATCCCCCCGGGGCCATCCTTGTAGTAGTTGCCGATGATGTTGTACTTGGCGAAAGGCTTGTCCGGGTACTTGCGCGAATACAGCCACCTCATGAAGCGCTCGACAAAGCCCACGTTGTACATCACGTTGTTGATGAAGTCCGGGCGGTAGGTGGTGTCGATGCAAGGCGAGCGGCCGGTATGACTGACAATAAAATTGTGGTGGAGCGAGAGCGTTCCGTCGGGGCTGTAGCTGTTGAGCATGGCAAAGCCGTGCGGCTCGCTACCCTCCAGGAAGGGGTCGGTTTCTTCGTTGGCGCACCACTGGTAGGTGAAGTTCTTTGTGCTGCATGCGTTGAAGCCCTGGTCGGAGCCCCAGGAGCCGGAGACGTGGTCCACCATGATCCGCTTGGACCTACCTGGGCTGATGGCGGACTTGCCATTGGCCCTGATGCGGAGGAAGCGAATGATGACGTTTTCGATGTTTGTGTCTCGGCCGGCCCTGCTGTAGTCGCTGTTAATTTTGGGTCTTTCCTTCTGGGTTCTGTCCGGCTTTTGCGAATTAACTGAACCGATGATGGTGATCCCGGCTCCGGGCGCCGTCTGCCCGGCGATGGTGATGTTGTCTCGTCTGAGGGCCAGGTAATTGCGGCCCTTGCGGTCGTTCCGGTTCGCGGGCGTGATGACGCCGCTGACCTCGAAGACGATGATCTTCGGGCCTTTCTGGCTGCAGGCCCACTGGAGCGAACCCGGCCCCTTGGGGTTCAGGTTCGTGACTTTGATGACCTTACCGCCACGGCCCCCGGTGGCGATGGCCCCGAAGCCCTCCGCGCCGGGGAAGGCCGGCAACTTGGGCTTGGCTGGCGTCTCTCCGGCCATGGTGACTCCAAGCGCAGACAGCAAGAAGACACACGGCAACCCTAGTGAGAAATGAACCCGCATCACCTATCCTCCCGAATCGCTACTGGTTCGCCCGCTTCAGCGCCTCGGCGGCGGCGAAGCGGACCACATAGTCACTGTCGTCCTTCTGGGCCTTAGTGAGCGCGTCGCCGGCCCCCTTGGCCGCCGGCCCGATGAGCGCCAGCGACCAGGCCGCCTCGCGGCGCACCTCGGCGTCGGTGTCGCTCAGGGCCTTTGCCAACGCGTCAACTGCACCGGCAGCATCCTTGCCGACGTTGCCCAGCGCGCGCGCGGCGTACTTGCGGACGAAGGAGTCGGAACCGGCGAGCGCCTTCTGAAGCGCGGGCAGGGCCGCCTTGCCGATCCCGCCCAGAGCCAGGGCCGCCGCGCGCTTGACCTCCCGGCGCTCGTCAGCCAGGGCCTTCTGGAGCGCCGGTATCGCGCCCTTGGCCGCCGGGCCACACTTCGCGATGGAACGCGCCGCCTCGCAGCGCACTCCGTAAGCGCCGTCACCCAGGGCCTTGCCCAGGGCTTCAATGGTGCCCGCGGCGGACGGATCGATCTCGGGCAGGGCCTGCGCGGCGCGGATCTTCACTGGTACGTCGCCGCTCGCCAGGGCCTTGGCGAGCGCGGGCACCGCGGCCTTGGCCTTCGGACCCATCCAGCCCAGGGCCTGCGCGGCGTTGGCCGCGGCGATACCCGAGCCCCCGGCCGCCTTGATCAGACCGTCAATAGCGGGTTCTCCCACCGCAGCGAGCGCCTGGGCGGCGTGGTAGCTGGTGTACTCGCTCGGAAACCCCTGCACTCCCAGGGCTTTGATGAGGTCGGGCATGACTTCCGCCGCGGCGGCGGGCGCTTTGCTCAGCGCCCAGGCCGCTCCATTATGGGCCCGCGCGTCGGCCCCCAGCATTTTCTTGGCCAGCACCGGCGCGGCCTTCCTGGCCTGCTCCTCCGACATGCCGATGCGCCCCAGCGCCCAGGCGATGAACCCGTAGGGTTTGAAGGACCACTTGGCACTGACCATGTTCTGCTCGGCCTCCAGCGCCTTGATCAGTTCGGGCACGGCGTCCTTGGCCGCCGGGCCGATGGCCCCCAGCGCCCAGGCGCCGTAGCAGGTCTGGCGCGGGTCGGCCTTGCCCTTCTGGAGCATCTTGACGAACTCGGGCACCGCCGGCTTGGCCTTCTCGCCCATCCGGCTGAGCTGCTGCACCGCGTACCAGGCCGAGCTGGTGCTGTACTTGCGCCGCTTGTCTTTCTGGCGGTTCGCATCCTGCTCGGCGATGGCCTTGACGATGCTCTCCAGCGACTTGTGCGGCGCCGAACCGGGTGAAAGCTCGTTGGCCGGCTTGTCCCAGGGCTTGACCGGCTTCCTGTCCAGCCGCGCGCGGGTGAGCACCGCGGCCACCTTGAGGTCGGCCAGCTCGTTGATGTAGTACTCGATCCAGGTGTAGTCCTTGTGCCGGTCGCCGGGCGAAGCCCCGGCGGGGACAATCTTGTTGTTATCAGCCGGGTCGGCAGGATCGAGCTTGTGGGCCTTCTCCCACTCGTCGGGCATGCCATCGTTGTCGGAGTCCTTGGGGGCCTTGCCGGGGGTCAGCCCTTCCATGAGCCCTCCGGGCGAACCGTTGTAACCCCGGTATCCCGTGCCAGTAGCAACCTCAACAGAAGTTCGAGTGCTTACCACATCGCGAGGCAGGCCGCCAGCGTGGGCCAGGACCAGCTCGTAGGCCTCTTCGGCGGTATGGGTGGTAACCGCTGGGTGAACATCGTGGTCCTTTTTCCTGACCTTCCCTTTCCACGGGTCGGTATAGCCGGCACTGAAGTGCCGATAGTTGCCGTCCCCGTAGAAGTTCCTGCCCTTCTTGAAGCTCAACGTCGGCAGGCCCGCAGTCAGCGGCGGGCGGTAGGCGCGCCTGCCGATCAGGCCGCCCGGTCCGGCCTTGAGGTAGTTGCCGACGCAGCTGATCGGCCCGGACTTGTGGGTGAACCTCCCGCTGCTCCCGTTGTAGACGATATTGTTGCGGAAGTCGGTGGGGGCCGTGCCGCACTCCGGCGTGCGGTCGTTGTGATGGGCAATCAGCGAATGGTGAATGCTCAGAGGCTGGTGTCCGCTGCCGGTCATCAGCATGGCGAAGTTGTGGGGTTCGTCACCGCCTTCCAGGTGGATGTCAGACTCCTCAATCGCACACCACTGGGCAGTTGTCGGGCCGGAGCCCAGACAGAAGCAGTCGTCGGTGCTCCAGGAGGCCGAGACGTGGTCGAAGATGGCCCGTTTGGCCTTGTTCTCCATGCCTCTAAGATTGCTGGCTCGGCCGCCGCTGGGCGACTGCGGCCTGATCCGAATAAAGCGCATGATCAGGTCGGTCACCACCCGCTTCTTCTCTCCGTTACTCGTCGAGCGATAGCTGGAGACCATGCCGTTGATGGTGATGCCCGCGCCCGGCGCGGTCTGCCCGGCGATGGTGATGAAGGACGGCTTGATCGAAAGCCAGTTCTTGCCCCCGCTGCGGCAGTTGGGGGTTATCACCCCGCTGACCTCGAAGACCACGATGCGCGGCCCCTCGGCCTTGCAGGCCTCCTGCAGCGAGCCCGGGCCCGACGGGTTCAGGTTGGTAACCTTGTAGACCTTGCCGCCCCGGCCACCTTTGGCGACGGCCCCGTAGCCCTCCGCACCCGGGAAGGCCGGCAGCTTGTTGGCTGGCGTCTCTCCGGCCATGGTGACTCCAAGCGCAGACAGCAAGAAGACACACGGCAACCCTAGTGAGAAATGAACCCGCATCACCTATCCTCCCGAATCGCTACTGGTTCGCCCGCTTCAGCGCCTCGGCGGCGGCGAAGCGGACCACATAGTCACTGTCGTCCTTCTGGGCCTTAGTGAGAGCGTCGGCGGCCCCCTTGGCCGCCGGCCCGATGAGCGCCAGCGACCAGACCGCCTCCCGGCGGACTTCGGCATCCTTCCCGCCGAGGGCCTTTACCAGCGCGTCCACCCCGCCCCTGGCGTCGGCCCCCACGTTGCCCAGGGCACGCGCCGCGTACTTGCGGACGAACGGGTCGCCGCCCGAGAGCGCCATGACCAGCGCCGGCACCGCCGCCTTGCCTATCCCGCCCAGAGCCAGGGCCGCGGCGCGCTTGACCTCCTTGCGCTCGTCGCCGAGGGCCTTTACCAGCGCGGAAACCGCTCCGCTCGCAGCCGGACCGGCCTCGCCGAGCGCGCGGGCAACGCTGTGGCGCACGCTGACTTCCTTGTCCGCCAGCGCACCGGCCAGGGCAGCGCCCGCCGCGGCGGGGTCGATTCTGGCCAGGGCCAGTGCGGCCCTGCTGCGCACCATGCGGTCGGGGTTGCCAAGCAGCTTGATGAGGCCAGGAACGGCCCCCCTGGCTTTGGGGCCGATGAGCCCCAGCGCCTTGACGGCGCCGGAGGCGCCGCGGCGGCCACCCAGCGCGCCGGTGAGCCCGCTGATCGCTGGCTCGCCGATGTTGACCAGGGCCTTTACCGCGTGGGCCCGGGTGGTCGAGTCGCTGCCCAGCGCCGCGATCAAGGCGGACATCGCCCCCTTGGCGTCCGGACCCATCTGACTCAGCGCCCAGGCTGCGGCCTGCTTGTTGCGGGGACGCCGGCTGCTCAGCTTCTTGGCCAGCGCGGGCACCGCCGCCTTGGCGTCGGGCCCGATGCGCCCCAGCGCCCAGGCAATGAAACCCTGGGTGCGGAAGGGCTTGAACTTCTTGGCGGGCGACTCGAACTTCTTCCCCAGGGCGGCCGTGAGAGCTGGCACGGCTTCCTTGGCCGACGGGCCGATGGCTCCCAGGGCCCAGGCCGCAAAGCTGGCAGTGCGTATGGTCTTGCTCGCCTCGAGGATCTTGATCAGCTCCGGCACCGCGGGCTTGCCCTTCTCGCCCATATTTAGGAGCTGCTGGACCGCGTACCATGCCGGGTTGGTGTTACCCCTCATGGCCTCGGTCTGCTCGCGGATGGCCTTCACCATCTCGTCAAGTGTCTTGTGGGGCATGGAGCCGGAGTTGAGCTTGTTGGCCGGCTTGTCCCAGGGCTTGGGCTTGCTCTGGTCCAACCGCGCTTGCGTGAGGGCCGCAGCGATCTTGAGGTCGGCCAGTTCGTTGATGTAGTACTCGATGTAGGTGTAGCCCTTGTGGCGGTCGCCCAGCGATGCCCCCGCGGGGACGATCTTGTTGTTGTCGGCGGTGTTGGGGTCGAGCTTGTGGGCCTTTTCCCACTCGTCGGGCATGCCGTCGTCGTCGCCGTCAGCCGGGGCCTTGCCGGGGGTGAGCCCTTCCATCGGGCCGCCCTCGGCGCCGTTCACGCCCCAGTAGCCCGTGCCGGTCTTCACCTCGGCGATGGTCCGCGCGCTGACCGAGTCGCGCGGCAGGCACCCGGCGTGGGCCAGGGCCAACTCGTAGGCCTCCTCGGCGGTGTGGGTCCTGACCGGCGCGTAATTGGCGAAAAGCTTGGTCACCGTCCGGTCGTTGGGCTTCCAACGCTGGGCGTATCCGCCCAGGTCCTCGTGGTAGTTCCCCGCGAAATGCATGCGCCCCCGCTTGCGGTTGGGCATCAGCGTTGGCCAGGCCATGGTGGTCGGCGACATCTGGATGCGGTTGCCGATCAGCCCGCCGGGACCGGGCTTGCCGTAGTTGCCCACGGCGCTTATCGTGTCTTCCTTGCCGAAGATGTAGATGATCCCGCTGAATACGTTGTAGAGAGTGTTGTTGCGGAAGTCGATCGGGTGACCCTGGGCGTAGGGCGCGCGGTCGTGGTGGTGGGCGACGAGGTTGTGGTGAATCGACTTCGAACCGTCGCCGGAGATGATCGCGAAGTTGTGGGGCTCGTCGCCGCCCTCCAGGTGGATGTCGGACTCCTCTACCGAGCACCACTGCAGGGAGCTCTCGTCGGAGCTGCC
>CBDUSI010000018.1:0-47555 GCA_965370045.1 uncultured bacterium | reverse complement strand
GCTGGCATACTTCCTTTATCGGCAATTCGTTACACATACTTAAATTGCTCTAGTGGAAGCCGAATATCACCTTCACGCCCCGCGAGTGGGCGTAGTCCACCACCTCGCGGGCGTTGAGCGGCGGGCAGTCGTTCCAGAGTATCAGGAAGTTCATCTTCAGGCGGGCCATGTTGTCGAGGAAGCCGCGGTAGTCGTAGACCACGTAGCCCCAGGTCCAGATGCCGCGGTTCTCGATCAGCGGCCGTTCGCTGATCTCGAAGCTCTCCATCGCGTCGAAGGCGCGGCGCTCCTCGCCGGGATCGTTTGGCGCCGGCAACGCGGCGAGGAAGCGCGCGCTGAAGTCGACGACGCAGGCCAGGACGCCGGCCGGGTCGTGCCCGGCCACGGCGATCACCTTTCGGTCCTCGCCCCAGGGGGAGGACAAACCGGCGAGGGTGTAGCCACCCGCGCCGGGAGGGGCGGCGATCAGCTTGCGGTCGATCAGTTCGGCGATGCCCGGGTTGTTCTCGCGCGTTCCGACCAGGACCAGGTGCTTCTCCGAGCGCAGTGCGTCGCCAACCCCCTCGCGGATTTCCACGACGTAGGGCAGGTGGCGCTGCACGTCCCTCTGCAGTTCCTGGACCGCGAAGCGTTCGGCCCCCCCGTACGCCCCGAAGACCAGGCACCACCTGGTCCCGGAGTGCACGTCCTTGTGGGTGAGGGCCACGACTCGCTTCCCCCGAAGCGTTCAGCCCAGCTTCTTGTACGGCCGGGAGCGGAACTCCAGACCCAGGCGTTTGGCGGCCTTGAGGCAGCCCTCGATGTCCACGCCGGGCACGTTGACCGCGGTGAGCACCACCTTCTCGATCCCGGCGGACTTGCAGGCGCGGGCGAATTCCAGGATGGCTCCGTAGGCCCTGTCGCCGAACGAGCTCTTGCACAGCCGGGCGTAGACCTTGGCGTCCGGCGCGTTCATGCTCACCCAGACCTCGTCGACCAAGCCAGCCAGGTCCGGAGCGATCTTCCGTCCGTTGACCAGCGAGCCCAGGCCGTTGGTGTCCACGCGTATCTTCTTGAAGCCCTTCTTCCGCGCGGCCCTGGCCACCTCCTTGAGCACGTCCAGGCGCACGGTGGGCTCGCCCGAGCCGCAGAAAACCATCTCGTCGAAACCCTCGTATGAGTCCAGGGCCTTCACGTACTCTTCGGCGGGGGCCTCGCGGTACAACTGTAAGTCATGGCCGGCGATCAGGAACTGATCACGGCTGCGCGGGCAGAAGCCGCACTTGTTGGGGCAGCGGTTGGTGAGGTTGACGTAGAGCCTGTCGCGCATGGGGTAGAACAGCGCGTCCTTCTTGCTGATGGGCAGCCCGAAGGCCAGGCGGAAGTTGCGCTCGGTGATGCGCTCGATGTCCCGGCGCGAGGCCTTGCGCAAGGCGGCCAGCTTCTCCGCGGTCTCGCCGATCAGGGCCGGCTCGCAGCGTTCCCCGCGGGCCGACTGCGGCGGCAGATAGGGGGAGTCGGTCTCTATCAGGATGCGGTCGTCGGGGGCCAGCTCCGCCGCCCGGCGGGTGGGACGGGCCTTGGGATAGGTCAGGGTACCCGCGAAGGAGAGGTAGTAGCCCATGGCCAGGACGCCGCGGGCCAGGTACTCGTCACCGCTGAAGCAGTGCATGACCACCCGGAGCTGGCCGCTTCCGGCGTGGTCCTGGAGTATCTGCAGCACGCGCTCGTCGGCCTGCCGGCAGTGGACGATGACCGCCAGGTCCAGCTCCCAGGCCAGCTTGACCTGCTCGATGAAGACCTCTTCCTGTATTTCCCGCGGCGCCTCGCTGCGGTAGAAGTCCAGCCCGGTTTCGCCGATAGCCACCACCTTGTCGCTGCCCGCGGCCATGCGACGCAGCTCGCCGACCCAGTCGCCGGTGTACTCCGCGGCGGCGTGGGGGCTGATGCCCACCGCAGCGTAGATGTCCGGCTGGTGGTCGGCCAGGACCACGGCGCCCTCGCTGGATTCCAGGTCCGAACCGGCGGTGAGCATCAGCCCCACCCCGGAGGCCCGAGCCCGCTCCAGGACCTCGGCGCGGTCCTCGTCGAACTCCGGGGAATCCAGGTGACAGTGGCTGTCTACCAGCAAGGCGACTCTCTCCTCATGATGCGTCGAAGGCGTCCCGGATCACGTTGGCGTTCCACTTTCCGCCCGGCAGCGCCTCCATCTCGACCACGTCGAAGCGGCAGGGCCGCTCCTCGCCCACGCTCTTCTCCGCGAGGTAGAGCTGGGCCATCTTGACCAGCTGGCGCTGCTTGGCGGGGCCCACCGACTCCGCCCCGGAGCCGAACTCGTCGGAGCTCCGCGAGCGCACCTCCACGAAGACCAGTTCCCCGCTCTCGAAGGCCACCGCGTCCAGCTCGCCCCAGCGGGTGCGGTAGTTGCGCTCCAGGATGCGGTAGCCGGACTTGCGCAGCAGCTTGCAGGCGGCCTTCTCGCCCGCGGCGCCCAGCGTCTTGCGCGCGTCGGTCACGGGGATCACTCCCCCACCCGCCTGATGTGCAGGGTGTTGGTGCCGCCCCGGCCCAGCGGCGTGCCCGAGAGCACCAGCACGTACCCGCCCCGGCGGGCGCCGCCGAACTTCACAGCGGCACGCTCCGCGGCGCGGATCAGCTGGTGGTGGCGCCGGTAGGGACGGCTGGCCACCGGCAGGACCCCCCAGTAGAGGGCCATGCGTCGCAGAGCGTCTTCCGAAGGGCTCATGCCCAGCACCGGTGAACTCGGGCGGCTCTTGGAGAGGTACAGCGCGGTGCGCCCGCTCTCGGTGGCGGCCACGAAGACGGCGTTCCCCACCCGGCGGCCGATCATCCGCGCGCCCACGGAGAGGACGTCGCTGACCCCGCCGCCCGTCTCGAAGGACGCCGCAGTGGCCAGGCGTCCGGAGCCGGCCAGGCTGCGCTCCGTCGCGGCCAGGGCGCGGCTCATGGCCCGGACGGCCTCGACCGGATAGCGGCCGATGCTGGTCTCGGCCGAGAGCATCACCGCGTCGGCGCCTTCGCGCACCGCGCCGGCCACGTCGGAGACCTCCGCGCGGGTCGGCCGGGGGCTCATCACCATGGACTCGAACATCTCGGTGGCCACGATGCAAATCCTGTCGCGCTCGGCGGCCTTCTCCACCAGCAGCCGCTGGACGGCGGGAACCTCCTCGGGACGCATTTCCACGCCGAGGTCGCCGCGGGCGACCATGATTCCGTCGCATTTCTCGATGATCGCGTCAATACACTCCAGGGCCTCGGGCTTCTCGATCTTGGCGATGAGCCCGGCGTCCCCCAGCCCCGCGCGTTTCATGGCCCGGCGACAGGCGAGGATATCCTTGGGTGAGCGCACGAAGCTGAGCGCCACGTAGTCGGGCCGGCCGGCGGCGGCGGCGGCCAGGTCGCGGCGGTCCTTGGCGGTCAGCGCGCCGGTCGAGAGCCGCGCGCCGGGCAGGTTGACGCCCTTGTGCGCGCCGAGCAGTCCGCCGGTTCGCACCCGGGCCAGGACGCGCCCGCCGCGGACCCCCTCGACGACCAGCTCGATGCGCCCGTCGGCCAGGAGCACGCGCTGGCCCTTGCGGACGTCGCGGGCCAGCCGCGGATAGCTCACCTCGAGGCGCTTTGGGGTGCTCTCGCCCTGGCCGGGAACGATCTCCAGGCGCGAACCCTTCTTGAGGCGCACGCCGTCAGGCGAGGCGCTCCCGGTGCGAATCTTGGGCCCGCAGAGGTCGGCGAGCAGGGCCACCTGCCGGCCGGTGCGGCGGGCCGCGTTGCGCGCACGGAGCATGGCCGCGACGTGCTCTTCGCGGGTGCCGTGCGAGAAGTTGAAGCGCAGGCAGTCGGCCCCCGCCCTGACCAACTCGGTCAGGCGCGCCGAGCCGTGCGTCGCCGGCCCGATGGTCGCGACTATCTTGGTTCGCCGGATGTGCGCCATGCATCCCCCCGCAGGATCTCCTCGATTCTAGCAAGTTATGCCTCCGGTTCCAGCGGATTTAAGTCGGGCCGGCGGTCCGCTTTGTGACCTCGATTCCCCCCGGCGGGGCGCCCATCGGGAACGACTGAGACGGCAGAACGGCTATTTCCGGTTGAGGCCCGCGCGCGGATACCGATAATCGCCGTCCGAAGAGCCCGCCACGCCGGGCAATCGGGGGAGGAGAGGCGCATGAAGACCAAGGATCTCTACGACAAGTACCTCATAACCGGAATGGTCGCCGGCTTCGAGCCGGTGGAGGTGGCCAGCGCCTCGGGCTGCATCATGAAGGACACCAACGGCACCGAGTACCTGGACTGCTTCAGCGGCATCGCCGTGACCAACGCGGGACACGGCCACCCTGAAGTGGTCGCCGCTGCCAAGAAGCAGATCGACGAGCTGGTGCACTGCTGCACCTACGTCTACTACTCGCCACGCGCCGGCGAGCTGGCGGAGGTGCTGGCGGAGGTCACTCCCGGCAAGCTCCGGAAGAGCTTCTTCGGGAACTCCGGCGCGGAGGCCGTCGAGGGCGCCCTGCGCCTGGCCAAGCAGTTCGTCAAGCGCAAGGAAGTGGTCTGCCTGACCCAGAGTTTTCACGGCCGCACTGTTGGAACGCTGTCCATCACCGGGAACCGCGGCCGCAAGAGAGGCTCCGGGCCGTATCTCTCGGGCATCGCCTTCACCCCCGCGCCCAACTGCTATCGCTGCCCGTTGAGGCTTAAGTATCCCAAGTGCGGCACGGCCTGCGCGGAGTTCGTCGACTACGTCTTCAAGTACCAGACCTCCGGAGACGTGGCCGCGTTCATCGCCGAGCCGGTGATGGGCGAGGGCGGCATCGTGGTCCCCCCGCCGGACTACTTCAAGATCGCCTGCGAGATTGTGAGGAACGACGGCGCGGTTTTCATCTGCGACGAGGTCCAGAGCGGTTTCGGGCGCACCGGGAAATTGTTCGCTATTGAACACTATGGCGTGGAGCCGGAGATCATGTGCCTGGCCAAGGGCCTCGCCGACGGCTTCCCGCTGGGGGCCTTCATCGCCCGCGAGGACGTGGCCGGGGCCTTTGCCCCGGGAGATCATCTCTCCACCTTCGGGGGCAGCCCGGTATCCTGCGCGGCGGCCATGGCCAACATCGCGGTCATGCGGAAGGAGAAGCTCCCCGAGAACTCCGCGGCCCGCGGCGAGCAACTCATCGGCCGGCTGGGCAAGTTCGGCAAGGACAACAAGCTGGTCGGGGACGTGCGCGGCAAGGGCCTGATGATCGGCGTGGAACTGGTCAAGGACAAGGCCAGCAAGGAGCCGGCGCCCGACGAGGCCAAGAAGGTCCGCGACCTCTGCCGCGAGAACGGCGTGCTGGTCGGCCGCGGGGGACCGCTGGCCAACGTCATCCGCCTGCAGCCGCCGCTGACCATCACCGCCGACCAGGCCGACCAGGCGGCTTCGACGCTGGAGAAGGCACTTATCGAGGTGGCTGGTTAGGTCGCCCCGGAAGGCGTTTCGGAGTCATCCGCGGGGGCCGTCTCTTCCGGGCGGTCCCCGCGCCTTTGCACCCAGCTCTTGAGCACCCGTATGGCCAGGACCATGGGTACTTCGAGGAGTATAGCGGGCAGGAGCGCCGGGGCGCCGATGATCGGCAGGAAGAACTTCCTCGAGAAGACGATGGCCAGGCCGTTGTTGACGTAGGCGGAGTTCACTGAAAGCGCCGCGCGGTCGGCGACCGGCCGCCAGGGGGCTATCAGATATCCGGCGACGTGCAGTATCGCGCTGAAGCCGAACATGAAGCCGGTCAGAATCGCGGCGTGCCCGGGGTGGTCCTTTATCATGCGCATGAACTCCTTGCTGGAGCCGCTCATCGCCGCGAGGATCAGCAGGGCCAGGGAGATCATGGAAAGACCGGTGCAGGCCTCCCTAAAGCGCCGGACGGTTCCGGAGAACAGTCGACGCACCAGATAGGCCGCGCCCAGAGGGGTGAAGAGGACCAGCGCGAGGAACAGCGCCTGCTTGCCCATAAAGCTCCACCCTTCCCCGGCCGACAGACCGGTGCACAGTCTGATCATCCAGGGAGTGACCACCGGGCAGATCAGGCTGGTAAGCATGGTCACCACCAGCGCCAGGGCGGTGTTGCCCCTGGCGATGTCGGTCAGCGAGCTGCCGGCCAGCCCTGCGGGCATGGCCGCCACGATAAGCACCCCGCAGGCCAGGTCCTTGTTGGGCAGGGTCAGGCGGGCCAGACCGTAAATGCCCAGCGGAAAGACCACCATGAGCACGATCGCGGCGTAGATTACCAGCCACGGCCGGGCCACGTGCCCGACGGCCGCGCGGAAGTCGAGCTTCAGGCCGGTGAAGAACAGGATCCCGGCCAGGAAGACCGTGGCCAGGTCCTTCATGAAGGACCCGGACTGGGGCACGAAGAGCCCCAGGAGCGTTGCTGCCACACAGATGACCGCGAACCAGCGCTCGACCAGCTTGAAAAACTTCATGGCGCGCCATTGTAATGACGCGCGTGGGAATTGCAGGACGATTTATCGCCTGGGTCGAGGAGCGTTAGCCTTCCCACCCGGCACGGCCACGACGTGCGGTCGGCCGGTGGCCGGGCTGGCGGTTATCATCACCTCCGCGCCCCAGTGCTGCCTGATTAGCTCGGCGGTGAGCACCTTGCCGGGCTCGTCGTCGGCGACCAGCTTCCCGCCGGCGAGAACCAGCAGGCGCGAGGCGTAGTCCGCGGCCACGTTGAGATCGTGCCCGGCGACCAGCGCGGCGATGCCCCGCTGGCCCACCAGTTCGGCGAGGAGGTCGAAAAAGTCGGTCTGGTGGGCCAGGTCCAGGTGGCTGGCGGGTTCGTCCAAGAGCAGCAGCTTGGGCTCCTGGGCCAGGGCCATGGCCAGGAATGCCCGCTGGCGCTCGCCGCCGGAGACCTCGTCGATGGCCCGGTCGGCGAACTCATACACCCCCGTCGACTTCATGGCCTCGCGGGCGATCTCGAAGTCGCGCTCGGTTTCCAGGGCCAGGCGGCCGAGATGCGGCGCGCGGCCCATGAGCACCAGTTCCTCCACCGTGAAGGAGAATTCCGCGGCGAGCTCCTGCCCCACGAAGGCGGCGCACCGGGCGATGTCGCGGGGGCCGAGTTCGGCCAGCGGCCGGCCTTCCAACGTGACGTAGCCGGCCCGCGGGGCCAGCACCCCGCTGAGCACCTTCAGCAGGGTGGTCTTGCCCGCGCCGTTGGGACCGGCCAAGGCAACGAACTCGCCGGGCTTCAGCGCCAGCGAAACGTCCGTGAACACCTCGCTCTCGGCGTAGCTGAAAGCCAGGTCGCGGGCCTCCACCAGCGCGCTCACGGCATCATCCCCAGAAGACCTTGCGCTGCCGGCGCAGCAGCCACAGAAAGAACGGGCCGCCCACGAAGGCGGTAACCACCCCCACGGGAATCTCGTGGCCGGGCAGCGCCGTGCGGCTCACGAGTTCCACCAGCACCAGGAAGATCGCCCCGGTGATGGCCGCGCAGGGCACCAGTCGCCGGTGGCCGGGGCCAATGATCAGCCGCACCAGGTGGGGGACCACCAGTCCCACGAAGCCGATCATCCCGCTGGCGGCCACCGCCGCGCCGGTGAGCCCACTGCCGACGAGAAAGAAGACGCGCTTGGCCCGCTCGGGGCTGAGCCCCAGGTGCGCGGCCTGCTCCTCGCCGAGGGCCAGCAGGTCGAGATCCCGCCAGAGGAGCCAGGCGATCGCGGTGCCCGCGGCGGCGAACCACCACGCGGCGGTCACCAGCCCGGGCTCCCGGGCGGCCAGCGAGCCCAGCAGCCACCACATCACGTCGTGAAGCCGGGTGGCGCCCACCGTCGAGACCATGAAGAGCAGCGCTCCGCCCAGCAGGTAGCCGACCACCACTCCGGCCAGGAGCAGCGTCATCCGGGGAATGCGCCCCCCGGTCAGCGACAGCCGGTAGACCAGGGCCACGGAGATGATCGCGCCCGCGAAGGCGCTCAAGGGCACCGCCCAGGCCCCGAAGATCCCCACGCCCAGCCCGGCGATGATGGCCAGCCCCGCGCCCAGCCCCGCGCCGCTGGAGGCGCCCAGCACGTAGGGGTCGGCCAAGGGATTGCGGAGTATCGCCTGGAAGAGCACCCCGGCCACCGCCAGCGAGGCGCCCACCGCCATGGCCAGGAGCACCCTGAGCGCGCGCATCTCGAGGATGTGCCGCTGCTCGGACAGGAGCTCGCCGGGAGAGATGCGCATGGGCCCCAGAAAGAGCCCCGCCGCCGCCGCGACCAGAAGTACAGCCGGGGCCACTAACAGGTAACGGTCCCCTCGGCGGCTCACGGCTTCGTCTCCAGACGCACTGCGGCCAGGCGCGCGGCGAGTATCCTCAGGCCCTCGACCAGTCGCGGCCCGGGCCTGAGGAGCAGGTTGGGGTCGATGTCCGCCCAGACCCGCTGGTTCTTAACCGCGTTTATCTGACCCCAGCCCGGCCGGAGCGAGAAGCGCTGGACGGCGGCCTTCTTGTCCGGAGACATGTAGGCCAGGATGACGACGTCCGGGTTGAGCTTGATGACGTCCTCCGCCGTGGGACGGATGTAGCCGGCGCCCAGATCGGTGACCGCGTTCCGCCCGCCGGCGGCGCGGATGAGCTCGTCGACGAAGTTGCCGCGGCCCGTCGCCCAGATGGGATCGCCGGCGATCTCCAGGTAGACTCGGGGCTTTCGCTTCTCGGGCACCCTCGCGGCCCGCGCGCGCGCGTCGGTGAATGCCCGGCGGAAGCTGGCGGCCAGAGTGCGGCCGGCCTCCGGCTCACCGGCCAGGCGACCGAGCTCCCGGAAGGACCAGGCCACGCCTTCCAGGGTTTCGCCGTGGGCGACGTACACCGGGACGCCGGCGCGGCGGATCTCGGCCACCTGGGCCCCGAGGCCGATTCCCGTCCCGGCCACCAGGTCGGGCCTGAGCCACAGCACCTTCTCGACGGAGGGCGTGCCGTAGCCGCCGACGACCGGGACGCGCGCGGCCTCGGGCGGGTAATCGCTGGCCGAGGTGCGCCCCACCAGGCGCTGGCCCAAGCCCATTGCGAAGATAGCCTCGGTGACGTCCGGACTGAGCGAGACTATGCGCCGGGCCTCTCGCCGCGGCGCGGCCCGGGCGCCGCGCAGACTGAGGGGGATCACCGTGGCCGCGGCCAGGCCGGCCAAAGCCAGGATCAGCGCGGGCAGCGCGGCGAGGCGCGAGCGGCTGGCGCTCATTTCGCATTGCCCTTGAGCTCGTAGGCTACCAACTCGCGGACCATCCACGGCTTCGCGCCCCGCGGGCCGTAGGAGTAGCGCACCCAGCCGACGCCGGGGGCGAACCAGTGACGCATCTCGGTCTTCCCTCCGGCCGGCTGCATGAGCACCTCGACGCAGTTCCGGAAGTCCCCCGCGGGCACGGACACTTCGCCGCGTCCCTTCACCTTGCACCAGACCCGGGCGCCCTCGGGGGTGACCGTCCACCAGCCGGAGCCCTCGGTGGGCGGCAGGGCCAACAGGTATACGCGCCGGCCGCCCTGCTGGAACGACAGGAAGCCGTCCTCCCAGCTCCACAGGGCGCTGTCCCCGCCATCGGAGGTCCGGTAGGTGAGTTCGGAAATCTTGGCGGTCACGGTCATCCGGCGCTGCCGGGTGCGGCCGTCGGAGAGCGTGACCCGGTAATCCCAGCGGTTGCCCACCGCCAGGGGCATGTACTGGCGCCCGGCGCGCGGACCGAAGCATCCGGCGGTGAGGAACATGACGGCCAGCAACGCGGAAAGCGCTGGACGGAGGACGCGCATCAGTGCTACTTCGGCTTCCTGCGCGGGATGATCATGGAAACCACTTTTGAGAAGGCCGACGTGCCTTTGAGGTTGGTGGCCCGGACCCGGTAGAAGCACTGCACGCCGATCCTCACGGTGTCCTCATAGGTCTGCCGGTCCGGGCCGATGCTGGCCGCGGGCCGCCAGTTCATCTGGCCGCTGGCGAAGACGTAGGGCGCGGCGCTCTTATTCTTCTTCTTTGAGGGATTGCATGCCAAAGTCACGGGGCCGGCGGCCTTGAACTCTTTCTTCCAGAGGTGCCACGTCCTGGTCTTGCGCGCCGCGTCGACCGACTTGCAGGTCAGGCCCGAGTCCTTCCACGTGCCATAAATCCAGGTCGGTTTCTTTCCACCGGTCCCCTCGTGGGCCAGCCGGTACACGGTGCAGGGGCCGGATACGTTGACCACGTACATCTTGCTGGCGTTTTTGGAGCCGCTGTCCTCATAGGCGGTCACCAGGCGGGCCTTGCCCCAGAGCTGGGGGGGGATCTCGCTCCAGCGCACCTTGCGGTTGTGGGCCACCGCCGCGCCGGGCAGGAAGCTCTGTCCCGAGCCGGCCGGGGCGACGTAGGGCTTCTTGGCCGTCCCGCTGTACTTGACCGTCGGGCCGACGCGCAGCAGGTCGTCGGAGCTGTAAGCGCGCTCGATGTCGAAGTTGGTCTCGTCCTTGGAGTTGTCCTTCCAGGTCAGCTTGACACGGTTGGGGAGAGTCATGGCGGCCTTCAACTCGCCGGGCGCTGCGGGGGCTCCGGGCGGCGGCGGCTTCTGCCCCTTGGCCAGGGTCCGGACCTTGATCTCCTTTGAAACGCCGCGGCCGGCCCGGCCGGCGATGCTCACCCGATAGGTGTACTCGGTGTCCGGTTTCAGGCCGGTGTCCGTCAACTTAGGCGCGCCCTTCTCGAACTTGTCCTGCTTCTTCCATCCCGTGGGCTTTGCCCCCGGCTTTCTGTACAGGCTGTAGACCGTCTTCTCGACGAAGGTGCCCTTCCAGGTCAGTTCGATTTCGGTGCCGGAAAGCGGATTGGCGGTCAGCTCGCCGGCGGCCGGATGCGCGGCGCCGGTCGCCATGGTGCGGACGACCGCCACCTTCGTGTACTTGGGAGGAACGCTGTTAACGCGGATCCGGAAGGAGTACTCGGTATCGGGGGAAAGCCGCGTTGCCCTGTGGTAGCCCTCCTTGGAGCGCGTTGACCGTCTCTTCTTCCATTCAGCTCCCGGCTTGTCCTGGTACTCGATGGTGTGATCCGTGTCCGCGGCCGGAAGTCCCTTCCAGGTCAGCAACACGACAGTGGTGGAAAGCGGCTTGGCGCTGACTTCCCCCACGATCACCGGGGCCACCTTGGCCGGAGTGGTCAGTGTCACCGGCTTGGAGACTTTCTTGCCGCCGGGCAGGAGAGCGCGAATCACGTAGGAGTAGCGGGTGTTCGGCTCAAGCCCGGCATCCTTGAAGGTGAACTTCCCTTTCTTCAGTTCGCCGATCTGCTTCCAGCCCTCTTCCTTCTTGTCCCGGTCGATGAAGTACGAACCCTTCTCCGCGAACGTTCCCTTCCAGGTCAGTTCGATCATCGTGTCAGAAAGCGGCTTGGCGGTCAGCTCGCCGGCAGGCCCCACCGCCGGGCGAGTCGTGAAGCTGGCTGGCGTTGACCAGGGAGACTCGCCGTCCTTGTTCCTGGCGCGCACCCGGTACTCGTACTTCGTCCCGGCCGTGAGGCCGGTGTCCTTGCGGGAGGTCTCGCCCTTCTCGACGGTGGCCACCGTCTTCCACTCGGTCGCGGGCGGCGCCTGCGACGCTCCCGCCTCGCGCCGCTCGACGACGAAACTGGTGCCGTCCTTCGCGTCGTGCTTCCAGGTGAGTTGCACTTCGCCCGCCGTCGGGAGTTCCTTGGCCTCCAGTCCGCCCGGCGCGGCCAGCTTGGGACCGGGGGCCGAATCGGCCGCGAGCGTCCTGGCGCTGACCCCCTCGCTGGGCTTCGAGCTGCCCGCCTGGCCCTCGGCGCGCACCCGGTAGGCGTACTCGGTTTCGGGCTTCAGTTCCCCGTCCCTGAAGCCGGTCCCGTCCCTGGCGACGGTCTTCACCTTTTCCCAATCGCCGGCTCCCTCCCGGCGCTCGACGGCGAAACCGGTCTCGGACCCGGAGTTGTCCTTCCAGGAAAGCTCGACCTCCGTGGCGGAGAGGATCTTGGCGGTCAATTCGGTGGGTGCGATGGGCGCTCCGGGCTCCGGCGGCGTCCCGTCCGGCGGCTGCTGGACGGCCGCGTCCGACTCCTTGCCCAGCGACACGACGCCCTGCCTGGCCAGGAACATCAGCCCCAGGTAGCCCAGGACCAGCCCGCCCAGAAGCAGGAGCGCCCCGCTGCGCAACGCCCGGCCCCAACCGGGGGACTCGTCCGGCGCCTCGCCCTCCTGGTGCAGCGGCTTGCTGGAAGGGGGCCTCCTACGAACTCCGGGGGGGACGGTTATCTTGGCGGTGGAGGGCCTGGGCCTGCGCCCCGGCAGCTTGGCGGTGGATGGCGGTCGCTTCCGGCCCCTGCCCGGGGTGCCTCTCGCGGGGGTGGAGCGCGGCCCCGGCCTGGACCCGCCGCCCGGCGTGGGGCGGATCAGCTTCTTGGTGCTCGGCGCGCGCGCGGGCTGCGCGGGAGACTCCGGGAGCCCACCTTCCTTCTTCTTGGCCTTCAGGCACTTGGGACAGTAGCAGTAGTCCCCGACCTCCGCGGCGCGGCCGGAGGAGAGATTCTCCTCATCGATCCGGGCGCCGCAGTCGTCGCAGAATCGGAGTTCCATAGCCCGTGTCCCGGAAGGGTCCTCCCTACTCCGCCTCAGGCAGCCACTGGGTCAGCTTCTTGGGCGCGTAGCGCTTCTGCAGGCGCACGTAGATCGGCAGGCCGTCGGGCCCCACGTTGATGGGCACCTCGCCCCGCATCAGGGGCTTGAGGTAGTCCTTCATGGCCTCGGTGATGCCGTTGCCCGATTCGTTGATGAACTCGTCGGGCAGGAGCTTCTCGCCGTTGGCCACGTCAGAGAGCAGCGCTGTGCCGGTCGAGCAGCGGTAGACCGGGCCGCTCTCGCGGACCAGGGTGACCATGAAGCCGGTCTGGCCCTTGGCGGCCTTGCGCACCGCGGCCTGGCCGCAGGCCACGGCCTCCTCTGCATCGGTCCGCGAGGCGAAGTGCATGGCGTTGCGCTGGACGGTGCCGGGCTTGTTGGTGCGGCACTTGACGCCGACCTCCTTCTCGATGAAGCCCCGCAGGAAATCGGCAACCCCGCCGAGCTGCACGTGGCCGAAGTCGTCCTGGCCGAAGCTCCCGCCCATGGAGGCCAGGTACTCGCCCTTCTCGTTCCTGGCGCCCTCGCCGGCGATAATGAAGCAGCGCTTGAACCGCTTGAGGCAGTCCTTCACGTCCTCGGCGATCCTGGCCAGCGTCACCGGGCGCTCGGGCAGGTAGATGAGGTGCGGGGCGTCCTCCGGCTCGCGCCGGGCCAGCCCGGTGCCCGCGGCGATCCAGCCGGCGTTGCGACCCATGATCTCCATGACCGTGCAGGTGTCGTGGGTCCAGAGCGCCTCGGTGTCCCGGCCGGCCTCCATCACCGCGGTGGCGTTGTACTTGACCACCGAGCCGTAGCCGGGGGTGTGGTCGGTGTGGGCCAGGTCGTTGTCAATGGTCTTGGGGATGCCCATGACCCGCATCTCCCAGCCACCCTCGCCGGCCAGCTTGGCGACCTTGTCGGCGGTGTCCATGGAGTCGTTGCCGCCGGCGTAGAAGAAGTAGCGAACGTTGTGGGCCTTGAATACCTCCACGATGCGCTCCAGGTCCGTGGACTTCCTGACCTTGTAGCGGCAGGAGCCCAGCGCCGCCGCGGGAGTGCGCTTGAGGTTCTCGATGTCGTCGGCGCGCTCCTTGCGCAAGTCGAAAAGCTCTTCCCCGAGCACGCCGAGGATGCCGTTGTAGGCGCCGTAGAGGTCTTCGAAGCAGTCGTGGGCCATGGCCTCCTGCACGGCGCCGGCAATGGAGCCGTTGATCACGGTGGTCGGTCCGCCGGACTGGGCGAAGACCGCGTTGCCCCTGAGGTCTGCCATGAGGTCGTTCCTTCCCCGATTCCAGTACTTCGTTGATGAAGTTTTGCAGGACTTCATCAACAGCGGCCGGCGGTGGAATGCCGGGATGCCGGCCTATTCACACATCATAGCTTGCCCCAAAGGCCGATTTTTTCAAGCTCCGGATTCGGGAAGTGGCCTAAGCGTCACTCGCCCTTGAGGAAGCGTCCTTGCCAGTGGGAGGGGCCAGGTCCAGGACGCCGGCCTTCTTGAGCGCCCGGAGGACGTCCTCCTTCTTGGCTGGTTCCTGCTCTTCGCAAGTGGACTCGTCCGGCTTGCCGCCGAAGCTGTCGTTGGCGTGCAGGTTGGCTTCCTTCTCTTTCCCGTTGATGTTCCCCCGGATGTAATTGCCCTTGATAGTCGGCTTGGAGTGGCTCACGGTCTCGATGGCCACGCCCTTGTCCCGCTGGACCGTGTTGCCGGAGATGAAGTTGCCCGCAATGGCGGGGCTTGCCCGGTTGAAACAGCTTATTGCACTGGAATTGCCTCGCGCCTTATTGCCGCTGATGTAATTGCCGGAGATGGCCGGGGCCGAACCGTGCAGGCAATGCAGGGCGCCGCCGTACTTGGCGGTGTTCTTCTCGAAGTAGTTGCCCCTGATGAGCGGGTTGGACTTCAGCACGCAGTGAATCGCCCCCGCGTCCTCGGTGAAGCGATCCCCGTTACTACCGAAATAGCATCCCGAAATAGTAGGGTTCCCCCCGCCCCAACAGCTTACTGCCGCACCCCAGTAGGCGATGTTCCTCGTGAAGCGGCAGTGGCGGACGTTTGCCTTGCTGGTCCCGTAGATGAAAAGTGCTCCTCCACAGGTGATGACGTACATGTCCTTCTCGCCGCCGGCGGCGAACTTGACGAACTTCAGCTTCCGGTCGAAAGCCACCTTACGGCCTCGGCCCAGGGAGAAGCGGCAATGCTCCAGCACCGACCCGTCCGCGCCCTTGCCCAGCAGCGAGACGTTCCCCCAGCCTTTCCCCGGGTCTTTCGCGGTAAAGACGATGGGCTTGTCCTTGGTGCCCCGGGCCTCGATCACCCCGCGCGCGACGATCCCCGCGCCCTCTGCGAACCTGAGGGTGACGCCCGGCTTGACCACCAGTTTTTGGCCGGCCTCGACCACCAGGTCTTTGGCGAAAGCCGTGTCCTTGCCGATCGTAATCACCGTGGGCTTCTTGGCGCCCGGCTCTCCCGCGATGATGGCCGGCGGCGCGAACAGGAAACTGGCCGCCAGCAGCATGAACCTTCGCTCTCTCACGTGTTTGGTCCCTCGATCAGTCAGATATCCGTCAGCGCCACGTTGGACTTGGACTTCTCCGCCGCCGCGTCGAACTCGGCCAGGCTCTCCTTGATCCGGTTGAAGTCCGGCCCCTTGCTCACCGGGATGTCGTGGGTGCCGCGCCCCTCCAGGGCGTCCACGACGAACTTGACGGTGAAGCGCTCCGGCGGCTTGGCCAGTTGGTAGGCCACCTCCCCGGATTCGTCCTCGCGAGCCTCGGCCGCTACCGCGCAGTCGACCAGCTCGAAGAGGATCTCGTTGACCAGGCGGATGGGGATCTCCAGCTTGTGGGATATCTCCCCGGCGGTCATCGGCTTCTTCTCGGTCTGGAAGTTCTTGACCAGGAGGTGGGCCACGCGCAGCGAGAGCAGCCGCTTGAACTTCTGGCTGACCGCCAGGCAGTCCGACTCGAATTCGTAGGTCTCGACATTTTGCCACGCGAAGGATATCTCGGCGCCGAAGAGCACCACCAGCCAGCTGGTTTGTAGCCAGATCAGGAAGAGCGGCAGTGCCGCGAAGGATCCGTAGATCCCGCCGTACTTGCTCACTCCGATCTGGAAGTAGAGGTAGCCCCACTGGACCACCTGGTAGACCGAGCCGGCCACCACCCCGGCGATCAGCGCGGAGCTGAACCGCACTTTGGTATTGGGCATGAACACGTAGAAGAAGGTGAACATCAGCCAGATCACCGCGAAGGGCAGGATCTTGGTGCCCATCTGCACCGCCGGCCCGAAGTACTTGCTGAGCACCTCGCTGCTTTGGACCGCTTGGTTGACCTCCTCGGTGGCCAGGAAGGTCACGGAGCTGGCCACCATGAAGAGCAGCGGCCCGACCAGCATGGCCACCAGGTAGTCGGCCAGCTTGCGGCTCAGGGGCCGGCTCTTCTTGATGCCCCAGATGTCGTTGAAGGAGTGCTCGATTTGGCCCAGGACCTTGATCACCGTGTAGAACAGGATGAGCACGCCGATGCCGGCGAGCCAACCGGTCTGGGTTTGCTCTAACAAGTTATTGGCGAAGCGGACGATGTAGTCGGCGATCTCGCTCTTGGGGCCGGCCTGCGGTGGGCCGCTCTCCGAGGCGGCGCTGCTCTCATTCGCAGCCGGCGGCCCGGTCGGACCGGCACCCGTTGGCGGCCCCGCGGAGGCCGGAGCGGGTGCGGCGCTCTCGGCCACCAGCGGCCCGACAGGTTCGCTCTTCGCCTTGTCGTCCTCTTCCGGGTCGATGGACTCGAAGCTGGTGCCGTTGTCCGGGGGCGCCGTCTTCTTGCCGGTGCCCTCCGGCGGAAGGGGGTTCTTTTCCGTACCCGCTGGGGGCGTAACCCTGCCCTCATCCGCGGCGGGGGCCGCGGAGCTGGGCAATGCCTGCTGCAAGCCCTTTCTGAGGGCTGCCTCCAGCCGGTCCTGCTGGCCAAAGCCCTTGGCCACTCCGAAGGCCATGGCCACCACCGGGATCACCGAAAGCAGCGAGTAGAAGGTCAGTGCCGAGGCGCGCAGATTGCACTTGTCGTCCCGGAAGCCGCGCCCGGCGAGGATGATCACCCGCAGGAGCCGCAGGAGGAACCCGCGCCCTCGCGAGAGGCGCCGCGAGCGGATGCGCCAGAGGTCGCGGGTCAGGAAGCGCCAGGCTTTGCGGGCCAACCGAGGCGGCATGGGTCATTCCTCAAGAAGTTTCCGGTGGTCAGTAGTATCGCGGAAACGCGCGGGAAATCAAGGGCTAGAGGGAAGACGGATGCTGAGAACTTTCGCAAAGAAACCGGTCGCCCTGGTCGGACGGCCGGATGTTCTCTCTTGCGTGGCCGGCGGCCTAGAAGTCGTCTTCGGGGTCGACTTCCGGTTTCTTCTCGGCGGGCTTCTCCTCGGGCTTCTTGGCTTCGGCCTCCTTGGGCTTATCCCCGTCCTTCTTGGCCTCGGCGGGCTTCTTGCCCAGGGCCTTCTCATGGGCCGCCAGCATTTCCCCCAAGCGGTCGAGGGTCGCCTTGGTCTGGGCGTCGGTGGGCGTCACCTGGTGGCTGAGGCTCTTGGCATCGGGAGCGGTCATCACCAGGCACGGGCCGGCGGCGACCCGGAACTGCCTGACGACCTCCCGGTAACGCTTCTGGGCCTTGGCGTAGAGTTCCCGGCGCTTGGCGGCCTCCTTCTTGGGTATCCCCTTGGTGTCCAGCATCACCGGGGGCATGAGCTTGAGGGGGACAACCTTGGCCTTCCGCGCCGCCCGGCGCAGGTTGTTGGCCTTAAAGCGGCAGGAAGTGCTGGTCCGGGCCAACTCCTCAGAGGTGAAGACGATCAATAACGGGCGCTTCTCGCGGCCGGCGATCTCAGCGGCCCTGTCGAAATCGGTCAGCCAGTCGAGGGGTTTCTGGGGATCACGGGACTTCATATCGAGGATCGTACCCTTGTTGACCTCTTTCCTGACCCGGTCCCGCCACTTCCTTCTGGGGCGTCGTTTGCCCCGGGCGTGAGCCTGCGCGCCAAGTACCGACACGGCCAGAGCCGCAAGGATCAGAGTCTTGAGCTTCATGACCTTTCACCCCCGTAGATAGCACCGCTCCCGGCAATCCACCTATATTATACCGCTCAGAGGAGTCGAAGTGAAGCGAAAAACCGGTTCAGTCGACCAGCAGCAGCCCGAAGAAGTGCGGCGTATCGTCCACTGCCTGAACGACTTCTATCTCCCAGCCGGCCGCCCGGACCGTCGCGAAGACGTCTATCCCGCAGGCCTCCATTGACGGGCGGGCCCTCTCCGGGTGATGGCATGACTCATCCGGATCGCAGTCCCGGCACAGGCGGCAGGGCCCCGAGGCGAAGCTGAAGGCCTTGTAGTACCCGGCCAGGAAGAGGTCGCGCTCCAGGTCGGGCACGAAGTCGCGGGGCTTCTTCTCCCCGGCCTCCACCAGGATGGCCCGGCGGTACTCGCCGAGCATTCGTCGGGTGGTGGCCGGCTCCGGTGAGTGCGGCGGGCAGCAGCGGCTGATTCCGTATCCGCCGCAGCCGTAGCGGCATTTCATCCTGACCCACTCGGCTACGATCACCGAGGAGGGGGCGATTATCTCCGCGCGCTTGGCGCCCAGCTCCTCGGCGCGAAGCAGGAAGGGCGCAAGGCCCCCCTTCCGCGACGCCGGCGCTCTCTTCTTCTTGCGGGTCATGAATACCTCCTAACCGCGCAGGGCCCGCTCCAGCAGCCGGCGGGCCGCCGCGGTGTGGCGTTCGAAGTTCGCCCGCAGCGCCTCGGGGTGCGACTGCTTGTTCTCGACCGCCAGGTCCATCATACGTGCCAGGCGGGCCAACTCCCCGGGCTCGGCCGGCAGGGACCGCACTGGCCGGCCGGACAGCACCCGGGCGCGCATCTCCAGGCGCCTCAGGAAGCGGTGGGCCTCGGTCGCCTTGCGCGCCTCGGCCCCGGGCATTATCCGGGCCCGGGCCGCCGCCGCGAAGGTCTCTTCGGTCCCGAAGCAGCGCAGGTCCTCTTCGCGCGCCCCGTGCGCCAGGGCCAGGTACTCGGCCAGGAACTCCAAATCGACCAGCCCTCCAGAGCCGCGCTTGAAGTCGGCCTCCTCGGCGATGCGTTCCAGGCGCAGGCGCATGTCCCAGGCCGCCTCGGCCAGGTCCCCGGGCGGCTCGGAGCCGTAAAGCGTCTCGGTCAGGAAGTCCGCGGCCGACCGGCGGGCGCCCGCCGAGCCGGCCACCGGCCGCGCGCGGACCAGCGCCAGGCGTTCCCAGACGGCCAGCTCGCCCCGGTCGCGGTAGGCGCGGTATCCGGTCAGGCTGGTCACCAGTTGCCCCGAGGCCCCGCCGGGCCGCAGCCGGGTGTCCACCTCGTAGCCTGCCGCGGTGAGTATACGGATTGCCTCCAATACCGCGCTGTTGGGGTCTCGCTCCGCGCCGGTGTCCACGAAGATCAGGTCCAGGTCCGAGCCGTAGCTCATCTCCCGGCCGCCCAGCCGGCCGAGGGCTAGCACCGTCACGTCCCCGGGGACGCCGGCGGCGAGCAGGGCCCGCGCCAGCTCGAGTTCCGCGAGGCAGCTGAGCTCCGCGGAGACCTCCTCGGGCGGCGCCCCGTCGAGCAGGTCGCGCGCGCCCACCCGGACCAGTTCTCCCTCGCGGAAGGAGGCCAGCCGGGCGGCCAGCTCGTCGGCACTTGCGGCGCCGGCGACGGCCTTCTCTATGTCTGCGGCCAGCCGCTCGCGGCCGCGCCGGGCGCGCCCGCCCTCGCCGGGAGCCAGCATGTCGACGCACTCGGGCCGCGCGGCCAGCAACTCGGAAAGGAAGTCGCTGGACTCGGCGATGCTCAGGAGGGCCTCGCGCAGATCAGGCTCGGAGTCCATCCGCGCCAGGGGGGCGCCGCCGGCTATCCGTTCGAGATTGGCCAGCCCCCGATCGGGGCTGGGCCCCGAGCGCAGCCGCTCGATCAGCGGGGCGATCAGCGCGGCGCCGCCGCCGGCGTGTTCGGCCAGTGCCCGCACGGTCTTGGCCGTCTGGCGCCCTTCGCCGAAGCCCAGCACGGAAAGCAGCGAGACCAGCTCAGCCTCGTCCCCCTGGCCGAGCAGGCCCTCCAGCCGGACGGCCAAGTCCGCCCCCGAGGCGCCCTGGCCGCAGAGCTTCTCATATATGGCACGGAGCGCCGCCGCGTGACGCGCCAGGTCGGCTTCGAACTCCCCCCGCGCGCTCTCCGGGCTGCCGGCGTAGCCCAGCCGACGGGCCAGCGCCGCGCGCGCCCCTGGCTCTGCGGGCACCGCGTGGAGTGCCAACTCGTCCATGGTCTGCAGGCAGTGCTCGACGCGGCGCAGGAACTCGTATCCGGCGCGGAGTTGGCGGGCCTCCTCCGGATCGAGCAGGCCCGCTCCCTCCAGCGCTTCCAGGGCAGCGAGGGTCCCGGTCTTTCTGACCTCCGGGTGGCCGGCCCCATGGACCAGCTGGAGAATCTGCGCGGAGAACTCCACGTCGCGTATGCCGCCGGTGCCGCTCTTGACCTCCACGGCGCCGGGGCTCTCCGCGGCGCGCTCCATTTCGCCCCGCAGCTGGCAGGCCCTGGCCACCTCCACGGGGGTCAGCCCCGACTGCCAGATGAAGCCGCCCAGCAAATCGAGGAATCTCCCACCCAGTTCCAGGTCTCCGGCCACCGGGCGGCACTTGACCAGCGCCTGGCGTTCCCAGGCCCGGGCTCGCTCGCGGTAGTAGGCCAGCGCCGCGTCCAGCTCCCAGACCAGCGCGCCGGCCGAGCCCTCGGGCCTGAGGCGCATGTCCACCCGGTAGGCTACCCCCTCGGCCGTCGGCTCGGAGAGCTGGCGGACGAGTTCCTCGGCCAGGCGCGCGGGCCCCCTGCCTGGCGCGTCGCTCAGGAAGATCAGGTCTATGTCTGAGCTGTAGTTGAGCTCCGCCCCGCCCAGCTTGCCGAGCGCCAGGATCGCCAGGCGCGCCCCAGCCGCATCACCGGCGCACTCGGCGCGGGCTGCCCCAAGGGCCCCGGCCACCACCGCGTCGGCCACCGCGGATATCTCAGCGGTGGTCGCCGCCAGGTCCGCGCGGCCGGCGACGTCGCGCGCGGCGATGCCCAGGGTGTGGCGCTTGCGGAAGCGGCGCAGCGCGGCCAGCCGCGCGGGGCGGTCCGGCGCGGCCTGGATCTCGGCGGCCAGCTCGGCGGCCAGCTCCTCGCGGGCGTGGGCCGAGTCGATCTCACCGGGAGCGATGACCTCCTCGACCCACTCCGGCCAACGGACCAGCGTCGCGGTGAAGGCCCGGCTGTAGCCCAGGAGAGCCAGGAGCACGCGGCGGACGTCGGGCTCGGCGGTCAATCGCTGAAGCAGCGCCCCTCCCGGCTCGCCCCCCGCCGCCGCAATCAGGCTGGCCAGCCCGTCGAGCGCCGCGTCAGGGTCGGCGGTCACGGCCAGGTCGCCGAGCAGCGCGAGCAGGAGCGCGCCGAACCCCGGCGGGTCCGGGACGACGCCGGCCAGCGCGGCCAGCGCGCCGGCGGCCCGCTTGGGCACGGCGAACCCGCAGCCGGCCAGGAGCATGGCCGAGCGCCGGCCGGCCGGCCGGGCCAGGATCTCACTGACGTCCGAGTCGGAAAGCGCGGGCAAAATGGCCTCCTCCGGAACCTGAAATCCTGTTCTATCCCCATTCGGAGGGGGTCGCAAGCGGCGATTCCCGCAAAAATTCCCGGCGGGGGGTGCGGCTTGCATATAGAATCCCCGGAACGTGGCGACCAAGCGCAAGAAGAGCAGGAGAAAGCGTCGCAAGCCGCGGCCGAGCGTGCCCGCCGAGCCGCCGGTGGTCTTCATGATCACTCTGGGCTGCGCCAAGAACCAAGTGGACTCCGAGCGCCTGGCCGGCGCGCTGGTCGGCGAGGGCTTCTACCTGACGGCCGACCCGACGGGCGCCGACCTGGCCCTGGTCAACACCTGCGCTTTCCTGGAGTCCGCCCGCGAGGAGACCCGCGAGGTCCTCGCCGAACTCCAGGGGCTGAAGCAGGCCGGCCGACTGCGCGCGGTCCTGGCCGCCGGGTGCTACCCGGCCAAGACCCGGCGCATCCCTGGCGCCGACGCCGTGGTGCCCTTCAAGGAGTATTCCGGGTTGGCGAATATCTGCCGCAAGGCGCTGAGCCTGCCCCGCCGCAAGCGCCAGGCCCCCGCGCCCGAGGTGCTGGGCTCCTCGCCGCGGCTCAGGTTCGGGCTGAAGACCACCGCGTACCTCAAGCTCTCCGAGGGCTGCAGCAACCGCTGCGCCTACTGCGCCATCCCCGCGATCCGCGGCCCGGCGCGCAGCCGCCCGTTGAAGGATCTGCTGGCCGAGGCCGGGGAGCTGGTTGCCGACGGCGCCCGCGAGCTGGTGCTCATCGCCCAGGACACCGCCGCCTACGGCACGGACCTGGCCGGGGGCCGGCCGCTGCTCGGCGAGCTGATGCGCGAGCTCCTGAAGATGCGAGGCTATCACTGGCTGCGGCTGATGTACGCGCACCCCGCGCACCTGACCGACGACGTAATAGAGCTCCTCGGCGAGCGGCGGATGGCCCGGTACCTGGACATGCCCATCCAGCACGCCGATGACGAGGTGCTGGCCTCCATGGGCCGGGGCTACACCGCCGACGACCTGCGCCGGCTTATAATCAAGGTCCGCCGATCGGCGCCGCGCACGGCGCTGCGCACCACCTGCATGGTGGGCTTCCCCGGGGAGACGGCCGCGGCCTTCGGGCGACTGCGCTCCTTCCTGGTCGAGGCGCAGTTCGACCATCTGGGGGCCTTCGCCTACTCACCGGAACCGGGCACCCGTGCGGCGCGGCGCAAGCGGCAGGTCTCGGATCGCACCAGGCACCGGCGGCTCGACGAGCTGATGAACTTGCAGAAGCTGATCGCCAGCGGCCGGGCCAGCGAACGCATCGGCGACAGCCTCGCCGTGCTAATCGAGAGCGTCGGGGCCGGCCCGGCCCTGGGACGCTCGGAGTTCCAAGCCCCGGAGGTCGACGGCAGCGTGATCGTCACCCGCCCGCACGCGGGGCTGGCCGCCCTGCGCCCCGGCGAGTTCCACAGGGCGGTGGTCACCGGCATCCACGACTACGATCTGGTGGCCCGGCTGATCTAGCAGTCCGTTGAAGAATGGACCGCTTGCCCCCAATCACGACTGCGCCATTTTTCAACGGCCTGCTAGGCCCCCCCTTGCAATCCCCGCCCCAGGGCCTAGAATCCAGCCGGATTCGGAGGAAAGCTCCATGTCCATGGTCCTGGACTACACCAACTTCCTGGCCGGCGCGGTCGGCGAGGAGCACGGCCTGACCGACGCCGAACTCGCCGGGGCCGCCCCGCGGGCCGCGGCGGCCTTTGAGGCGGTGAAGCAAGAGCGCGGCACCGGCTGGATGGCCTGGACCGAGTTGCCCGGTCAGACGGAACTTGCCGGCCAGTGCCAGAACCTCTGGGCGGAGCTCGCCGGGCGTTTTGATAACGTAGTCGTGATCGGCATCGGCGGCTCGGCGCTGGGCGCGGTCGCGCTGAAAAGCGCCCTTTGCCATCCCTTCCATAACGAACTGCCCCCCGAGCGTAGAGGTGGCGCGCGCCTTTACGTGTTGGACAACGCCGACCCCGCGCGCGCGGCGGCGCTCCTGGAGATGCTCGACCTCAAGCGCACCCTCTTCAACGTTATCACCAAGTCCGGCTCGACCGCCGAGACTGCCGCGCAGTTCCTGGCCGCGCGCGAAGCGGTGGAAGAGGTCACCGGCAACTCCTGGCGCGAGCACTTCGTCTTCACCACCGATGCCCAGAAGGGCGACCTCCGCAAGCTGGCCGTCGAGGAGGGAATCGCCACGCTGCCCGTGCCCGACGGGGTCGGCGGGCGCTTCTCGGTGCTGAGCCCGGTGGGGCTCTTCCCCGCCGCGGCGCTCTCTCTTGACGTGCGGGGGCTGCTGGCCGGCGCGGCCGAGCTCGACGCGCGTTGCGCGGCTCCGGCGTGGGACCAGAATCCGGCGCTGGGGCTGGCGATGTTGCTCTGGCTCCTGGACACGAAAAGGGGCAAGCACATTCATGTGCTCATGCCCTACGCCTCGGCGCTGGCCGACGTCGCCGACTGGTACCGCCAGCTGTGGGCCGAGTCGCTGGGCAAGCGGGAGACCCTGGCCGGCGAGGCCTGCTCGGTCGGCCCTACCCCGGTCAAGGCCCTGGGGGCCACCGACCAGCATTCCCAGATACAGCTCTACACCGAAGGCCCGGCGGACAAGGCGGTGGTGTTCGTGGCGGTGAAACGGCCGGAGCGCGAGGTCGAGATCCCCGCGACCTACCCGGACCGCGCGGCCTTCGGCTACCTCGGTGGGCACGGTCTGGGAGAGCTGCTGGAGGCCGAGCGCCGCGGCACGGAAATCGCCCTGGTGGCCGCCGGGAGGCCCAACGCAACCCTCACAATGGAAGAGATCAGCGCCGAATCGATCGGGGGACTGCTTTACCTGTGGGAGCTGGCCACCGCCTATGCCGGGCGGCTGTACAACGTGGACGCCTTCAGCCAGCCCGGCGTGGAGGCCGGTAAGCGCGCGGCATACGCCCTTCTGGGGCGTGCCGGCTATGAGGACGAGCGCGCGCGCATCGAGAAGGCGCTGGGAGCCGCCGGGCGGCGCACTATTTCCTGAGACGCGCTTGCCTCTCGGCCGGTTCTGAGCTATCCTATATATAGCAGGGCCCTTGAGTGACAACTGGTGAGGATGGCGATGGGCGGCTCGACGGACATCGACGGCGAACCCGACATGGACTCCGCCGAGCTCCAGCCGGAAGGCCAATCCCCAGAAGGCGATGATCTGGAAGAGGCGCCCGGCGAGTTCGCTGCGCTGGTCGAGGAGTATCTGAAACTCGCCTCCGTTCCCGACAAGGAACGCGACGACGCCTACCAGAAGGCCGAGCGCGACTGTCGCGAGCGCATCAACCGGCGCTACTGGAACCGGCTCTTTCGCCGCCTGGGCGAGCTTGTGGGCACCAGCCCGCCGAACCACCTGGAATTCGACGAGGCCGACGGCCGCCTTTTCGACTTCGGCTGGGTGGACGAGCGCCTGTTCCCCGCCGGGAAGCTGGCCTACGACAGCGGCGAGGACGACCCCGTCTACGAGATTCGCGACCTCCGGGCGCACCTGGCCGCCTGCGACGCCGAGTTCCTGCTGGTCGACCAGCGCGCCAAGCTGGCCGCGGGCATGACCGAGGTCCGCGGAAAGATCGAGGAGATCAGCCGGCTGATCTCCACCTGCGCCGCTGAGCGCGGGCGCGTCCAGGCCTCGCTGTCGCCCGGGGTGCGTTCCGAGCTGGCCGAGCTCAACAGATTCATTGACGGATCCACGGTGGCGCTGATCACTCTGGAGCACCTCAAGAAGTCCAAGGGCCTGGGCGGAGACCAGGTGCGCAGCTACATCCAGCTGCGCACCAGCTTCGACCGCTCCAACGACCGCCGCAACAGCCTGCTCAAGCGCGCTGGCGAACCCGCCAGGCCGATCACCGAGGCCAACCGGCGCATCTACAATGCCCGACTGGCGGCGGTCGCGCTGGCCGAGAGCGTGGACAAGCTCAAGGTCGCCCTGGACGCCGCCGAGAAAGAGGCCGGGAACCGGCGCATGCTCCGCAGGAGCACGCTGGAGGAGCGCCTCGGCGAGATCCGCGAGGACATCACCATGTGCGGCCGCTGGGGTCGGACCACGGCCAGTCCGGCGCTGCTCCAGGACCGCGAGCTTAACAGCAGGAAGGCGGTGGGCGAGGCCATCCGCCGGGTGGAGGACTTCGATCCCCGGCTCTTCGCCAACCGCAAGGTGGAGCGCGATGGCCGGCCCACTGGGCGCAGGCGGCCTGCCTGCGGCTCCCGCCGGAGAGCTTCAAGCTGGACGTGGGCACACCCCAGCGCCTGACCCGCGCGCGCGACGCGCTCAAGCGTTTCACGGACAGCGCCGAGCAAAGCTGGTGGACCCGCAAAGCCCAGGGAATCTCCTCTGAGCTGGGGGCTAAGCTGGAAGAGATGCGCCGGGCGACGACCTAGATTTCGACCAGTTCCAGCTGGCCCCAGGCGGCCAGGTTCTTCCCTATAATCACCAGCGCGCCATCGAGGCCCGCGATGCTCTCGGCGAACTCCATGGCCGCGGCCAGGTCTCCGGCGCTCTTGACGCGGTTTCCGAGCGCGGTGGCCGCAGCGTCGGCCAGGGCTACGTCGCGCGCCAGGGCCACCGCGGCGTCGGCCTTCCCCGCGCTCAGTGACGGTCCCACCGTCCCCGAGCTGGTGCAGAGCCCCAGCCCCTCCGGCGCCGCCGGCAGCCTGATGCCCAGCTTCATTGAAAGCGGCGAGTCGCCCGCGAAGACCGCCGCGGTCCGCCGGGCCTCACCGGCGAAAAAGATGTCCCCGCCGTTCTCAACGATGACCTCGGAGCTCTCGGGCAGCAGCGCCCTGCCCACCGCCCCGGCCACCGCCCCGGCCACCGCGGCCATCGGCCCCACGCCGGCGGCGCGCCCGGCGGCGATCATGCCCGCGACGATCGATGAGGCCTGGGGGTCCGCCGGCCAGGGCTCCAATGCGTTCTCAAAACCCGGATGGGCCGCGATGTAGGTCTGTATGTCGGCGCGCGCGGCGGCCAGGACCTCCCCGGCCGGGGCGGAGAGATCCCGCCCTGCGCTGATATGAAGGTCGCTCTGGGCGACGGAAACGACAAACGAAACCAGTTCCCCGGCGGCTACCCGTCGGCGGTAGATGCTGCGGTCCGAGAACTCCTTGTCTCTCACGGAGTTACATTATGTCCCCCGCGCCCGGCGATTACAAGGCGCGGGGAGCGGGAACCGGCCGCCGAATTGGACTGATTCTGGTACGGTCCGAAAATGGACAATCGGGGATTCGCGGTGTATATATCTTGTCGGGATCTCCGGGTTTTCGAATCAGCACAGCTGGGAGCGGCGGACACCTGTTAATGAAGTTGTGCGATCGGAACCCAGGCGTACAATCAACTTTCGAACCAGACGGGACGCTGGACGGCGGAAAGCCGCTGAACTGACGGAAAGGCGGAGGCAAGTGAAGAGAAGGACTTTTTGGAAGCTGGCGGGAATCCTTGCGGTGCTGCTGGTGGTGGTGCCCGCCTGGAACGCCTACGCGGTGGTCCCCGCGGTGGTCGGGCCCATCCAGGCGCTGGTGGCCATCCTGCCCCAACTCCTGGCCATGCTGGTGGCCGCGCTGGTGGCCCTCAC
Source organism: uncultured bacterium (assembly GCA_965370045.1). GTDB lineage: Bacteria > Planctomycetota > SZUA-567 > JAKLDR01 > JAKLDR01 > CAZONU01. The sequence goes on along the minus strand of CBDUSI010000018.1, from coordinate 20,743 downwards.
CAAGCCCGAGACCTACAAGGGGCTCTTCAAGTTCCTCTGGCACCAGAAGATACTGTCTCTGTGCATCGTCGCCGGGTGCGTCCTGACGGTATGGGGCTGCGGGAAGCTCTTCGGAGGCAGCGTGGATGTGGAGAAGTCCGGCGCGGCTTGGAGCGCCCAGCGCGGCGGGCCCAGCCGCACCGGGGCGAGGCCCGGCGCGGCGGGGCCCCTGCATGCGGCCAAGGTCCTCTGGAACTACGCCGGCAAGGCGCGCGAGCAGGTGGACTCCTCCCCGGCGGTGGTCGGCAACCGCATCTACACCAGCAGCGCGGTGCTCAGTCCCTACACCCTCAAGGGGGGCAGCGGCTCCGGGACCATCTACTGCCGCGACATCGAGGGGGGCGGGGTGGTCTGGAGCTACGGCAAGGGCATGAAACCTAAGCTGGTTTCGGTGTTCTCCTCGCCGGCGGTGGGCGGTGAGTTCACGGGCTCAGGGGGTAAGGACGGCAAGCCCGAGGAGGGCCGCTACCTGGTGGTCGGCGAGGGCTATCATCAAGATACCAACAGCCGCTTCTTCTGTCTGGACCTGGAGCCAGTCAAGAAGGGCGCCCGCAATCCGGAGCTCAAGTGGGTCAAGCAGGCCACCAGCCACGTGGAGAGCAGCCCCTGCATCCAGAAGTGCGTCGACGATGAGAAGTACCGCGCTTACGTGGGCGCCGGCGACGATGGCTTCTGGTCCGTGGAGTTGAAGAGCGGCGACGTTTCCTGGATGGTGGAGGGCACCCCGGCCTACTACCTGAGCGCGAAGAACTCCCAGCTCGAGAAGGTCAAGGCCATGGTCGGCAAGACCGTGGCGATCACCGGAACCGTCGAACGCTTCGGGGGCTCCATGACCGATCCCGGCCAGGTGCTGATCACCGAGATTGATCCGGGCGGCATCGAGGAGGTGCCCGATCCGGAGAACGTGCCGGTCAACGTCGGCAACGGCTTCAAGCGGACCATCGTGGGCCGCGTGGCGGTGGGCAAGGTGCCCTCGGTGGACGGCAAGGATCCCGGCACCCGCGAGCTGCTCAAGGAGGCTTCCGGGGTGCGCATCGAGGTCGCCCGCTACTACGCCGACGTGGAGAGCGCGCCCATAGCCGTGAACCTGCCCAAGAACCCGGCCGACCGGAACGGCGAGAAGCAGACCCTGGTCTTCTTCGGCTGCGGCCTGGAGATCAATCACGAGAACTTCGGTCTCGAGGCCCCGGCGGCCACCGACGCCAGTGCTCGCGTACAGGGCAGGTCCGGGCTGGCCTGCGTGGACGGCGTCACCGGCAAGGAGAAATGGTTCTACCCCGTTCCCAACCCGGTCTTCTCGGCGCCCACGGTGGTTCGCAACGTCAAGATCAAGGGCCGGGTCACCGACGTGGTCATAGTCGGCTACGGCAAGGGCGACTTCGTCAAGGCGGCGGCCAACCCCAAGGGCTACATCCTCTGCCTGGACATCCACAATGTAAAGGACGGCGTCCCCGAGAAGATTTGGAGGGAGGTAGAAACCGGCGACACCATTCTCGGCGCGGTGGCCGTGAAGGACAACATCGCCTACGCCTGCTCCCGCAACGGCAGCCTCTACGTGGTGGACATCCTCGATCCCGCCGCGACGAAGGATATCCCCCCCGCGACGAAGGAGATACCCCTGGGCATCTCCCTGGTGTGCTCCCCGGCGGTGACCAAGGAGGCGGTCTACGTGGTCTCCTTGCAGGGCATGGCCTACTGCGTTGACCGCCGGAGCAAGTCCCTGCGCTGGAAGCTCTCGCTCATGCCCACCGGCGCGATGTTCTCCTCGCCGGTGGTGGCCGCGGGCAAGGTCTACGTGGGCACGCCCGGCCAGGGGCTCTTCTGCCTGGGCCCCGACGCCGCCCGCAAGATCGCCAAGCCCTTCGGCGGCCCCGGGGGCGATGCCGCCCGCAGCGGCGGCGCCGACAAGCTGGGCCTGCCCACCACGGAGGGCGAGACCGTTCGCCGCAAGTGGAAGACCTTCCCGTTCCGCGGCCGCACCGTCGCGGGTCCGCTGGCCGCTTGCGGTGGCTCCCTGTACCTGCCGCTCAAGACCGGGGAGGAGATCCACCTGGCCCGGGTGGGCGCCACGTTCGGAGATGAGAAGTGGTCCCGGTCCCTGGGCGGGCCGATCACCGCGCTGGCCGCCACCGCGAAGCGGGTCTACGCGCTGGTCGGCGAGAACGGCCGCGAGCAGAAGCTGGTCTGCCTCAATGCCGAGGACGGCAACCAGGTCTGGAACACCGCGGCACTCTACGTCAAGGAGATGCTGGCCTTCTCCGGCGACCGGCTGACGGTGGTGAAGTCCAAGGGCCCTGAGTTGGTCTGTCTGAGCGCCGAGACCGGCAGCGAGCTATGGAAGAAGCAGATCCCCGAGCCCTCCGGGGCCCCGGCGGCGACCAACGGCCTGGTGATCGTCGCGGTCGGTGGCGAGAAGCCGCGAATACTGTGCCTGGACGACGGCGGCGGGCGCGAGCTGTGGAGCTCGCCGCTGCCCGGCAAGCCGGTCGGGCCGCCGACCTGCGCCTCGGAGCGGATCGTCCCCGGCCCGTTGGCCGAGGCCAGCGGCAGGGTGGTGATCGGCTGCCGGGTCCCCGACGGCGAGGAGGAGAAGGTCAAGGGATATCTGGTCTGTGTGCGGCTGCGCAGCGGCAAGCGCCTGTGGAAGGCCAAGCTGCCCGCCGAGCCGACCGGTTACCCGGTCATCGACGGGTCCTACGTGGCGGTGACCGCCGCGGACGGCAACCTCTATACATTCATGGCCATGCCTGGCAAGCTGCCCTCGCCGCCCAAGGAGCCCAAGTTGCCTCCGGCCGTCGATTCCGAGCTCAAGGACGAGGCTCTCGAGCAGGCCAAGGAAGCGAGAAAGGCCAAGGTTGAGAAGGTCAAGGCCAAGCACCACAAGGCCATGGTCAAGTGGGACAAGCTGATCCGCAAGGAGGCCGCAGAGAAGGTCTACAAGGCCAAGGCGGTTCGCGAGGAGGGCTTCCTGGTGGCGGGCGCCCAGTCCCCCGCGCTGGTCAGCGGCGTGGTGATTTACGCCGGCCACAACCGCCTGGGCGTTTGGGACCTGGCGGCCAACACTTGGCCCTGGCGCTTCCACGACCAGCGGCTGATGGGCAACGTGCTGGCGCCTCCGGTGGTCATGAGCGAGACCGTGTTCGTGGTTACCCAAAAGCGCGGCCTGATGGCCGTCGGCGAGCATGAGGTGGTCAAGCTGCTCACCCGGCTCCAGGGCGTGGAGGTCAGCAGGCGGGCCGCGCGGGTGGTGGCCGACAAGTGCGATACGGTCGAGGCGCTCAGGGCCGCGAGCCTGGAGGACCTCCAGAAGATACTCGGCAAGCCCCCGGGACTGGCCGAGCAGATATACGAGGAGCTGAAAAAGAAGAGCAAGGAGGCCGCCAAGTGAACGCCCCAGCAGGAAACGTCTCAGGCTCGCGCATCCACTTCTTCGGCGCGGGGCTGCCCAGTTCGGAGCTCGTGGGACGAGAGATCCTGGGCGGCAAGGGCCATTCACTGGCGGCCATGAGCCGGGCGGAGTTGGCCGTGCCCCCGGGCTTCACCATCAGCACCGAGTGCTGCCGCGCCTACAACGCCTCCGGCGGGAAGTGGCCCGAGGGCCTGGAGGCCGAGGTCCGCGGGGCACTCCGACGGCTGGAGAGCGTCATGGACCGCAGCCTGGGCGCCGGGCCCAAGCCGCTGCTGGTCTCGGTGCGCAGCGGGGCGGCCGTCAGCATGCCCGGCATGATGGACACGGTGCTCAACGTGGGGCTCAACCTCGGCCTGGAGGAGTTCTACCCGGACAAGGAGGGCTTCTGGACCGCCTGCCGCGACTTCGTGCAGCTCTACGCAGGAATCGTCTCGGGCGTTGACAAGAACGTCTTCGCCAGCGCCACCGAGGACGCCGGGCCGGATCCCCGGGCCCGGGCGGAAGCCTGCCTGGCCGCCTACCGCCGGGTCGCCGGACGCGAGTTCCCCACCGACCCCTGGGGAATGCTGATCGAGGCCATCACCACTGTCTTCGACTCCTGGGGCTCGGAGCGGGCCATCCGCTACCGCGAGCGCAACAACATCCGCGGCCTGGCCGGCACAGCGGTCAACGTGCAGGCCATGTTCCCCTCGCAGCACTCCGGAATACTCTTCTCCACCGACCCCACCGACCCCGAAGCCGGGCGGATCATCATCGAGGCTTCCTGCGGCCTGGGCGAGGCCATCGTCAGCGGCGCGGTGGAGCCGGACGTCTACGTGGTCGACCGCGAGAAGATGGAGGTCATCGAGAAGCAGATCAGCCAGAAGGACGTCTCGGTCCGGGCGCTTTCCGACAGCGGGGCGGCCACCATCTTCGCGGAGGGTGGGGCCTGCCTGTCCGACGCGCAGATCGTGGACCTGGTCCGGCTGGGCCTGCGGGTCGAGGAGCACTTCGGCTTCCCGGTGGACCTGGAGTGGGGCTGGGCCGACGGTCGCTTCGGGCTCCTGCAGAGCCGCAAGATCCGGGGCTTGGAGATATCCCGCGACGTGGAGCCCGCCCGCCAGGAGGAGATCGCCAAGCTCCGCAAGCTGGCCGAGGAGCACGGCGGGGAGGTGCGCTGGGCCATCTACAACCTGGCCGAAACGCTCAAGAGCCCCACCCCCCTGACCTGGGACGTCATGGGCCGTTTCATGGGCGGCTCTGGCGGTTTCGTGGGGATGTACCGCGACCTGGGCTACTTCCCCTCCGAGCGCGTGGGCCGCGAGGGCATTCTGGAGCTCATCGGCGGGCGCGTCTACGCGGACCTGGAACGCCACGCGGAGCTCTTCTACGACCAGTGGCCCCAGGAGTACGACATCGAGGCCGCCGAGGGCGACGCCACCGCCATGCTGGAGGGCCCGCCTACCAAATTCAACTTCCAGCGCGCGGGGGGCGGCTTCCTGCTGCGCCTGCCGCTCTACATCATCAAGATGATCCGCCAGGGCCGGCGCATGAGGAAGACGGCCAAGAAGTTTCTGGAGAAGTTCAACGAGGAGATCAAGCCGCGCTTCCTGGAGTACGTGGCGGCGGCCAGGGCCAAGAAGCTCGCGGACATGTCCGACGACGAGGTGCTGGCCGAACTCGAGGCGCGCGAGAAGGCCTTCAACGCCATAACCCGGGAGTCCGAGAAGACCAGCTTCATCGCCGGCTACTATCACGGAAGTCTATCGAGCACACTGGAGGACGTGCTGGGCACCAAGGAGGGCCAGAACCTGGCCACCGAGCTGGTCATGGGCCTGGAGAACGACAAGACCATTGAGCAGCACCTCGACCTGCACCGCGTGGCCGGGGAGCAGTTGAGCATGGACCAGTTCCTGGCCGAGTACGGCCACCGGGCCACCGACGAGTTCGAGCTGGCCGAGCCGCGCTGGTACGAGGACCCCTCCTTCGTCCAGAAGCAGGTGGATAACTACCGCAGGGCCTCCGGCAGCGAGAGCACCGCGGACCAGGAAAAGCAGCGCCACGATCGGGCCGCGGCCAAGCGCGCCAAGGCCGAGAAAGGCCTCACTTCCATCCTCGAGGAGCACGGGGCCGCCTCGCTGGAGGATGACCTCCGCGCGGACCTAGCCGGCGCCCAGAAGTACATGCCCTACCGGGAGACCAGCAAGTACTACTACATGATGGCCTACGCCCTGATACGCGACGCGCTTCAGGAACTGGCGACGCGCTGGGATCTGGGCCGCGACCTCTACTTCCTGCGCCGCGAGGAGCTGGCCAGGTTCGCCGCGGATACCTCCGGGCGCGAGGCCCTGGTCGAAGAGATCGCCCGGCGCAAGATCCGCTGGCAGGCCCTCAAGCGCCTGGAGATGCCCGACTTCGTGACCTCCAGCGACCCCGAGGTCATCGGCCGGCCGGTGGAGCTGACCGGCGCCGAGGACGGGGTCTATGCCGGCAAGGGGGTGGCCGCCGGCTCGGAGACCGGCGTGGCCCGCATCGTGCACGTGCCCAAGGAGGCCGGGGACCTGGGACCCAACTACGTGCTGGTCTGCACCTCCACCGACCCGGGCTGGACTCCGCTGTTCGTCCACGCCCGGGGGGTGATCGTCGAGCGCGGGGGAATGCTCTCCCACGGGGCCATCGTGGCCCGGGACTTCGGTATTCCCTGCGTGGTGCTGGCCGGGGCCACGAAGCTGATCCCAGACGGGGCGGAAATCAAGATAGACGGCAACCGCGGCACCGTGGAGCTGGTCGGCGCGACTGTCGGTGAGGAGGCCTGACGTGGACTTTCAGTGGATTGTGATCGAGCTGCTTGACCCGGTGATCGTGCCGTTCTACCCCATTTGCGACTTCCTGCTGGGCTGGACCACCAAGCTGGGCGGGGTCTGGGGGGTGGCCGCCGTGGGGCTGATCACCGGCCTGGGGGTCAACCTCTTCCAGAAGTTCTTCAGCAGGCAGAAGCTGCTCGGCAAGTGCAAGGAGGACCTCAAGAAGCTCAAGAAGTTCACCGCCGAGGCCAAGGGGGCCGGTAACGACGAGCGCGTCACCCAACTGATGGGCGTCTCCAAGCGCATCAGCGGCAAGTACATGTGGAGCTCGCTCAAGCCCGCGATATTCACCGTGCCCCCCGTGCTGGTCATCTGCATGTGGGTCGGGGTGCGCCTGGGCTACGACCCGGTAGGCCCCGAGAAGGAGGTGAAGGTCGTCGCATGCTTCGAGAACGAGGCCAAGGGCTACGCGACCATGCTGGTCAGCAACAAGGATGACGTGGCGATAATCGGCGGACCGGTCTCTCCGGTGGTCAGGTACGTGGAGAACCCCGAGGAGAAGAAGAAGCGGACGGAGGCCATGACAATCGCCCTGGACGATCCCGCCAAGTGGTGGAACCCCTTCACCTGGGGCAACACCCCCCTGCCGGAGCGCGGCATCGAGGCCCACTGGACGGTGAAGGCCGAGAAGGAAGGCGAGCACAAGATAACCATCCGCTACCCCACCGAGGAGGGCATGAAGAGCCGCGAGATCGACTTCCCGATCTTCAAGGGCAAGTCCAAGCCCCCCGAGTTCCTCACCTACCTGGTCTACGACACGCCGACCATGGACCACATGCAGACGGTCCAGTTCGCCCTCAAGGACAGCATGCCGGTGGCTTGGTGGAACCTCTGGTTCCAGTGGATGGGGCTGTACATCCTCGTGGCCATCGGCGGCGGGGTGGGCTTCCGTTTCGCCCTGCGGGTGAACTGAGCCTGGCGCGAGCCCTACTTCTTATCCAGCCTTTCGAGGTCGGCGCGCGCCGCGCGGGCCAGCCCGGCCTGCTTGATGTCCTCGGCCTCTTTGATGGCCTGGGCCAGCGACCGGCGGGCCTCGGCCTTCTTGCCGCGCGCGGCCAGCACGAGCCCCAGGGTGTGCCCGGCGCGGACCCGCTCGGCGCTCTTCGCCGCGGATTTCTCAAGCGCCCGGCGGGCCAGCTTCTCAGCCTCGGCCGGTTCCCCGCCCGCTTTCAGTATGGTGTAGGCCAGGTTGTTGAGAATGTCGGGCTCGTCGGGCTTTAGGGCGAGCGCCTGCCGGTAGCGGGCGGCGGCAGTGGTGGGTTTTCCTCGGGACAACTCAACGTTGCCCAGGTTGAAGTGGGCTTCCCAAAGCTTGGGGTCCCCGCCCAGCGCGCGGAGGTAGGCTTTGGTGGCCGCCTCCAGCTCGCCCCGTCCCTCCAGGATCAGCCCGGCGGCCAGATCCTCGGGTGGCGCGGCCCACGGCGGGGGTTTCGAAGCCGGCCAGCAGTAGAGCGCCCAGAACCTGGAGGCCCGCCAGTCGCGGCGGAAGGGCCGCGGCCGGAGCACCGCGTCGGCCCGGCCCCCGTCGTCGGCCAGCATGTAGCCGCGTTGGGAGTCCACCCCCTTGACCGCCAGGAAGTGCTTGCGGCCGAGGACGTGGGGACTCAGGGTGATCATCACCACCGCGGGGTAGCCGCTCGCGATCGCGGCGCGCAGCTCGGTGACGCTGCTGGGCCCGTCGCGGACCACCAGGCCCCGGCGGCGGGCGGCGGCGGCCAGGTCCACGTTGAGCGAGGCACGCAGGCTTTCGGAGTAGACCTCTTTCGCGAGATGCTCCTCACCCGCGCGCGGCGCGCCCCAGTGGGCCAGCACCTCTGAGAGCACCGCGCTGCCGCAGCGGTTGGGCTCTTGCTTGACGAACTTAAGGGGGATGTAGCGGCCGGGGCGCTGGCCGGAAACCAGCTCGGCGCGCAGCACCTCGCCGCGCGGCGCACAACCGGCGACCAGCGCCAGGGCCAGGGCGGCCGCCGGGGCCGCGAGGCAAGAAGGTCTCAAGACGCCGCGACGGTCAGACGCGTTCGGCCATCCAGATGATCAGCAGGACCAGCGCGGCGATGACCAGCAGGGCGACGACCACGCCAAGGGCGCCTCGGCCGGCGGCCATGCTGTCCAGCCGGTCGGCGAGCGCCTCGATCTCGGCGTCCTCGGCGTTTGCCAGGCGCTTCTCGATCTCGTCGCGCTTCATGCCGATCTTGGCCAGCTGCCGGCGGACCTCCTTCTCCTGGAGCAGCCGGCGCACGCGGCGCAGGTTCTTGTCGCGCAGGGTCTCGACCCGCCCGCGGGAGGGGGCCACCGCGGCGCGCGCGGGGTGCGCCCAGAGCGCGAAGCCCAGGGTCGCGCAGGCCAGCACACAGACAGCTTTGTACATGGCGTTCCTCCCGAACTCTTACCAGCGGCCCTTGCCGCGGCGCTTGGGTCCCTTGGGTTCCTTGCCAGGGCGGTGCTTAGGGCTCTTGGATCCCTTGCCAGGGCGATGCTTGGGGCCCTTGCCAGGGCGGTGCTTGGGGGGGGGCGGCCGATGACGGGGTGGAGGAGGTCTGTGCCCCCTGATCACCCGGTGCTTGACGTGTTTCGGGGGAATCCTGTGAAAGGCGACCGGCGGCGCGGAGATGCGCGCCCAACCGCCGCCCCAGGTTCCGCAGCGGAACCAGACCCCGCCGGAGAAGCGGTACCACAGGCCTCCGTGGATGAAGATGTCGTCGTCGATGTCGGCCACGTATCTGACGCCCGTGCCGGCGATGACCACCAGCCGCGGGTTGGCGTGTCCCCATCCCCGGGCCCGGCCGGGTGGGTGCCGGCGGCGCGGCGGGCCGGAGCTGACCATCGTCGTGCAGCCGGAGGCCGCCAGCAAGGCGGCGAACGCGAACAAGACAGCGGACCTATACATCCTCTTGCCCTCCCCACTTCGAGCCGGGGCGTATTCTAACGCCCGGCCGGGCGTGTGCGCAAGGGGCAACATTACTCTTCCCCTCCCCCTACTCCTCCGGACCCTCGATAATCCCGTCAATCGGCACGGTGAAGGCGTAGCCCACCCCGGACGCGGAGAGGTCCAGATTGACCTCCTTGAGGCTCTCGTCCAGCGCCTTCAGGATGTCCTCGCGGCCGCTGACCCCGAAGATGGTCTTGTTGTACTCCTTGGTGCCGCTGAACATCTGGCGCAGGCCCATGAAGATGGGAGCCTCCTCGGCCAGCAGGTGCACCACGCTCTCGGTGTCGGCGATGGTCAGGCCGCGCACGTCGAGGTCCAGCAGGACCTCGAGCACGTCCTGCTTGTGCTCCTCGTCGTTGATAATCACGGCCAGCAGCTTCATTGCTCTTCCCCCGCTTCCTCTTCGGTCTTGACGTTGATCTCGCCGGCCTTGGTCAGCGCGACCTTGGCGGCAATCGGCCCGACGATCTCGAAGAATACGGTCGTTGCCGCAATCGTGTTGATGACCAGGCTGCCCAGTTGCTTGCCGGCCTCGCCCAGGTTCGCGAACTCCCGCGCGACCAGCAGGGCCAGCCCCACGGCCACCCCGGCCTGGGGCAGAAGCCCCATCCCCAGGTAGCGGCGCACGTTGGGCTCGGCCCCGCCCAGCCGCGCCCCGGCCCAGGCCCCGCCCATCTTGCCGATGCTGCGGCCGATAATGTAAAGCAGCATGAGCAGCCCCCCCGCCTTGGCCAGCAGCTCCAGGTCAAGGTGCGCGCCGGCCACCACGAAGAAGAGTACGTACACCGGGTGGGTGATCTGGTTGACCGCGGTGGCGGTGCGCTCGGCCTCCCGCCGGGAGATGTTGACCACGGCCATGCCCAGCGCCAGGTTGGCGAGGATCAGCGAGAGGTGCAGCACGTTGGACAGCCCGGTCGTCAAGAGCACCGCGCCGAGCGTCAAGGTCAGAAGCTCGCCGCGCGCGCGGGTGCGCGCCGCCGCCGCGGCCAGCGCCGCGCCGACCGCGCCGCCCAGCGCCAGCGAGCCGAGGATCTCCAGGAACGGCCAGCCTACCGCCGCGCCCATCGAGAGGTCGCTGTGGCTCAGCAGCGCCTTGGCCGCCGCGGCCGCGAAGGCGTAGAGAATTATGGCCAGGCCGTCGTCCAAGCCCACCACCGCCAGCAGCATCCGGGTCATCGGCCCCTTGGCCTTGCACTCCTGGATCACCGCCACGGTGCCCGCCGGTGCGGTGGCCGCGGCCAGCGCCCCGAAGACCAGCGCGGCGGGCAGCGCTGGAATGTCCTTGGGCAGCACTGGGAACCCGGTCCCGGCGGTGACTTCGCCCAGCGCCCAGACCAGGCCGAAGACGACCAGCACTGCGCCCAGGGCCTCGCAGCACAAGACCGCGACGAGCGTCCGGCCCATGCGCTTGAGCACCGCGGCGGAGAGCTCCGAGCCGATCACGAAGGCCACGATGCCCAGGCCGAAGTCGGTGACCAGGTGGAACGCCTCGGCGCTCTTGGCGTCCACGACGTTGCCCAGCGAGCGGCCCAGCAGCACGCCGATGGCCAGGTAGCCCACCACCGAGGGCAGGCGGCCGCGCCCGGCGAGCTTGCCGCCGGCGTGCCCTAACAGGATAAGGGCGCCGACCAGCAGCCAGTTCTGCAGATCGTGAAAGTTACTGAGGACGAAGTCCCACACGGGGGGAACGACCTGCTAGTGCTCGTGGGCCTTGAAGAGGTCGACCACCGCCTGGGCGTCGGGTGCGTCCCGCAGCGCGTCCAGGAAGCCGTTGGTCTTTATCAGGTGGCTGAGATGGGCCAGCAGCTTGAGGTACATACTGACCTTGGCCTGGGGCGTGCCCATCAGCACGATGGTGTTCACCGGGCTGCCGTCGATGGAACCGAAATCCAGGGGCTCGGCGGTGCGGCCCACGGCGACCACGAAGTCGCTGACCGCCTCGGTGCGCGCGTGGGGAATGGCCGCGCCGCGGCCGATGCCGGTGGAGGCCTGCTCCTCGCGGGCGAAGACGTCGGTCAGGTACTTGTCGAAGTCAACCACGCTGGGGCTGCCCCTGAGCAGTTCGGCCAGCTCGCGGACGGCCTCCTGCTTGGTGGTGCTGGCCAGCTTCATGGACACGAACTCCACGCTGAGGTGATCGCTGAGTTTCATTCCTGGTTTTCCTCTCTCGAAGAGCTTCCCCGGATGTCCGTCTGCGTTGAGGGCGAGTGACCGATTCTACCCGCCGGGCCGAAGGCGCGCAAACCGGCGTTTGCCGGTCTGCAGCACGGCCCCGTCGGGCGGAGATATGTCGGAGTGCAGGTCGAGGATCCTCTTGCCGTCGATGGATACGCCGCCTCCGGATATGAGGCGCCGGGCCTCACTCTTGGTCTTGGCGTGGCCGGCCAGCACCAGGAGTTCGATAACGTTCACCTTCGCGGCGGGCAGCTTTATCTCGATCATCTCGCTGGGCTGCTTCTTCTCGGAGAACACCCGGCGAAACTCCTCCGCGGCGCTCTTGGCGGCTTCCGCGGAGTGGTAGCGCGTCACTATCTTTCTGGCCAGCCGCTCCTTGGCCTCGCGGGGGTGGCCGGCGAGGATCTCGCCGATCTTCTTGTCGTCGAAGTCGGTGAGCAGCACGAAGTAGTCGGCCATCAACTCGTCCGACAGGCTCATCAGCTTGCCGAACATCTCGCCGGGCGCCTCGGTTACGCCGACGTAATTGCCGAGGGACTTCGACATCTTCTCGGTGCCGTCCAGGCCCACCAGCAGCGGCACGGTGAGGGCCACCTGGGGCTTCTGCCCGGCGGCGCGCTGCATGTCGCGGCCGGCGAGAAGGTTAAAGGTCTGGTCGGTGCCCCCCAGTTCCACGTCGGCGGCGATCTCCACGGAGTCCTTGGCCTGCATCAGGGGATAGAGCATCTCGTGGACCCCGATGGGCGTGCCCGCCTTGAGGCGCTTGGCGAAGTCGTCGCGCTCCAGTATGCGGGCCACGGTGCTGCTTCCGGCCATCTTGAGGACGTCGGCGAAGCTCATCTTCGCCAGCCACTCGCCGTTCCGGCGGACCTCCAGCTTCTCGACGTCCAGCACCGCGCTGACCTGGTCCAGGTAGGTCTTGAGGTTTGATTCTATTTCCTCGTCGGAGAGCGGCGGGCGGGTCTTGCTCTTGCCCGAGGGGTCGCCCACCCGGGAGGTGTAGTCGCCGATTATCAGCACCGCCTGGTGGCCGAGGTCCTGGAACTGGCGCAGCTTGCCGAGCACCACGGTGTGGCCCAGGTGGATGTCCGGGGCGGTGGGGTCCAGGCCCAGCTTGACGCGCAGCGGCTTGCCGCTCTCGACCGCGCGGCGGACCTTGGCCTCCAACTCCGCCTCTGTGTGGATTTCCACGGCCCCGCGGCGGATGGTCGCCAGGTGTCTCTTGAGGTCGGGTTCCACGGCCAGCGGCGTCCGGGCTACCTGTTGCCCATGTCGTTGCGCATGTCGATCATGGAGAGCTTTTCTTTCACTTCCTTGAGCAGCGGCCATATCTGGGTGATGCTGTTCTCGACGTGGGAGTAGCCCTCGCCGGGATTCCGGTCGAGCCAGCCCTGCATCAGGTCTCTGGCCGTCTCGAATTCCCGCTCGGCCTCTTTGTAAAGAGGCGCGGAGCGGGCGTCGTCGTTGTTCCTGTAGAACTTGTCCGCGGCGCGCATGTTGGCCAGGGCCTGGCGGTAGATGCCCAGGCCCTTGTGGTAGTCGTTCATGACCACCACCGGCTTGGGCGGGCGCGGCCTCCAGTACTTGACATATGCGGTGGCCAGGATGGCGATGATCAGGATCGGGATCAGCGCGATGGAGCCCAGCAGCAAGATGGTCTTGAGCCGGGCATGCTTCCGGGCCGCCGCGGGGTCCATCTGCCGGGTGGAGAACCGGGCGGACTGCCGCCCGGACTGCCGCCGGGTCGAGCCCGAACGAACGCGCCGGGTGGGGCGCTCCCCCGGGGGAATGTTCACGGTGGGCGCGGACGGGTCGGTGACTTGCGCGCCCTCTTCGCCGCCCTCGATGACGTCGATGATTTCCTCTTCGTAGTGTTCGGAGTCTATCTCGCCGTCGGGAGCCTCGATAACGTTGCCGTCTTCGTCCCCGTAAACGTACTCGACCTCTTCTTCCTCGACTTCCTCCAGGTCCAGTCCGGCGGACTCGACGACCTCCGGCCCCTCGGAGCCGTCCCCCACGGCGACGACCTCGTCGGAGTCGGGCGCGACCTCCTCGCTGGCGAGGAGGTCGGGGGCGGCCCCTTCGCGCTCGTCGCTCATGGTGCCTTCTCCCCGGTGAGCCCCCGCTTCTCCTTGAGGGCGCGGTTCTCGGCGCGGAGGCGGTCGTTCTCGCGCTCCAGCTCCATCCTCTTGACCGCCAGATCGACGTTCTTGCGCTGGAGCTCGGCGTTGAGGGCCCGGAGCTGGTCGGCCTCGGAAGCCCCGAGGCATCCGGCCGTCCCGGCCAGCAGGAGAGCGAGAACCGCCAGTCTGCGCAAAGTGCCTCCCCGTCTGGAACCGATTCTAGGTCCGGGGCGGGCGGATGTCAAGGCGGCGAGGTGCCCCTGGTCAGCGGCGGATGACCTCCGACTTGCTCTTCTCGAAGGCCGAGTAGTAGGCCAGTTCGGTGGCGGTGAGCATGGCCTCCAGGCTGAACTCGCGCTCCACGGTGTCGCGCCCGGCCAGGGCGATCTCCCGGCGGAGGGGCGGATTGGTCAGGAGGTCCTGGATGCGGTCGGCCAGCGCCTGGTGGTCGCGGGGCGGGGCCAGCAATCCGTTCTCGGAGTCCTTGATGACCGTGAAGATTCCGCCCACCGCGCTGGCCACTACGGGCACGCCGCAGGCCATGGCCTCCAGGATGTTGATGCCCAGGGCCTCCTGCAGGCTGGGGGCCACGAAGATGTCGAAGGTCGGCAGCACTTCGCGGCCGGGCAGGGGCATTTCCCGGAAGGTGATGCGCTTGCGCACCCCCAGCTCGGCGGCCAGGCGGTCGAGGCTCGCGCGCTCGGGTCCCTCGCCGGCGAAGAGGTACTCGGCCTCCTGTCCGCGCTTCTCCAATTCGGCGGCGGCGCGCACCAGGTACTCCGGCCCCTTGCGCACCGCCAGCCGGCCGAAGAAGCCCACCGCCAGCAAGCGTGAGGGCTCGCCGGGCTCCGGCTCGGGCTCCTGGCGCACGGTGTAGGCGGCCACGTTGATCCCGTTGGGGACCACGTCGACCCGCTCGCGGGGCACCTTGCCGGTGTTGACCAGGTTCTCGCGGAGCGCCTGGCTGACCGCCAGCACCCGGCGCACCCGGCGGTGGAGCTTGAGCTCCCCGGCAGCTTTGAGGAAGTGGTGCGAGGTGATGATCTGGGGGAGTCCCAGCCCGTCGCTCACCGCGGCGGCGGCCCGGGCGGCGTGGCCGGAGAGCGCGTGGACCAACTCCGCCCGGAACTCGGCGGCCTCGGCCAGCAGCCGGCGGCGGCCGGGCTTGAACACGCCCCAGCTGGCCAGCCCGGGGAGCACCACGGCCTTGGTGGCCAGCTTGCCGACGCGCTCGGCCGCCGGGCCTCCCGGGGAAACGAAGAGCACCTTGTGGCGCCGGGCCAGCGCGCGGACCAGGTTCTCGGTGTAGGTGGTCACGCCGCTGGGGCCCAGGCGCTCGGCGATCAGGAGCAGCCTGAGGGGACGGCCGTTGCTCATGAGTTGGCCTCCGCGAACTCGACTTCGTATCCGGAGCGCCGCGCGGCCTCCGGGCGATCGGAGAGCGTGGTCCGCCAGCGGCGGTGCATCCAGACCCACTGCTCGGGCCAGCGGCGGATGGCCGCCTCGAGCAGCGCGCTCCAGGCGCGGGTGCCCTCCAGCAGCGCGCGGCGCTTCTCCGAGCGGTCGAACTCGATGGGGTCGGAGACCTCCACGCGGTGGCGGTCGCGGCCCACCCGCACGGTGTGGATCAGGGCCAGCGGGGCCCGGGCGGCCAGGGCCAGCGACACCGGCCCGGTGGGAGTGAAGGCCGGCCGGCCCAGGAAGGGCACGAAGGCACCGTCCAGCCGGCGGATGTCCTGGTCGGCGAGCAGGCCCAGCACGTGCCCGTCCCGCAGCGCGCGCAGCAGCTTGCGAGGCGACTCGTCCTGGTAGATGACCTCCACGCCGAACCTCCGGCGCAGGCCCACCACCAGGCGGTCGTACTTCTCGAAGTAGATGCGCCGGGCCACCACGGTCGCGGGGAAGCCGGCCGCCGCAGTCCAGGCGCCGAGCAGCTCCCAGTTGTCGAGGTGCGCGGTGACCGCCACCACCCCGCGGCCGCCGGCCCGCAGCCGGTCGATCTTCTCCTTGGCGTCGCCCGGTTCGAAAGCGGCCAGGACGTCCTCGGGCTTGGCGCGCCACAGGCCGCAGAGCTCGGCGGCCGAGCGTCCCAGGTTGCGGAAGCTCGCCAGAGCGACGCGTTCGAGCTCCTCCAGGGGCTTCTCCGACCCGAAGGCCTTGGCGAGGCTGTCCAGCGCCCGGCGGCGCTCCCGGCCGGCCAGCCGGAAGATCAGTGAGCCGAGCGCCTCGCCCGCCGAGAGCCGCGCGCCCGCCGGCAGGGCGCCCAGCAGCGCACGGGCGCCCAGGATCAGGCCGTAGGTCGCGTTGCGCTTGACCGTTTTCCAGCAGGCACGGATTGCGCTCAAGGGTTCCTTTCCTCCTCGGAGAGAGAGGGTAAGGCACCCGCGGGCGGAAGTCAAGGGGCGGCCCCCGACGGACAAATCGGGTTTCTGGCGGACAAGCGGCCGTTTCCCGCGTCATAATATATGGGCAGGGAGACAGGCGCATAATGGGAACCCAGTACCGGAGCAGCGGGCCGGAGTACGATCTGCGTGCCCATCAGGAGCTGGCCCGGGCCTTCCCGGCGCTGGCCGCGCGGCTGCGTCCCCTGCTGCTCACCGAGATAGAGATCGAGTGTCCCCACGGGCACAAGCTGCGGGTCATTGCCCAGTTGGTGGCCTCCGGCCGCGAGGTCTTCTGCACGGAGTGCCGTCAGGCCTTCCATCCTCGCCTCCATCCCGAGGTGGAGGTGCCCCAGGCTTTCCAGATTGCCTCTCTGGGGTCAGCCGGGCTGCCTCCCAAGGCTCGGCCGACCCGGCCCCTTGGCCTGGCCCGTCAGGGTCTGGGCCGCATCTTCGAGGGTGCCGGGCTCCTGCTGCGCGCGGCGGCGGGGGGGCGCTTTTCCAAGCTCGGGCGCCGACTGCGCCGGAGACTGGTCCGCTCGAGCGGGTGGGTGACTTCCTGCGTGCTGCACGCCGGGCTGCTCCTCCTGGCCGCCATGCTGGGCGTGGGGCTGGAGCCGGTCCGGCCCGAGCCGGCGGTGCCGCTCAGCACGGCCATCAGCCCCAAGGAACAGGTGGAGTTCTTCGAGGAGATCAAGCGCCGGGACATCTTCAAGCGGGTCCACGAGAACCAGCAGCCCGTGGAGATCCTGGTGCCCGAGGTGCCCGATGCGAAGCCGCCCGACCCCATCGAGAAGGTCGAGGAGCTCAATCCGGAAGCCCTCCCCGGCATGCCGATGCCCAGGGACGAGGTGGCCGACATCCCCCTGGACCTGCTGCAGCGCCCCGGGACCCGGTCGGTGATGGGGCTAGGCGCGACCGGCAGGCCCGGGTCCTTCGCGCTACGCGGTGACCGGGGCCTGCGCCTCAGGGCAGCCAAGCGCGGCGGCGGCGGGCCGAACACCGAGAACGCCGTGGAGCGGGCCCTGGTCTGGCTGGCCAAGAACCAGAACAAGGACGGCTCCTGGGACCTCAACGGCAAGAGCGGGAAGCCGGCGAGCAACCGTTGGTGGCGGGCGCGCGGCAGGAGCATGCGCCCGTCGATGACCGGCTTCGCGACCCTGGCCTTCCTGGGTGCCGGCTACACCCACAAGGCGGGCGCCAAGTACCGGAAGAACGTGGCGCGGGCGCTGGAGTGGCTGATGGCGAACCAGCGCAGCGATGGCAGTTGGCCGGGCCGCACCGAGCGCTGCACCTACACCCAGGGGGTGGTCACCCTGGCGCTGGCCGAGGCCTACGCCATGACCCGCGACCCCAAGATCCGCGCCAAGGCCCAGAGGGCGGTGGACTTCTCGCAGAAGAGCCAGAACCCCTACGCCGGCTGGGACTACTCTCCGCGCGGCGGGACCAGCGACACCTCCATCACCGTGTGGAACTGCCTGGCCCTGAAGAGCGCGCGCATGGCCGGGCTGAAGGTCGACGGCAGCACCTTCCAGGGCGTCCGCGCATGGCTGAACGCGGCGCAGGACATGAAGAGCGGCTCCGGCTCGGGCCGGGACTGGGCCGGCGGGGGCTTCGCCTATCGCGGGCGGCCCAGCGGGGGGCTGCGCCCGCGCTCGAGCGCCATCACCGTGATGCACCCCGCGGGGCTGATAATGCGCCTGATGACCGGCACCAAGCCGGAGCGCAGGGAGGCCTACGGCACCGCCAACCTGCTGCTCAAGCTTATCCCGACGAAGTCGAAGAAGATCTCCGAAGAGCGCATGAAGGAGCAGGTCGCGGCCTTCATAAAGAAACACTACATGCGCTGGGATACCATGACCGCCGAGCAGAAGGAGAAGGCCAGGGCCGATGCCGCGCGGGCGGTAGCCACCTACCCCAAGACAGTTGACGAATATCTTAACACGCACTTCCGGGCGCGCTGGGCGGGCCTGAGCGAGGGCCGGCGAGTTGCGCTCAAGGAAACCGCCAAGCGCGCGGTGGCCAGCTATCCCCGGACCGTCGAGCAGTACATCGACAAGAGCTACCGTCCCTGGAAGACCTACGGCCAGGAGCAGCGCGCGCGGCATCGCCGCTATGCCCGCTGGGTCGTCGAGAAGCAGCTTTACGGCACGGCCTTCCCGCGGAGCATCTACTTCCTGTACCACTCCAGCCTGGCCATGTATCAGATGGGCGGGAGGCACTGGAAGGCCTGGAACCCACAGATGAAGAAGACGCTGCTCGAACTCCAGGAGAACAAAGGCGCCGACGACGGCTCTTGGGCACCGAGCGACGGCTACGGAATGTGCGCCTGCGTGGGCCGGACCATGTCCACCGCGGTAGGGGCCATGACCCTGGAGGTCTATTACCGCTACCTGAGGATATACGAGTAGCTGTCAGCGGCATACTGAACAGGAAGAAGGAGAATCCGCCGGAGAGGGAAGTACGCACTATGTCCCCGAACAGCCATACAAGCAAGAAGTACGTCGTCCTGCTGGGGTTTCTCGTGACGTGTGCCGTAGGAGGTGCGCTACTTGTTAGCCACCTGCTGCGAGACCGGGAAGGTTCCGAGGCGCGAGTCAGCCAAGGTCCCGCGGCGCGAGCCAGCGGAGATCAACGACAGCATAAGAAGGACCTCAAGCGTCTTGAATCTGCCTACGCAGCAGCGGACGATACCGCACTGCGCGAGCTGGCCGAAACGCTTGACCGAGACTGGAGAACAAGGGATCTGCGCTTGCACGCTTTGTTGGCGCGCAGGACTTACCAACTTCTTCTGGAGAGAGCGGGCGATGTAAATCGCCAAGTCGCGCGAAAGAGCGCCTCGTCTGTCATTGAGAGGTGTGCTCCGGCAAAGGGGGTACCCTCAGACGTGATCCCAGCTGAGGTCCTGGCAGATCTCCTACTGATTACGTATGAAACGAACGCGGCGCACTGGAAGAGTCTTGCCAAGACCACATCTTTATCTTTCAAAGAGATAAGGCGCCGCAGGGTTCGAACGTGGCTGCTTACGCTGAAGCGGTTGGAGGCTGGGGCTGATGTGGACCTCAGCATGGCTCATGCTCCCCTTTCCCATGTTGATCCGCCGCCATCTGTCCGTAGGGGAACACCGCCTGAGAGCGTCCAAGATCCAGCAGTTCGCGCCGCATACGAAGCGGCCATCATGAAGAACAGGAAGAAGGCTGAGGAGTACAGCAGGAGACTAAAGCTCAAGGCCACATGGGAGTCGTTTTCCCCTTGGGCGGAAAAGTACATCATTGCAGCTTACATCCTGAAGCCCTCCGATCTCCAAGAACTAGAAGGATTGCTGCATGAATATGACATCAACGAAGCTACCGCAGCGAAGATTCGTGCCGGTGTTAGGAAGCGATAGTCGTCGACAAGTCAACGGATTGCGGCGTCTTCACTGAGAGCGGGAAAGAGGGAAGTCAGCGACTCAACCCTCACCATGCGAAAGAGAGAGCCCTTCGACGTTCTCGCCGAAGGGCCGGTCTTGAGGGATGGTCGGGGCGACTGGCGCTCGTTCGAACCGCGGCCTCGGATTATAGCGCCCTATGTGTCCTGTTTCAATCGGTTGCCGGAGCCATATCTTGCCATAGCGCGGCGGATTCTGGAGCGGAGCGCGTAAGCCCGGGCGCTCAGACCCCTGCCGGCCTCGTCGGCAGGCTCACCGGGCTCATGGGGCTCACGGCAAATGAGCCCGAGCTCATCAGGCTCACGCAGGCTCATTGGCGGGCTCATCCAGGCCCACATAGGCTCATTGGTCCGGTGAGCCACCTGCCCGTCGTTAAGCTCAGGCGCATCGCGTGACGCTCGAAATCCTGATGCAATGTACTCGACAGAATTCGCCAAGGATCTCTCGTCATGAGCGACTGGGGCACTGAGCAGTAGGAGCCACGCCGAGAGTGCCGTCTTGACATAGCCGGGAAACCGAGGTATCCTGTATCCAGAGGAGTAGCCAGTGACTGACGCGCCGCCGACCGAAAAGAAGCCCCGCTCCAAGCGCATCTACGTGATGTGGGGCGTGGCGCTAGCGCTCCTGCTCACAGCTGGAATCTTGTGCTGGGCGATGGTAGTGCCGTTTCTGCAAGCGCGACAGGCTGTTCTGGAAGGAGGCAAGTCTGCTCAGGCGCACCGTGAGAAGATTGCGGCGCTCGGTGGGCCGGACCGAGCACGAGCGAAGCTTTCCTTGTACCTGCGACTGGCTCCCGATTCTTCCGTCAATACTGAGGCCATCCATATGCTGGGCATGTGCGGGCCTAGATCTGTTTCTCCGTTGCTCAGAGTCATCAAGGACAACTACAGAGAGTGGGGTGGACATGAGGACAGCCCTCTGGACATGCAGTTATACCAGGCCGCCCGGGAGGCTCTCATACGAATGGACAAAGACGCTGTAGCCCCACTGATCGTCGCCTTGGAACATAAGCATCCGCATGTGCGTGCGGAGGCAGCGTGGATACTGATGAGAATCGGTGATTCCGGAGCCGTCGAGCCCATCGGCAAGCTGCTGCAAGATACAGACCCAACGGTCAGAAGTACTGCGGCGTCGTGCCTTGGAGGATTTAGGGACCATCGCGCCACTGCGCCACTGGAACTCGCGCTCAAAGATACCGACCCCTCCGTCCGACAAGCCGCCGCCGAGGCGCTGAAGAAGATCAGGGGCAAGCAGGGGAAGTCGGAATGACCGCCCCCGCCCCTTCCCCACAGTTGCAGCAGGAGGGCGACCGGATAGTTCCAGAGGTGTCGTCCCTTCCCGTAAGCGAGACCCTCACGATGGATGGTGGGGGGCCTGCAAAAGGGGACCACTTTGAGGGGTTGATGGGCTTGTA
>CBDUSI010000017.1:0-51591 GCA_965370045.1 uncultured bacterium | reverse complement strand
GAAGACGATGCTTGGGCATCGACTTCGGAACCCCTCCTCGAATCTGGACCATTCTACCCCCAATCACGGCTGCCCCATTTTTCAACGGCCTGCTTGACCTCAGCGTACCCGTCCGGGCCGCCGGGTCAACGGCCTGAACGCAGGATTACGCCGAACCTTGTGGGGCTATCGGCAGTCTCACATATGGAAACCGTGGGCATCCCCGGCAGGCGGGGCTGCTGGACGAGAGGAGGATAAGGTTGTGAAGTCGTATCTCATGGCTGCTGTTGCACTTGTGATTCCGTTCGCGCCCGCGTTGGCCGGTGAGGCCGATGTCGTGGACCTCCGCAAGGAGGTAGTCGCGCTGCGTACCGAGGTTGCCAAGCTCAACGCCCGCCTGGCCGGGGGCGCCGAGCTCGGCAGGAAGCTGGTGGCGGTGGCCCGCAAGCTGGCCGCCGGGGAAGAGATCAAGGAAGGTTCCGCCGAGATGGGCGTGCTGCGCACCGCGCTGCGCACGAAGGGCACCGGTCTCTACGGGAGCGGCGTCGCCCAGCGTACGATGGGCGTGATGCGCAAGCTGCCCGCCGGGCTGCGCGCCAAGCTGCTCAAAGAGGTGCTGGTGGACATCACCGTTTCCGACCGCGTCCGCGGGGGGATCCTCGCGGAACTGGTTCTGGTCGGGGACGAGTCGGCCGGGAAGGCCATTGCCGCGGCCTGCGAGATGGAGGTTCTGCTGCCGGCGGTGAGCGCCGGATACGCCTACCGGAGCAGCTACTTCCTGTCCAAGCTGATCGTGGCCGCCGCGGACTTCAAGGACAAGCGCGCGGTGGGGCTGACCATCACCATGCTGGCGACCCGCATCAAGGCCGGTAAGCAGTCCCCGCACTACAAGAAGTACGGGGCGCGGCTGTACTCTTCCGACGCCAAGCTGGCCGCCCGCCTGGCCGCCTGGAGCGGGCACGCCGGGTGGAAGGAGTTGCTCGCGAAGCACAAGTACAAGCCGAAGCACGGTGGCGGCGGCCAGTACCTCAGCTACGCGTTCAAGGGCGAGAAGGCCTCCGAGGCGGCGCTGGCCCAACTCGCCGAAATCGGCGAGTGGTGGAAGAAGAGCAAGGGCGAGTTCGTGTTCCCCAACGAGAAGGCCGCGCCGGTCAAGCCGGTCACCGCGCCGGTCGTCAAGGATACCGTCAAGCCCGTCAAGCCCGTCGAGCAGTTCTAGCGCAACAACGCGAAATCCAACGTGAACCGCCGGTCCCTCCCCCACGGGACCGGCGGTTTTCTGTGTGTGGGTGGGGGGCGCAACAGCGGTTTCGGGGGACTCTCGGAATATGCCTCCGTTCCCGGGGTGAGTACGGGCGTAGGGCGACCGCGATTTGCGGGGCGCCAGGTGAGAGGAGGGACTGGGGATGCGCACTTCAATCGCGGTTTCAATCGTGTGGGTGCTTCTCGCGGCTTGCGCGACGGCCGGCGAGGGCAAGGACAAGCTCCGTCCGGGCGAGTTGAAGCTGACCACCGAGCGGGTCATCGTCTTCAAGGACGGCTACTGCCTGTTCGTGAAGCGGGCGGTGGGCACGCCGGACGCCGACGGGGAGGTCTTCACCGAGGAGGTGCCCGACGCGGCGGTGCTGGGCTCCTTCTGGGCGGTGCCCAGCAAGGGGCGCCTGCTGAGCATGACCGCCGGCGTGGTCACCAGCACCGAGGAGCAGAAGAAGCAAGCGTCCTGCCGCCAGATGATCCATGTCCTGAAGGCCAACAAGGGCAAGCAGGCCGTCGTGCTGCTCGACGAAAAGACGGTCGTGAGGGGCACCATAAAGGACGTTCTGCTGCGCGAGAGCACCGCAGCGGCAGTGGCCCTGCCGGCGAGAAACCCGTGGCGCTACGCCAGCGCCTATTCCTCATCCATGCGGTCCAGATCCATGCGGTCCAGCGGATTCCTGACCGAAACGCGCAGGGCCGCGGCGGTGAGCGGTTCCTTCTTCGTGCTCGGCACCGCCGAGGGTGACATGCTCCTTTCCGCCAGCGCGGTGCGGCGGATCACGGTGAAGGACATGGTCACCACCACGGAGGAGAAGACCATCGTCACCAAGCGCGCCAAGCGCCTGACCTTCCGGGTTACCGGCACGGGCCCGAAGTGCGAGATGCTGATTACCTACTTCCGCCCGGGAATTCGCTGGATCCCCACCTACCGGGTGGAGCTGGGGTCCCCGAAGGCCACGAAGAAGCTGGCCAGGATCGCGCTTCAGGCGGTGATCATCAACGAAGCCGAGGACCTGCAAGGCGTGCCCCTGGACCTGGTGGTCGGCGTCCCCAACTTCCGCTTCAAGAGCGCGGTGAGCCCCTTCGTGCTGGAGTCGGTGATGCGCAACGCCCTGAACCAGGCCATGCCGGGGCTCAGAGGCCGGGGCTTCTCCAACGCGCTGATGACCCAGCGCATTGCCGCGAGGCCCCGCACCGCAGCCCCGCTGGCCGGCGGCAGCGTGCGCCTGCCCAGTGAGCTGACCGCCGCGGCCCGCCAGGACCTCTTTGTCTACAGTCTGCCCAAGCTCAAGCTGAAGAAGGGGCATCGGGCGGCGGTGCCCATCTTCAACGCCAGCGCGCCGTACAGGGACGTCTACACCTGGGACCTGCAACTGCGCCAGACTCACGCCAGGGCCTCGACCGCCGCCTCCCCGCTGGTGCTTTCGGCGAACCGGGTCTGGCACCAGATCGAGCTGACCAACAACACCAAGGTGCCCTGGACCACCGGGGCGGTCATGATCATGCAGGGTCGCCAGCCGCTGGCCCAGGAGCTCTTGACCTACACCTCGCCCGGAGACAGCGTGCGCGTGCCGGTGACCGTGTCGGTGGACACGCGGGGCAGGTTCTCGGGGAAGGAGACCGGCCGCAAGCTCAAGGCTCTGCATTGGCTGGGTTACAACTACGCGCGCATCGACAAGGAAGGCACCTTGACGGTCACCAACCGGAAGAAGGTGGCGGTCGACCTGGAGCTCACCTGTCGCCTGGGCGGCAAGGCCGAGGAGGCCTCGGGCGGCGGGAAGATCACCACCGGCGGGTTCCAGGCCGGCGACTGGCAGAGCTACTACGGGTCGAGCGCGGTCAACCGGCACTCCAGCGTGGTGTGGCGCCTGCGCCTGGAGCCCGGCAAGTCCGCCGAGCGCACCGTCAAGTACCACTACTTCGTGCGGCACTAGTTTCCGAGCGGGGGCGGCGGCTCCTCCACGAAAAACGGGCGGGGGCCCGCCGGCCCCCGCCCTGCACGCGGATGACTCTTTCGTATTGAGCAGCTAGAAGTCGCCGTCGACGTCCTCGTCCTCCGCGGCCTTGTGGCACTTGCCCTTGCCCTTGGCCGCGCGCACGCCGCTGGGCTTGTGCCGCTTGGCCCAGACCTGTTGCAGCTTCTTGCGCTCCGCCTCGCTGAGCTTGCCGTCGCCGTCGGCGTCGAAGCGGGCCAGCAGCTTCTTGCGCATGCCCGGGTTCTTCTTGAGCCAGGCGATGAAGGACTTGTGCCCGCGGTGGATCCCCATCGCGCGGCGAAGCGCGGCGCGCTCCTTGGCGTTGAGCTTGCCGTCGCCGTCCTTGTCGAACTTCTCGACGAGCTTCTCGCGGCGTTCCCCGCAGGCCTCGCGCAGCGCCTTGCGCTCGGCCTCGTCCAGCTTGCCGTTCCCGTCCGCGTCGTACTTGCCGAGGAGCTTCTTCCAGAGCTTGGAGTGGCTCTTCTTCCAGGCGGCGAAGTGCTTGCCGTGGTGGAACTTCTTGAGAGCGTCACGGGCCGCGAGGCGCTCGTCGCCGGTGAGCTTGCCGTCGTCGTCCTTGTCGAACCGGTTGACGATGTTATCGCGGCGCTCCTCGCGCTTGTCCCTGGCCTTCTCGCGGAAGTCCTTGCGGAGCTTGGCGCGCTCGCGCGAGCCCAGCTTGCCGTCGTCGTTGCGGTCGTACTTGTCCCGGATGCGTTCGCCGACCTTGGGGTGCTTGCGGACGACGCGCCTGGGGCGGCGGCGCTCAACTCCGAAGGCGCTGCCGCCCAGAAGCACTGCGACCGCCAGACTCAAACCGACTAGCTTTCTCATTCCGCTGTCCCTCCAGTAGCGTGGCCCCCGGTACTCATGCCAATGTGTATACCAAGTTTCGTGCCAAAGGAGCCGGAGAGGCGGGATTTCTGCAAGGAGCGTAAATACACGTGTTACGTGCGGAGGGAGGAGCGGGCTTGCCGCCGGCGGTGTGGGAGATTGCTACAGGCTGGTGTTGGAATGGGGCTGGGGGCTATGGTTGGGAACGGGGTGGAAGACGGACGGGCACTGGCTTTTGGGATTCCTCTGGAGACAATCGAGTCCGTTAAGACCACATGGGCGGTCGGGAGGAGTCATTTGGGAAATGCCTGCTGCAATGAACGAAACCGCCTCCGAGCCCAAGCCGCGTAAGTCGCGCCGGATGGTGGTCTGGATGGTCGTCGTCCCGATTGTGATTCTGCTCCTGGCCCTCGCTGGCGCCAACTGGAAGTTCTTCCACTTGGCCTACGCCAAGCACCTCATCGGCAGCGAGGATTCTGAATCGCAAGCAGACGGCGTTCGAATGATCTACAGGACGCATCTGCGGGAGGGTATGAAACTGGAAGAGGTCGAGAGGCTGTTCCGTCCCGCGGGACTGATACGCTTGGATCTTAGTCATAAGACATATGACGTGATCATTATCGTTGACCGCAAGCCTTCGATTCCGCTTCACTACAAGTATGCCCTGCCCTTCGACGACGAAGGCAGACTGAAGTACGTCCCTTATTTGCTGGAATTCAGTACGCTTTAGCCTGTGTGACTGCAACCATACGTCCTGCCCCGACCGTCACCGATCCGTCCGTCCCCGGGCTCTTCCGGAGGGTCTGTTCTAGCCGCGCACGGCGGCCACGGCGGTGGGGGTGCGCACGGTGGTCCGGCGGGTGAGCGCCTTCTTGATCTTGGCCACGACCTTCTTGACGATGCTGGGCTTCTTGGTCTCGCCGGCCGAGGCGGCCGAGCACATGCTCAGGGCCGCAAGCACCGCGCTGATGGCAATCATGCGCTTCATCTCTCTCTCCTTCTTCTCAGCCGCGGACGGCGGCCACGGCGGTGGGGGTGCGCACCTGGTACCGGGTGAGCACCTTCTTGATCTTGGCCACGACCTTCTTGACGATGCTGGGCTTCTTGGTTTCCCCGGCGTAGGCGGCGGAGCCCATTCCCAGGATGGCGATGACTGCGGCGATGGTCATGATGCGTTTCATCTCTCTTCCTCCTGTCGGTCGCTTTGTCCTCTTCCACACGCTTAGACCCCGGCGGCCGGTGGCGGTTCCGCGGAATCCGACAAAAAGCGCGACGGGAAATATCTTGCTTACGCGGGGCGTAAGGCGTAGTATTATGCGCAAGTGCAGCCAGCTCTGCCCCTTGGGGAGGACACACCATGAGACTCGCGCTCTGCTTCGCGTTTGCGGTTTCGATTGTGGTCGCCGCCGCCGGCTGCGGGCCGAAGGACGGGAAGACTTCCTCCGGGACGAGCATGGCGCTCAGCGGCACGGTGGGCGCCGCCGACCTCAAGAAGGCCGACAGGCTTTTTGCCAAGGGGCTGAAGCTCTACCGCAAGGGCCGGCCCGGCAAGCCGGACAGCAACAAGCACCTCCAGGCGGCCTCCAAGTGCTTCCGCGTGGCCAGGAAGATTTATCAGCAGGCCGCCAGGGAGAAGCCCGCGAACAAGCGGCTCCCCCGGCGCATCCGGGACTGCAACCTCAAGATATATTCCTGCTCCAAGATGCAGACGCTCTGAGAGGACGAGTGTTCAGGTACTGAAAACCGAAAGCTGAAAACCGGCCTCCGTCAGTCCCGCACGAACTCGCCGGCCTCGACCAGTTTCTCGAGCGCGGTTTCTATCTCTTCGTCGGATTTCTGGGCGGTGATGCCCAGCGCCGAGAGGCGCGTCAGGATTTCCAGCGGGCCGACGGCAAGCTTCTTGTCGGCGTGCTTGTAGCGCAGCATGGTCACCAGGCGGGTGAGTATCTTGCTCTTGTCCGAGAGGCGCTGCCCCATCGGCTACTTGCCGTCCGCGTCCGCCGGCGGGGCGAACTCGCCGGCTTCCACCATCCGGGCCAGGGCCTCCTCGATCTGCTGGTCGGTCAGCGTGGGCAGGATGGCCAGTCCCTGGAGCCGGGTGAGCATTTCCTGGGGCTCGTCGATCCCCTTGGCGCTGCCGTGCTTCTTGACCACCATGGCCATCAGCTTGCCGAGAATCGCGGTCCGCGTGGGATACTTGTCACTCACCTGCGATATTCTCCCTTCTCCCCCTCCAGCGCGTTCCAAGCATAGCCCCCCGCGGCGCGAGGGTCAAGAAGGAAGTTCCGGGCGGGGGGAGTCACTTGTCCTTACTCCTGCGCTGCCTTGATCTTCGTCAGGGCTTCCGCGGCGCGCCGATTACCAGCCGAACCGGCTTCCTTGTGATCCCGACCGTCCTGGTCTGTTCCTGGCCGCCGGGCAGGCGCCACTTGACCGTAATCTCATCTCCGCTCTGTGCTCCGAAGAACGCTTCCTGCGTCCCGGGCACGACGTTCCACGCGCCCAGGCACCGGCCTTTGTTAACGTTCCAGCCCGTAACGGTCACCGGCCCGGCGAAGGCTCCGCCAGGGGCCAGGGCGACAGACACGCCAGAGACCTTCTCGTCATCGTCCACCTCCACCTTGCGCGGGAAGACCCACAAGTCTCCGTCCCTGAGAACCAGCGCCATGTCCTGCGCCCCGTCGCCGGTGAGTTCGGCGATAGTGCCGGCCCGCGTGCCATCGCTGGCCGCCGGCAACAGCTCCTTCTCGGCCAGGTCCAGCGTGTGAGCATGGCCGAAGCTCCGGAAGCCGCGGTTGAAGAAGACCTGAGGCGCCATCTTGTCATAGGTGATAAGAATGTCCTGCAGACCGTCGTTGTTGACGTCGCAGGTGACGCCCCCGATCCCCCCGGGCTTCGATATGTAGGCCATCTCGGCCGAAAGGGACATCATGTTCTTGAACCCGGACCCGCCGTAGTTGTGCCACAACCGGGGCCCATCCTTGGCGGCGGCGAGAACGTCCAGCCGGCCGTCCTGGTCCCAGTCGCCCAGGAACGCGCTCGAAGGGCTCTTGCCCAGCGCCACCGCGCATTTCCGGGCGGTCGCGAACCCGCCTTTGCCTTTCCCCCTGTAGAGAAGGCTGCCCTTCTCGCCTGTCTGGAGCACATCGGCCAGCCCGTCGCCGTCCAGGTCGGCAACCAGGCAGGCGCCAAGCTCACCCAGCGGCTTGAGCATCGCCGCATCAGCCTGGAGCGACCGCTTTTCGAAGCCACTGCCCTTGCCCGGCACCAGCAGCACCGGAGGATCCGCCGAGCTTACCAGCAGAGCTGCCCGCGGGCCGGCGCCGACGTCCATTGCGGTCAGCCCCAGGCAGCCCGGCCCTTCCCATACCGGCTTGCCCCGGGAGAACGCGCCTTTGGCGTCCTGCCGCCAGATGGAAATGCTGGTCCCGTCCCAGGAGGCCAGGTCGAGCAGGCCGTCGCCATTGAAGTCCCCCCAGGCGAAGGCCCGGCTTCTGGCAGCCAGCTTGCGCCTGGCGGTGACGTCCGCGAATCCGGGGAGACCGGCGTCGTATCTGAAGAGCCGGTCACCGCCGTCGGAGGCCACATGCAGGGCCAGTCTGCCGTTCCCGTCCAGGTCGACTGCCCGCACCGCGCAGACACGCCCCTCGACCTTGCCGATCTTGAAGGTGGTCCCCCACTCGCAGCCTGTCAGTATCGGCACAATCGGCACATAGGTGTCCGGATTCTCGGCCACCAGGTCGCAGAGCCGCAAGAGCATGTCCGTGCCGCCCGCCCATATGCCGTCCATCTGCATCTCGATCCCGTACACGTTCCAGGAGTTCTTCTCAGGACCAGGCTCGAGGCGTATCCACCGGCCGGCGGAATGCAGGAAGACAACATCGTCGCCCCTTGAATCCTGGCTCAAGAAGAAGAGCACGGGGCCGGCGCCCTGACCGGTGATGGCCTTCTTGACGACTTTGGCTTGCTCCTTACGGACAGTCGCGGAGAAGCCGATTACCGGGGCGTAAGGGGACACGCCGGGCCAGGCTTTCACGCATCTGACGATCCGGCTTCTGGCCCGCCCCTGGGCATCGACCGGTTCCAGTCTGAGCAGCAGGATGAGCCTGGACACATTGATCAGGCGCCCAATGTCCCCGTCCATACCAATATCGTAGTGCTCGTACGGGAGCATGGCCAGCGCCTCTACCGCCTCATTTCGAACATCGGGATGCTCGTCCTTGTCCTTCTGCAGCCTGTACAGCGCCGACAGCCCCCAGTCCCCGCACTTGCCGAGAAGCCGTGCAGCCTGCGGACGATCTGAAACCAGCCAGGCGGGCAACTTGAGATACAGGGTCAACCTGTGCGCGGCGTTCTGCGGACCTCCGAGGTGCGCGATCTCCTTCCCGAAATCCGGATCGCGTCCCCGGCAGCGACCCACCGTCGCCCGGACATCAAGCACCGGCACCACAACCAGCCAGCACACCAGGGCCACTGTGACCAACAGCGTCAGCGCCACGCCCCAGTAGATATAGATGCGCTTGGAGCGGCGCTCGGGGGAAGGGGCGGGGGCGGTCATCGCGGCAACACGCCTCAGTTCCCGGCAGCACCAACCACGATGTCATCTTCGACGAACAGCATGATCTTGCTGCCTCCCGAATCAACCCTGTACATCCACACTTGGCAACGGGAGCCCTTGGCCGGGAGCCTGCCGTAGTCGCAAGGTCCTCCCTGAGCCGGATCCTTCGCAAAGAGGATCCACGAATTCTCGTCATTGAAGGCACGCTTGGCGACCCCGAAGGGCAGCCCCACGCATTCAGGGGCCATTTGCTCAGCCTGCCCCAGATCGGAGACGCGCTGCTGCGTGAACCCTCGCAGGCGGACCGCCTGGTATCCGCCGAAGACGTGAATGACAGCCAAGCCCGCCAGGAGCAGCGCCGCCGGTAGTCCCATGCCCCAGAACACAACGCTGCGGGTAGATGGTCCACCAGCGGGCTCTTGTGGCGAAGGGGCGGGGGCGGTCATTCCGACCTCCCGTACCTGGCCTTGCCCTCCGATTCCCACCAGGCCAGAAGCTTCTTGCGATGCGGCGCTGGATCGGGCATGGATGGGAACCGCTCCGTCCACGGGACGAAGTTCCTTCCGGTAATCTTCTTTGCGGCGATGAGCGCGGCGTGAACCGTCTCAAACTGCGGGCTATTTGCTGACTCGATCACCAAAGGCAATGCCCAGTTGTCTTCAGGCTTGCGCAGGGCTTCCATGGCTGACCAGCGCAGATCGGGAGATAGACTCGCTAGTCTCTTGAAAGACCCAGAGGCTTGAGGGCCGCAGTCGGCCAGCTTCCTGAATTCGGGAATTCGAACACTTTCAATGCCGCCAGGAAGCATGGCACGAATTCGACGTTCCAGATACCACACCCTCAGCGGCGTCCAGGCGAAGTAGAAGCCGACGAACAGGAGCGCCAGAATCCCTGTGGCCACGTAAAAGTCCAGCAGTCCCTTGCGCTTCCCGGGCGCTTCCACAGCCTGGCCCTCGGTCACTTCTTCTTCTCCTGCGCGGCCTTGATCTTCTTCAGCGCTTCGGCGGCGGCTTGGCGAACGGACTCGCTCTTGTCCTGGAATGCCTTCTCCAGAGCGGGGATTGCCGCCGGCCCCATCTTGCTGAGCGCCCAGACCACATCTCGACGGACCCAGTCCGTGGAGTCGCCCAGCATGCGGGTCAACGCGGGTATTGCTTCTTGGGCATCGGAGCCCATCCCCAGGAGGTTAAAGGCAGAGACTGCTGAGGCTCGCACCATCTCCTCCCGGTCGGCCAGAGCCTTGATTACCGCCGGCGCGGCTGCCTTGGCCCTTCGCCCCATGCTGGCAAGGGCTTCTGCCGCGCAGCAGCGCACGACCGGGTTCGGGTGGCCCAAGGCGGCGGCGAGTTCGGGGACTGCCGCGGGGCCCATGCTGCTCATTGCCAGCCTGTGGCACTCGATCAGCCCGAGCTTCTCCAATCCCAGCCCCTTGATGTTCCGGAGGTCGATATCCGCCCGGTCCAGGGACCCGATCAGCGCGCGCAGGGCGGGCCTGGACTGGGGGCCGATAGTGTACAGCGCCCCGGCTGCCACTGCGCGCAACCCCGGCTCCTCTTCGTCCAGGATCCTGGTCAGCACCGGGACCGCCGGCTGCCCGCAGTGGCCCAGGAGGCTGACCGCGTCGGCTCGGTCGGTCGTTGCCCAGTGCGGCAGGCGAAGGTAGAAGGCGAGCCGGTGAACGGCCCGTTCGGGGCCACCAAGACGCTCTAGGGCCCGCTTCACCGCGCCCGCGTCC
This sequence comes from uncultured bacterium, assembly GCA_965370045.1. Classification (GTDB taxonomy): domain Bacteria; phylum Planctomycetota; class SZUA-567; order JAKLDR01; family JAKLDR01; genus CAZONU01. Next base: position 41,252 of record CBDUSI010000017.1, on the reverse strand, counting down.
GCCAGTTGGTTCCCCTTCCAGACCCGCATGCATCCCCGGACTTCGCTGAGGGCTCCACGTACCGCCAGATAGGGCGCCACCACCTTCCAGCAGAGCAGCCCGCCTGTGAGGAGAAGCGTGAGGGAGATTCCCCACAGGATGTAGATGCGCTTGGAGCGGGAAGTGGTGGAGATGTGTTCCCCGGGCTGCTCAGTCATTCCAACCCTCTCCCGTACTTCGCCCGGCCCTCGCGGTTCCACCAGTCGAGGAGGTTCTTGCGGGCACCGCGGAGCTCTTCTTCGGTGATATCTCGGCCGGTCCTCCCTCCACCTTTCCCCTTGTAGGGCACCCAGCGCGGACCTGCTGGATAGAAAGACTGCTGCGCTAACTGCTCCGCCGTGTCCATAGCCTTCAATGCCACGGCGCGTTCTTTGCCGTTGGCATGCTCGACTACTATGGGTAACGTCCAAGGCTCGTGGTGGAACTGCAGGAAATCGAGAAGAACCACTCGCATCCACGGCGGCGCTGCGCGAAAGCACCGGGCTATGGCCGGCCTGGCTTCAGTCCCCATAGCCATCAAGTGGGCGAGAGCTCTTGTGCGCGGAGTGGGACCTTTGCGCCCCGGGCTCGTGATATAACCGCCCCGGTGGGAGTAGAGGTACCAGCCACTCTGTTTGGTCACGTCCTGCAGGTACCGCGTCAACTCCCTCTCGTGGTACCAGATTCTCAGCGGCGTCCAGGCGAAGTAGAAGCCGACGAACAGGAGGGCCACAACTCCTGTGCCCACGTAAAAGGCCAGCAGCCCCTTGCGCTTCTTCACAGCCGGCGCCTCTTGTGGAGACTCTGAGCACGTTGGGGAAGGGGCGGGGGAGGTCATCTCTCCGGTTTCTCCGCAGCTGTTCCAGGGGGAAGGCTTTTGAACGTGCCGTCCGGTACATACTTAATGCCAGGCCCCATCCCTCCGAGCTTCTTCTCAACCACCGCCTTGTTAGTTTTCCACCACCTCTTGAAGGCTTGGATCTCACGGTCTCGTTCTTGGTAGGAGCGAGACTCATACTGCCCGTATTCTTCATGCAACTCCAAGTCGCTGACCACACCATAGACCGCATAGTCACAGACACGGTTCGGCGGGCCCATGGCTCTGGGATGACCTGGCTCCGCGACCCTCTTGTCATCCGAGAACGTCTCCATCCGTACTCGGCACTCCTCGTAGGTGAGAGGAAGGGGGAAAAACGCCATGACCGCCCCTATGTAGTAGGGTGAGTCAATCTCGGCCTTCAGCAATTGCATGACGGGGCGGTGCGTCCGGTTTGGAATGTCTCGGGTGCGAAGGTAGACGTCTATTCGACACGGGTCCTTCCTCCACGTGTAAAGGTTGGGTCCCTTGAGCTTTTCCAGGGCGAAGAGAAAGGCCTTGTCCCCGTACTTCTTCCATGCAGGCAGAACGGTTTCCTCGTACTCCCGCGGGGGGAGCTTGTTCATCTTCTCCCAGAGCGCTGCCAGCTCCCGCCTCTCTTCGGGAGTGAGGACAATGGGAGGCTGCTCTATCTGTTCCTTGGGCGACTGCGCCGAGCGGCCGCAGTCTCGCAGCAAGAGCACGGCCTGCCTTCTGTGTCGCGCGACCCAAGGGGGCAAGCATAGATAGAACTCCAGCCGTCTACGCGCCAGATCGGGCCCTCCGAGCCGGTCGAGGAACGCGGCGGTCTGTTCCCTGGTTATGCTGCGGGCAGCATCGCGTTCCCGGAGCACGTCTGCGGTTCGCCGGACCGGCACAACCACAGCCCCAACGAACCACGCCAGCCCCGCCACAGCCAGCATCGCGACCGTCCAACCGATGATGGCCTTCCTGGAGGGGCCGGGCTTCCCGGGCGCTTGCTCGGTCACTACGCCTCCCGCATTTCGTCTTCCGTCCGGCGGCCCCTGGCCACGGGCTGTCCGCTGGCCGCCTCCACTTCGGCGAGCGCCCGGAGCTTCATGAAGGGTCGCGCGTAAGCGAGCTTGCAGAGCGTGCCGGCGAGCAGCATCCCCACCGCCCAGGCAGTGTGAAAGCCCAGCAGAAAGGAAGCCAGCCCCAGCACGCAGATGATTTCGAAACCCGAGGCGTGCAGGAACGCCTTCGTGGCCCATTTTGCCTTGTTGCTGCCAGCGTCGCCGGGGGCGCGGAACACTTTCCGGACGTTCAACAGCGTGATAATGGATTTGGGCAGTCCGAGGACGACAAGCCCGCCCAGGATAAGCAGCTTGGTGCGCGGGCTCAGGCTCACGAGTTCGTCAAGAAAGCCGGGGTTGAGCGACCTCTGCCACGACACTACTATGACCATGAAGCCATAACAGAAGGCGGTGGACACCAATCCCCAGAAAACCAACCTGCCGGGAGGCTTCCTGGGCTTCTTCTCCCCGCGCACTACTCTTCCGGACTGCCCTCTTCGGCCTCCGGCGCGGGCTTCTCATCGTCTGTCTTGGGAGGCTCCGGCGCGGGCTCTTGGGCGTCCTTCTTGGCGGCGGCCGGGGCGGGTGCGGCCCCGCCTGTCTTCGCGGCTGCGCCGCGCCGCTTGAGCCGCGCGGCACGCTGCGCGTCGTCCTTGCGCGAGAGCCGGCGGTAAACCAGCGCGCCGACCACCAGCAGCACGACCCCGGCTATCGCAGTAATCCACGTTGTCATAGTCATATGCGCACCTCCTCCGTCTCTCGCCTACTTCTTCGGGGCTTCCCGGCGATGTCCTTCACGGGAACCCGGCTGCTCCCCGATCACCCGATGGCCGCCTCCGCGGTTGGCTGCCCTTCCACTATTACACCGCTTCCACCCCGGCGGGGACACGGATTCCATGTGCTAGCCTCCGCCCTCGCCCAGCAGGTTGATGAGCGTCTCGACCAGGTGCTTGCCGTCCACCGGCTTGGTGAGGTAGCGCAGCCGGGGGTAGGCCAGCATGGCGTACTCGTCGTCGAGCTTCTGGTAGGCGGTGGAGACCACCACGGGTAAATGGCTGCCGGCGGCCAGCAGGCGGCCCAGGATGTCCAGCCCGTGCATGCCCGGCAGCTTGAGGTCCAGGACCAGCGCGTCGATGCCTCCGCGTTCGAGCGCCTCCCAGGCCAGCAGCCCGTCAGCGGCCTCCAGCACCTTGAATCCGTTCTGCTCCAGGTTCAGGCGGTAGAGCTTGCGGAGGTTGTCCTCGTCCTCGGCGACCAGCACTGTGAGATTCTCGGCGACGTCCCTGTGCCGGGGGGCCTCGAAGGGCATCTTGAAGGCCGAGGGCAGCGCCTGGGTGCGTTCGGTGTAGACCTCCGCGTCGGGCCGGTCGGCCGGCGCGTCGGGCTCCTCGGCGGGTGGCGGGGGCTCCGGCGCCAGCGCGGCGCGGAGTTCGTCGAGGCGTTCGGGCGGCAGGCCCAGCGAGCCGATGATCTCCAGCGCGTCGCGGATCACGAGGTTGCGTTCGGCGTCGTCGGCGGCCAGCAGTTCGGCGAGTCGGGCCAGCTCGTCGGCGGAGAGTCGCCCGGCGCGGGCCTCGGAGGCCAGCACCCCGGCCTTGGTCTCGGGCCCCAGCCGGCGGACCAGCTCCCGGGAGCTGGCGGCGGCCTGCTCGAACTCGTTCTCGCCCTGCTCGCCCATGGACTTCCCGACCTCCGGGCGCCGCGCCCCGCCCTCTCTACGCAACATATAACCTACCGCCGGGAAGCGCGGAGGTCAAGGGTTTCAGCCGGGAGTAATGAGTAACATGTTCCTGGAATTCCCAGCAGTGAGCCGGGGCGCTTGTCGGGCCTGGGGGCTGCGGGGTGGGGCTTGCAGTGGGCTACTTGAGGGGCCACGGACAATACACAATCGTCCCGTCCCTGATAGCGCGCAGCTTGCCGCCATCGTCAAAGCCAAGCTCGATGTCGACAACCAGAGGGTCGCGCTTCACAAACACCCTATAGACGCGAAGGGGCGGTATGTCCCAAGCGAGGAAGGGGCCCATGCCGTAATCGGTTTCAGCAAGCATGGCGGGCCCGAGCAGCCGACGTACTTCCTCCAGGGATGTGCCCCCGCGGAGGTGGGTCTGCAATACCATCTTGACGCCGCGGTAGTGCTTCTTCGGGTCGCTGCTGTCCATGAGGTGCTTGGCGTAAGCCAGGTGAAACACTTTCCAGTTCGCTCCGGCCAGGGCCAGGAGCAGAATCGCAATCGGGACGGCGACCAGCCAGACGACCATGCGGCGCGACTTGCGCGGCTTCGGGGCGGGGGTGGTCACTGCTTCTCCTGCGCGGCCTTGATCTTCTTCAGCGCCTCGGCGGCGGCTTGTCCCGCTTCTCTAGCATGACTTGGCGCTTGGGGTTTTGAAAGTAATCCCCCTTGATGGCAGGGACGATGAACAAGTCCTTCAGTTCCCCTTTGGTGACGCTGAAGTAGTACACGGGATGGATGAATTCGCTGTCCTGCCCTTCAGGACGGTATGCTAAACCCACGAACTCCGCTTTTCCTCCCGTGATGCTCACGGACAGTGGGTGAGCATAACCACGGTTCAAGTCGTCAAAAGCTTCCTCCACGGTTTTCGTTCTCAGTCGAGCGAACCTCTTGGATTCTTTCCACGCAATGTTGACGTAAGACAACTTTCCCCTGCAACTCACTGAGAAACGAACGTAGTAATACTCGCCCCTTGCAGGTAACCCTTCGATGACCCCCGAGCAGAAGAACTTGCGGGAGGTAATGAAGGTATCTCCAGAATCACCGACGGTGGTCGTGTGGTTCGCACAACTGTCCCACGTATCTTTCACGTTGGGCGGCCAAATACCCAACTCCCGTAAGGAAGACCGGCCAACAGCATACATCTTGCTGGGTGACAAGTCTTTCGTCATAGCCCTATGCTCGACCAGTGACCCTATGTTACCGGCGATACGATACTCCTTGCTGTAGTAGGTGGCGTAACCTCGATGCAAGACCAGTCGTCCGGCAACACCCCGCAGGGACTTCGCCTTGCCCTTACGCTTGGCGAACTGCTGCACGAACCCCATCTTCCCCGCGAAGGCCGCAAGTTCCTTATCCGTGCGTCCGGGGACTTCCCGTGTTACCTTGTGGACCCACAGCGACTTCGGGTGGTCCTTTGCTTCTGACATCGGCACCAAGGTGAGGCCGTAAGTCGCTCCTTGTCTTGGGAACTCATGAAGGCGAGACTCATCCAGGCTATATGCCGCGAAAAGCTTAGCGCCTTTCGGCAGCGATGGCATCTCTTCCCGCGGCCCGCTCGCCGCAGGCAAGAAGACGGGCACCACAACCTTCCAGCAGACCAGCCCGCCTGTGAGCAGCAGCGTGAGGGCCACTCCCCAATACACGTAGATGCGCTTGGAGCGGGGCTTCCTCTCGGTCGGCGGCGCGTCGGTCACGGGATACTCCTCCACGTACAGCATACCTCACCGGCACCGTTGGGGTCAAGGATTACCTCAGTTGCCGGTTGTCAGTTTTCAGTCCATTCCGCAGTCCGCAATCCCAAATCCGCAATCAGTTCACGCTTCCCGAGCTGCGCCCGGGGCTTCCGGCACATCCCCCCATCGCTTTCCGTTTTGCACAACATGCTGTATATCAGCCCGTTACGCTCTTTCAGCCCGACGGATATATTATATTCCCAGAATTCCGCTTGACACTCTGGCGACTTCGGTGTACAATACTAGTAGTCTGAGGAGTTGACATGGCTGAAGCGGTTGAGGACGGAGTTCGACGGGTCCTGCGGCAGGTGGCCTGCCTGCGGTTGCAGGGCGTCCACTGGGCGGGGGCGGCGGAGAGCCTTGATGACTGGTCCGCCGACGAGCTCATGGACCTCGCCTGGGAGCACCGGGAGCTTTGGGAGCAGACCTGCGCCCGCGCCGAGCACGATATGGTCCGGCGCCTGGCCGGCAAGGCGCTGACCGCGCTTGAAGACCTGTTGCAGGATACCAACGCCTACATCGTGAAGGACGCCGCCAAGACGCTGCTGACCCACTCTCGCTGGGCGGCGGGCAATCAATCCACAGCAGGTGGGTTCAACCAGATGCAGTGCACCGATTACACAGATAACCCAGCAAGTTCACAATCTTTGACATCTGTGGAATCTGTGCAATCGGTGGATTGTAGTTGTGCTTCCGTGGTTGATTTGCAGCGAGTCGCCGAGATCGCCGTGGAGGCCATGGAGAAGCTGAGCGAGCTGCTTCACGACCCCGAGAGCCGTAACCAGCTCCGCTCCGCGCAGAGCATCCTGGTGCAATACAGATGGTGGTGGCGCGTGACCCATCCGCGCGTCCCCCGTGAGAGAAAGCCCAAGGGCCCCGACTGGAAGGCCATCCTGCCCTGGCAGCAGGAAGACGCGCCGCCTCCGCCGGACAGAATCTCAATCCATGAGAACGGGAAGCTGATCGGCCAAGAGGGCAGGGTAGTCGAGTTCGCGCGGCCCGGCGTCTCCAGCGAGTCATGGGAGAAGACCGGCGCGGCGGCCGACGAGTACATCCGCGAGCTCGTTCAGGGCGAGAAGCCCGGCGTGGAGTTCATGTGGTACGGGCACTGGCTTACGACGCACCTGGAGCGCATCGCCGGCCGCGACAACATCCCCTGGCCGCCGCCCGAGGAGATGATTTCTGGAAGGTGGTACGCCGTCTGGGACGAGGAACTGCGCGATATCAAGCCGAAGCCCTTGCCCGATACCTGGCAAGTCGGCGACCCCGAGCCCCCCGACGGTTGGGGCCCGAACTCCCGGGCTTCGCCTAACTGATTAACCGCCAAGGCGCCAAGGGCCCGACTGATTAACCGCCAAGACGCCAAGAACAACGGGAAGAACCTTAGAATTGGGACGCGGCGGAAGTCGGGGTTTCCGGGGAAGGGCAATTCCGCGAGGGAAGCTCCAACTTGGTGCCTTGGTGCCTTGGTGTCTTGGTGTGAGAACAGCTCTTCTTGGCGTCTTGGCGGTTAAAGCTTCTCCAGCGCCTGGGGGTGTTCCAGGCGGCGGGCGGTTTCCTCCCGGCTGATGCGACCGGAGTGGTAGAGGTCCAGCAGCGAGCTGTCCATGGTGTGCATGCCCAGCTTGCCCTGGGTCTCGAGGATGCCGGCCAGCATCTGGGTCCGGCCCTCGCGGATGAGGTTGCTTATCGCCGGGCTGTTGCGCAGGAGCTCCGAGGCCAGGACCAGGCCCGTGCCGTCCTTGTCGGGGATCAGCTTCTGGCTCAGGACCGCCAGCAGCGTGAAGGAGAGCTGCAGGCGTATCTGGCCCTGCTGAGACGAGGGGAAGACGTCGATGATGCGGTCGACGCTTTGCAGCGTGCTGCCGGTGTGCAGCGTGGCCAGCACCAGGTGGCCGGTCTCCGCGGCGGTCAGCGAGGCGCCGATGGTTTCCAGGTCGCGCATCTCCCCGATCATGATCACGTCGGGGGTCTCGCGCAGGGCGTGGCGCAGGGCGCTGGCGAAGCCGGGGGTGTCCCGGCCGACCTCGCGCTGGTCGATGATGCTCCGGCGGTTCTTGAAGACGAACTCAATGGGGTCCTCGACGGTGATGATGTGCGCGCGGCGGCGCTCGTTGATGTATTGGACAATCGCCGCCAGCGTAGTGGTCTTGCCGCTGCCGGTCGGCCCGGTGACCAGGATGAAGCCCTGCGGCGCCAGGGCCAGCTCCTCCAGCGCGGGCGGCAGGCCCAGCTCAGCGATGCCCGGCACGTTTACCGGCACCAGCCGGAAGGCCGCCGCCAGGGTGTCCCGCTGGCGGTAGACGTTGCCGCGGAAGCGCTGGTTGGCGATGTTGGCGGCCATGTCCACCTCGCCGGCGCGCTCGAACTCGGCGATCTCCGCGTCGGTCATCACCGCGTAGACCATCTTGCGGAGCGCGGCGTCGTCCAGCGGGGGCAGGTCCATGAAGCGCAGCTCCCCGGCCAGGCGCAGCGTGGGCGGGGTGTTGGCGGTCAATAGGAGGTCCGAGGCCCCGGTGGTCACCGCGGTCTGGAATAGGTCTATGATGGTGGTCTCGGGCATGATCAGCTTTCCTCCGCCGGCCAGCGCACGAGGCGCGGCTCGGCCCCCGCCGGCCAGTCCAGCAGCGTCCCGCCGGCCGCGTCCCACTCTCCCAGGTTATACAGCCGGCAGGGTCGTCCGGACACCTCCAGCCCCTCCTCGCCGGGGTCGTGAGTGTGCCCGTAGATCAGGATCTCGGCACCCGCGGCGGCCAGCTCGCGCCCGGCGGCGGCCGGGTCCACGCGCATGGCCGCGGCGTCCTTGCGGGCCTTCTCGCCCTCGCTCACCCGCTCCAGGCGGCGCACTCCCCAGAGCAGCAGGGGGGCGGGCAGCCAGCGGGCCAGGGCCCGCGCCGGGCGGCTGCGCACCAGGCGCTTGAAGAGCTGGTAGCGGCGGTCGGCGGTCAGCAGCTGGTCGCCGTGCATCACCAGCGCGCGGCGGCCGTCCTGCTCCACGGTGAGGCGCTCGCCGGCGGTCCGGGCGCCAGAGGCCGCGGTCAGCACCGCTCCGAAGCCGAAGTCGCGGTTGCCCTCCAGCAGCGTCACCGGGCAGCCGGCCTCGACCAGCTGGCGCATGGCGGCCAGCGGCCGGCGGAAGATCCCGGCGACCAGGCGGCGGTCGACCCAGAAGGAGAAGAGGTCGCCGGCCACGCAGAGGCGCTGCTCCTCGCCGCCGCGGGCGCGCTCGGCCAGGCGGGCGGTGAGTTCCAGGAAGCGCTCCCAGGTGGCGTCCGGGGAGGGGGAGAGGTGCAGGTCGGATATGAAGGTAAGTCGCGCCAAACGGGGGCCTCCGCCGAGATGCGGCGATTATAGCGGGTGGCAACCGGGAGCGCCAGTGGTGGCCGCGAAGTCGGCGGCTCGGGCGTTCTCTGACACGCATTCTCCGCGGCCGGGCGGTCCGGATAGGGGGCAGCGGATTTCCTCGGGTTTTCTTCTTGACAGGAACATAACAGCGTTTATATTTTGCAAAATGTAAAGTACGAACTTGCCCGGACGGCGGCCTGCGCGCGAAGTGACGCACCCGATGGCCTGCGCGCGACGCCTCGAAACCGACGGCCGGGCTGCTGCGGGAGGGGTGCCCGAAGCCAGGGAACGAGAGGAGAGACCAACGTGATGCCTCCAGTCCGCAAGCTTTACCGCATCGGTGAGATCATGCGCTACACGAAGCTTTCCCGTCAGACGGTGCACAACTACACGGTGCTCGGTCTGATCACCGAGGCCGAGCGCACCGACGGCAACCAGCGCCTCTACGCCGAGGAGACCTTCGCGCGGTTGGCCCGGATCGAAAAGCTCAAGAAGAAGGGGAAGACGTTGCGGGACATCCGCGAGATACTCGACGCCGAGTACGCGGGGAGCGGCAAGAACACGGCCGGGAAGTAGGACGGAACAGGGCGCATGGAAACCAGGCAGCCGCCGGAGGCCCCCGAGGCCGGAGAGCGCAGCGAAGGCACCGGCCTGACTACGGTAGGGCCGCCGCAGCTTCCGCCTTTCTGGGTGGAGTGGGGCCGTTACGTGAGCCGCAAGTGGCCGCTGCCGGTCTTCGCGCTGGCGGTGGTCTCTACTGCTGCTTTCCTCTGGCTGCGGCCCGAGATCGAGAGAGTGCGTCCCTGGGAGGAGTACGTAGAGGACGCGAAATGGGCCTTCAGCGAGGCGATCGAGGCGCAGGACAAACGGGGAAAGGCCACCGCGGCTTTGACTTTCCTGGCCCGGGAGAACGTGCAGGAACTGGCCATGGCCCGGTGGAAGGAGCGTGAGGGGGCCGCCCGGGAGCAAGGGAAAGGCGAGAAGCCGGTCACGAAGGAGGAGTTCGACGCGGCGGCCCCGCTTTCCGAGGGGATGGCCGCCGTGCGCGGGGGCAAGAAGTGGGGGTTCGTGGACCGGCACGGCAAGGTGGTCATAGCGCTTAAGTTCGACGAGGTGGGCCGCTTCTTCGAGGGGATAACCACGGTCCGGGACGGGGAGAAGAGGTACTTCATCGACAAGAGCGGCAACCGGGCGAAAGTGAACGGTTATCACGGAGTTCTGCCCAGCTACGACCGGGTGATCGAGCAGGTCGGTGAGAGCGCGCTGAGGAGTGAGGATCTGGCGCGCATTGGCGAGGCCTATTACCGGCTGGCGCGCATCAAGCGAGAGGACCCGGACGGCGTGGGCAGGTCCATCAGCATGTCGGTTGAGGCCCTTCACTGGCGCGCCGCCGCCAGGCTTGAGGGGGCCGAGGAGACCGCCCAGGAGACGCTGAAGACCGCCCGCGACGAAGGTAGAAGCCGGCAGGCCCAGCGGCTGATTGCCGATCTGGAGGGCGCCAAGTGGCGCCGGCGCCGGCGCATGTGGGCCGAGTGCCAGGTTCACCTGGGCAAGTACAAGGAGGCAATTGAGAAGCTCAAGGAACTCATCGATGAGATGAACGCCGCCGCGGCCAAACGTCTGCGCATTCAGAAGGACCCGCGGACCGGCGCGGGAGGGGCCACCAGGAACGGCGGGGCGTCCGAAGTCGGGAGCAGCGTCGAGGAGTGGGCGCGGGTTTACGAACTCCTGGCCCGCTCTTACGACCGGCGCGGGGACCACCATGAAGCGGCCCGGAACTACCGGCTCTTCCTGGAGCAGGGGGTGGGTGGCACGCTGGCCCATCGAGCCCGGGTGCGCCTGGCTGAACTGGTCATGGACGGCGCCATCTCCGAGCGGGAGGCGGCCGAGGCCCGCAAGGGCTTCGATGAGGTAGAAGTGCTTTGCAGGAAAGTCGAGGAGTCTGATGCGTCCGCGGAGCTGCGCGAGGACGCGACTTTCTTGCACGGGCGGGCCGCCTACCGGCTGGGGATGATGGCCGCGGAGGCGGACGAGGCGCGGGCCGCCTTCATCCGGGCGAGGGGAGCGTTTCGCTATCCCTACTCCCCCAGTCGCCGGTACCTGGACATGAGTCGGGTGCTCCTGGCCCGTTCGCTGTTCCGGAGCGGCCGCGAGGCGGAGGCCCCGGAGGCCCTGGAGGCCCTGGAGATTCTGGACGGCATTCTGCGCGTGGGGTCCCACCCGGCCATCTACGCCTGCGCCGAGGTCAGCCGCGCGGACATGAAGGCCGGGACCGAACCGGCCGAGGCGGTCGGCGGGCGCGTCAAGTCGAAGCAGGTGACGGTCAAGCTGGTTCTCGGGGAGGGGAAGACCGCCGCGGAGGTGCTGGGCCTCAAGGTCAAGGAGCTGAGCCGCGACCGGGCCGCCGCACTGGGTCTGGACCGGGGCGGGGCGCTGGCCGCGGAAGTGCTGGGGGACGGGCCGGCCGAGCGCGGCGGGATGCGCCAAGGCGACGTGCTGGTGCGCTTCGGCCGGAAGGAGATCACCGACGTCGCCGACCTCCTGGAAGCCGCCAAGGGCCTTAAGGCGGGCACGCAGTTGAACATTGGCGTGGTCCGTCCCGACAGGGATCGCGGTTTGACCCACGGGTACATGGACGCCATCCGGCGCATCCGCCGCCTGCCCCCCGCGGAGCGCGCCGGACTGGTCCCCGAACTGGCCGACCTGCTGGAGGACGCGCACTTCGTGGAGCTGGCCCCGGTGCCCGGCCGCAGACCCCCGGCGGGGGGCGCCCAACTCCTGCACATTGCCCGCGCCTACTCCACGGTGCACCAGTTCGACGAGGCCGCGAGGATCTACCGGCACATCTTGAGGGCCTACCCCAAGGCCGCGCGGGACCGTTACGGTTTCCTGCTCGGTGAGCTTTACGCGGCCAAGGCCGGGCGGCTGGCCAGGAGCGGCCGCAAGGAGAAGGAGCAGCGCCGGGCGCGGCTGGCCGCGGCGCGGGCCTTCATGCAGGTGCCGCTGGAGACCCGCAACAGCCCCCTGGCCGCGGGGGCCTATTGGCTGGCGGGCAGGAACTACTTCGCGGCGCGCCGCTACGACGGGGCCAGCCGGGCCTTTGATAAGTTCACGACGCTGTTCGGTGACGACCGCCTGGTCGGCGAGGGGCTTTACCTCCTGGGAGAGTCGCTTCGGCGAATGGGCGACGCGCGGCGCGCGGCGACGGTCTTCACGCGCTGCAGCGTCGAGCACCGCGACGACCGCTTCGGGTACCTGTCGCACCTGGCCCTGGGCGAGACCTATCTGGAGATGGGCAAGCTGGACGCCGCGCCTGGCGAGAAGGGTGCCCAGAGCCGGGAGAACGCGCGGGCGGTCTTCGAGGCCATCCGCCGCGACGCGCGGTACACCCCGGACAGCCAGGTGTGGATGAAGGCCTTCCTCCGCCTGGGCGAGACCTACTACCGGTTGGGGCGCAGAGGCCTGTTGCTGGCCCGGGAAATGGAGCTGGCCAGGAAGGACGCCGCGGTGGTAACCGCCGCACAGAAGCGGCTGGCGGAGATGAAGGCCAAGAAGGTTGACAAGCACTTCGTGGCGCACGAGGAGCAGTGGGTCGAGAAGCTCATTGAAGCCGCGGAGAAGAAGAAAGAGAACCTCGCCGCCCGGACAGTGACCGGGGCGCACCGAAATCTCCGACTCGCGGCGGAGATACTGGAGGAGGCCGAGGGACGCTATCCGCTGAGCAAGTACGGCAAGAAGGACCGGCCCAGCTTCCACAGCTTCCTCAAGGGCCAGCGCCTGCCCGCCAGGCGCACGCTGGCCATGATTCGCTTCAAGCTCGGCGAATACGACCATGCCCACGAGCGCTTCGCGGACATCCTCAAGGTGACCGGGGTGATAGGCGCCTTCGAGCGCGCCGAGGCCGACGCCTACCGCCGCGAGGCCTACACCTTCAAGGGGCTCATTGAACTGCGCCAGAAGAAATACGATCTGGCTGCGGGCACCTTCGAGAAGGCCTACGACGAGTACTCGCGCACCGCGGACGGGCCCTGGTTCCGCTTCGCGGCCGGCGCAGCTTTGGAAAAAGCCGGCCGGCAGCAGGAGGCCCGGGCCAAGTACGCCGAGGCCATCGGGGCATACCGGCGGCTCCACCCGGGCATCGGCAAGCCGGGCGCGAAGCCCGCGGCGAAGGGCGAGTGGGTGTTGCGGGCAGAAGACTGGTTCGGCCACAAGAAGTGGGTCGGCGACACGCTGTAGAGCCCGGAGGAGCGAGGATGACCATGAACGCTGACCTTCAAGCCGCGCTCGAAGCTCTGGAAGCTGAGCGGACCATCTACGCCCGCGTCCTGGAGCTGACCAGGAAACAGCGCGAGTTGGCCGAGAGCGGGGAGGCCGAGGAACTCCTGGCGGTGCTGGCCGAGAAGGGCAAGCTCACCGAGGAGGCCGCCAAGGTTTCGGAGTCCTCCCGCGCGCTCAAGGCCGAGTGGAACGAAAGGGCCGCCGCTCTGGGCGCCGAGGAGCGCGAGCGTGGCCAGGGGCTTCTCGACGAGATAACCCGGATCCTGGGCGAGGTGCTGGCCGAAGAGGAGGCCTGCCAGAAGGCCTTGGGGCAGGCCCGCGACGGGACCACCGAGGAGCTGCTGCGCATGCAGAGGGGCCGGCGGGCGGCGCGGGCCTACGGAGAAAGGCCGGCGCAGGACCCACGGTTCAAGGACGAGCGCAAATGAGCAATGCCGCGAACGAGTGGCTCCCGGTGGCCTGCGCGCGGGGCGCGGCCGCCGGCTTTCGGGCGGAGGTGCTGGGCATGACCGAAGAGGCGCAGCGAGGGCCCGCTGACCGGGAGACGGCGGCGGAGAGCGAACGGCCGGACCAGGCCGCGCTGGAGGGCGCCTTTCAGGCTTTCATGGAGAAGGCCGCCGAACTCGAGGCCAGCCATACTGTGCTCCAGGCCAGGGTCGTGGAGCTCAAGGACCACCTGGCCAGCGTGCTGGAGAGCGTGGCCGACGCGGTGGTGGCCGTGGACGTCGATCTTCGCGTGATCAGCCTGAACCGCGCCGCCGAGGGGCTCTTCGGGCGGCCAGAGGCGCGCTGCAAGGGCAGGAAGCTGACCGAGGCGGGCGAGCTGGCCCTTCCGCTGGTTGAAATGCTGGAATCGGTGCTCTCCGGCGGAGAGCGTCGCAGGCGCGAGGAGCGCGCCGTGAAGCGGGCCGACGGCGGAGAGGCCGTGCTGCTGCTCTCGGTGGCGCCGCTGCGCGACGCGGCCGGCGCGCTGGCGGGCGCGGTGGGCTCGGCCCAGGACGTCACCCAGCTTCGCGAACTCGAGCGGGCCCTGGCCCGCAGGGAGCGCCTGGCCGCGCTCGGCGAGATGGCCGCGGTGCTGGCCCACGAGATTCGGAATCCGCTCGGCGGCATCCAGCTTTACGCGGGGGTGCTGGGCCGCTGCGAGGCGCTTTCCGAGGAGGAGCACGCCGTGGTCGAGAAGCTCTCGACCGGCGTGACCGGACTGAACAAACTGGTCGATGACATGCTGGCCTTCGCCCGGGAGATCGTCGCCAATCGCGTGAAGCAGGACGTGCGCATGCCTATCGAGGGGGCGCTGGCGCAGGCCGCCCTGGAGTTGGAGGCCAAGAGCGTCATCGTCGAGCGGCTCGGCTGGGACCGCCCCCTGGTGGCCGCGGTGGACGGTGACCTGGTGGGCCGCGCGTTCCTGAACCTCTTCCTGAACGCCGCCGAGGCGGTGGAGCCGGGCGGGCGCCTGGAGCTCGCCGCGCGGTTCGAGATGGTCGGCGGGCGGCGCTGCCTGGCGGTGCGGGTCGGCGACGACGGCCAGGGCCTGGGCTCCGAGGAGCTGGAGCAGGTCTTCGATCCCTTCTACACGACCAAGGCCAAGGGCACCGGCCTGGGGCTGGCGGTGGTCAGCCGCATCGTCGCCGCGCACGGCGGCGAGATAACCGCGGAGAACCGTTCGGAGGGCGGGGCCAGCTTCCTGGTCCGCCTGCCGGTCGGGGAGTAGGGAGGCAGCGGGGTGGCTCGCGAACTGGTGATGGTCCTGGACGATCAGGAGCTGATGCGCGATTCGCTGCGCGAGGTCCTGAGCCGCGCGGGATACCGGGTGCGAGCCTTCGGCAAGCCCAAGGAAGCCGTCAAGAACCTGGCCGGCGGCGGCTACGATCTGCTGATAACCGACATGAAGATGCCGGACATGAGCGGCCTTGAGGTGCTGCGCGAGGCCAGGAAGGTCCAGCCCGGCCTGGCCGTGCTGGTCATAACCGCCTACGGCACCGTGGAGACCGCGGTCGAGGCTATGCGCCGGGGCGCCTACGACTACATCCAGAAGCCCTTCAAGCCCGAGGAGATCGAGCTGCTGGTCGCCAAGGCGCTGGAGCACCGGCGGCTGGTGGTCGAGAACGAGTTCCTGCGCGGCGAGATCCGCGCGGGATGGAGCCCCGAGGAACTGGTCGGCCGCGACGGCGGCCTGGCCGACGTCTGGGCCCGCATTCAGAAGATCCAGCGCACCACGGCCACCGTGCTGATCCGCGGCGAGACCGGCACCGGCAAGGAACTCGTCGCCCGGGCCATCCACTACGGCTCGGAGCGGGCCGCGCGGCCCTTCGTGCGCGTCAACTGCGCGGCGCTCAGCGCGGGACTGCTGGAGAGCGAGCTTTTCGGGCACACCAAGGGTGCCTTCACCGGGGCGGCCGCCGACCGCGCGGGGCGCTTCGAGCTGGCCGACGGGGGCAGCCTGCTGCTCGACGAGGTCAGCGAGATGAGCGTTGAACTCCAGGGCAAGTTGCTGCGCGTGCTCCAGGAGCGGGAGTTCGAGCGGGTGGGCTCCAGCGAGTCGCGCAGGGTGGACGTGCGGGTCATCGCGACCACCAATCGCGACCTGGAGGCCTGCATATCCGAGGGCAAGTTCCGGCAGGACCTGTTCTTCCGCCTCAACGTGGTGCCTGTCGAGGTGCCCGCGCTGCGCGAGCGCAAGGCGGACCTGCCCGCGCTGGTCGAGCACTTGCTCAAGCGCTGCGGCGCGCGGCTGGGCTCGGAGTTCGAGTCGGTGAGCCCCGACGCGCTGGAACTCCTGAGCTCCTACGATTGGCCGGGCAACGTTCGCGAGCTGGAGAACGTGGTGGAGCGCGCCGCGGTGCTGGGAGACGGCCGCGAGCTGAGGCGCGAGCACCTGGCGATGAGCCTTACTGGCGTGCCCGTGGGCGCGCCGGCAGCCGAGGCCGGGCCGACGCTGAAGTCGGTGGCCGATGCGGAGCGCGCGGCGATCATCGCCGCCTACCGGCACTTCAGGGGGCAGCGCCGCAAGGTGGCCGAAGCTCTGGGAATCAGCGAGCGCACGCTGCGCGAGAAACTGCGCAAGCTCAAGGATGAAGGGGCCATAACATGATTGATACCCGGAAGATTTTGCCGGCCGAGGCGGAACTTTCCGCCGGCGCTGCCGGAAGCGATGCCGAGAAGCATATGGATAACAAGGGGCGTTTTACCGTAAGCCTCGTGGACGTCGTGCTTTACGGAAAAATGCGCGAGCTGGCCCTGCGCGCGGCCGGCTGGCACATGCGTTGCGTTAGTGGCCTCCCGGGAGAAAGTGCATGAGCGGCATGGGGATACAGTTCGGCGGCGGCTTCTTCGGGAGCGGGAGCATCCCGGTGATGGAGGCCGCCCTGCGCTTCGCGAGCCAGCGCCAGATCGTGCTACTCAACAACGTGGCCAACTGGAACACGCCCAACTTCAAGGCCCGGGACCTGCCGGAGGCGGAGTTCCAGAAGGCGCTGCGCGGGGCCATCGAGCGGCGCGAGACCGAGGCCATGCCGCTGCGCATCCCCGGCAGCCGCAACATCCGGCGCGCGCCCGGCGGCGGCCTTCAGGTGGAGAAGGTGGAGGTCAACACCGGCGCCATGCGCCACGACGGCAACACCGTGGTGATCGACCAGGAGCAGACCAAGATGCTCAAGAACGCGATGACCGCCCAGGTTTTCAACCGGCTGCTGGCCAAGAAGTTCCGGACGCTGCGCATGGCCATCGCCGGACGAGTGACGTAAGGGGAGAGACGAGATGGGACTCTTCACAGGTCTGGACATCAGCTCCTCGGCACTGACCGCCGAGCGCCTGCGGATGGAGGTGTACAGCAACAACCTGGCCAACTGGCGGACGGTCCGCGAGGACGGCCAGCGCCTGCGTCCCTACCGGCGGCGGACGCCGATATTCGCTACCGGCGCGCCGGGCCAGACGGGCTCGGACGACCTGGGCGTGCGCTTCATGGGCGTGGCCTACCGCGACAAGTTCATCGCCCGGCCCTCGGACGACCCCGAGAACGATCCCGACGCGGTCAAGGCCGGGGACCTTACCGGTCGGCCGGAACTGGCCAAGTACGTCGGCCAGCGGCTCTACCCGGACATCAACCTCGCCGAGGAGATGGTCGACATGATCAGCGCCTCGCGAGCCTACGAGGCCAACATCACCGCCATTCAGCTTACCAGGTCGATGATGCAGTCGTCGCTGCAGGTCCTGGCATAGGGGAGCTTTGAGAGATGCCTGAGCAGATGAACATCGGCGGGGTCGGGCCCCTTCAGCCGCCCAAGCCGCCCGGCGCGCCGGCCGGCCCGGGAGGGGCCGGCGCCGTCGACGGCAAGAGCTTCGCCCAGTTCCTGGAGGACAAGATCGGCCAGGTCGACGAGTTGCAGCATAGCGCGGACAAGGCCATCCAGGACCTGGCCAGCGGCAAGGAGGGGGACATCACCAAAGTGGTCAGCGCCGCGGAGAAGGCCAACCTGGCCTTCCAGATGATGGTCCAGATCCGAAACAAACTGGTGGACGCGTACCAGGAGATCATGCGCATCCGCACCTGACGGTGCGGGACGCTGGCGGGGTAACGGTATGACTGCGAATCACACCGGACCCCGCCGGGACAACAAGGCTAGGGGGCGACTAGGAGGCGCGAGGCTGAAATGGATTGGTTGAGAGGAATACTGAACCAAGCCTTTGCTGCGTTCAAGGCGATGACCGCGGCCCAACGGGCCTCGATGGTTATGCTGGCGCTGACCATCGTTTTCACTCTGGGGGTGGTGGCTTTCCTGGGGGCGCGGCCCAAGTTCGTGACCCTGGCCTCCGGCCTGGAGCAGACGGAGATGCAGGACGTGGTTCGCTACCTCGATGAGACCGGCGAGGAGTACCAGACGGACCCGGCCAAGGGCGCGGTGCTGGTCCATCAGGACCGCAAGCCTGCGCTGCTGGGCAAGACGATCCGCGCCGGGGTGATCTCCCGCGAGAAGGTCTACGACATCGAGGACTACCGGGCTAACCCTCCGGGCTTGGGCGTGTCCAATGCCGAGCGCCGCCAGCTCCGGAACTGGGCGCTGGCCGGGGAGCTTAAGAAGATGCTGGTCGGCCTGGAGGGCGTCGAGGACGCCAAGGTGACCATCAAGCCGGAGGACGATGAGGGCTTCATCCTGGCGCCCGAGCGCGTCGGCGTGGCCATTTCGGTGACCACCCGTCGCAGCGTCAAGCTGGATCAGCCCTTCGCAAACTCGATTATTGACCTGGTCAATAACGCGGTGCGCTACTCCGACCCTCAGCAGATCAGCGTGGTGGACGCCCGCAACCCGCGGCGCACCTTCAAGAAGGAGGATCCCGACTCGGTGGTGGTCATCGGCGCCAGGCGGCTGGACCTGACCAGCGGCGTTGAGAGACACTTCAAGCGGATGATCCAGCAATTCATCCGTGAGACTGGCTTTGAGGGGGTGGTCAACGTTACCTGTGAACTGAACCTCAAGAAGGTCGAGGAGTCGGCCTACAAGGTCCTCGGCGAGGAGACCGTCCAGGTCAGCCTCACCAAGCGCAAGTCCACCCACAAGGGCGCGCTGGGTCCCTCCGGCCAGGTGGGCACCGGCCGGCAGGATCCGCGCATCGTCGCCGGCGCCGGCGCCGGCACCAGCAGCGGCAGCAAGCCCGGCCAGCCCAGCGAGAGTAAGGAAGACGAACTCCAATCCCTGCAGGACTACAGCCGCGTCCTCACGGAGACGGTGGGCACGCCTGGCACCATCAAGCGGCTCAGCCTCAGCGTGATGCTCTTCCATCGCGTGGTCCAGCAGAAGGACGCGGACACCGGGAAGCTCAAGGAAGTTTTCGAGGAGCCCTCGGCGAAAGACAAGAAAGAGTGGGAGAGAATCCTGGCCAACATGGTCAAGGTTGTCGAGGAGCCCGAGAAGAACGTCAACGTCGTCGTGGCCCACATGAAGCCGGACCGGCCCGACCCGCTGGCCTTCATCGAGCCGGTCAAGACCTGGCAGGACCACTTCACGACCTACAAGCCGGCCGCGCGGATAGGCGGTCTCTTCCTGCTGGCGGCCTTCGGGCTCTTCTTCCTGTACGGGGTTGGCAAGCGGGCGGCCACCACCCGCCCGGTGATGACCGCCGCGCCGGGCAAGGGCGGTCCGGCCGCCGAGGAGGCCGTGGATATCGAGCCGCCCGAGCCGGAGGACGTCGAGTTCCACGAGATACAGAAGCGCCTGCGGTCCTTCGTCGAGTCCGACCCGCGCAAGGTCGCGGGGCTGGTCAAGCGCTGGCTGGTGCGTGAGGGCTGAGCATGGGTAAGAAGCAGGAAGCTGCAACCGGTCTGCGCAAGGCGGCGGTACTCCTGGTATCGCTGGAGACCGACGTGGCCGCCAGCGTGCTCAGCCACATGGAGCGCGAGGACATCGAGCGCATCAGCATGGAGATCGCCCGCCTGGGCGAGGTCTCCGGCGAGCAGCGCCTGCGGATAGTCGAGGAGTTCTACCAGACCAACCTGGCCCGCCGCTACATTGAGGAAGGCGGCATCGACTACGCGCGCGCTCTGCTGGAAAAGAGCCTGCCCGCCGAAGAGGCCGCGACGATCATGGAGGGCCTGGAGCAGTCCATCCAGATGACCCCCTTCCACTTCCTGCAGAAGGCCGAGGCGGCCAGCCTGGTGACCTTCGTGCAGGACGAGCATCCCCAGACCATCGCGTTGATCCTCACCCACCTGCAGCCCAAGCAGGCCTCAGAGGTGCTGGCCGCCCTGCAGTCCCGCAAGCAGATCGACGTGGTCAAGCGCGTGGCGCGCATGGGCCAGACCACTCCCGAGGCCATTCGCCAGGTGGAGAAGGGCCTGGAGTCGAAGCTCTCGACCATCGTGAGCCAGGACCTGGAAAGAAGCGGCGGCGTGGAGTCCATCGCCGAGATACTCAACCTGGTGGACCGCACCACCGAGAAGGGCATCCTGGAGACCCTCGAGGAGGACGACGCCGAGCTCGTCGAGCAGATCCGCCGGCTGATGTTCGTCTTCGACGACATCCTGCTGGTGGACAACAAGGGCATCCAGTCGGTGCTCAAGGAGGTCGACCAGGAAGAGTTGGCCCTGGCGCTCAAGGCCTCCAGCGACGACGTCAAGTCCAAGGTCTTCGGCAACATGTCCGAGCGCGCGGCCAGCCTGATCAAGGAGGACATGGAGTACATGGGCCCGGTGCGGCTCTCCGACGTGGAGGCCGCGCAGCAGCGCATCGTCGACGTGATCCGGCGCCTGGAGGAGGCCGGGGAGCTGATCATCCAGGGTCGTGGCGGCGAGGAGGAAGTCGTTGTCTAACATCCTGCGCCCCGAAGAGCTGCCCGCGGGCAGCGTCGCCTTCAACCTCGCCGACTTCGAGCGCGAGGCCTGGGATATCACGCGCGTCGCGAAAGAGCGCGCCGCCGAGATACAGGCCGACGCCCTGCTGGGCGCGCAGACCATCACCGAGGAGGCCCACAAGACGGGCTTCGGGTCGGGGCACATCGAGGGCCAGAGAGCCGGCGAAGAGGAGGGCCGCAAGGCCGGGCGCGAGGAGGAGCTCTCCGCCTGCCGCGAGGGGACGGCCAGCGTGGCCACCGCGCTCGAGGGCCTGGTCGCCGAGCTGGCCTCGCGTCGCGCGACGCTGGTCAAGGAGGCCGAGCGTGACCTTCTGGACCTGGCCATCAGGATCGCCGAACGCATTGTCCGCCGGGAGCTGGCCGTTGACAGAGGGGCGGCCGGACGCGCGGTGCTCGAAGCCGTGAGCCTGGTCGCCGAGCGCAGCCGGATCACCGTGCGGGTGAATCCCGCCGATCGCTCCGCGGTGGAGGATGTGCACGCCGAGCTCCACCGCCGCTTCGCCGAGATCGAGGACGTCCAACTGGTCGGCGACGAGGCCGTCGAGCGCGGCGGGTGCCGGGTGGTGACCGGCACCGGCGAGGTGGACATGCAGGTGGCCACCCAGATCGAGCGCATCAGGGGCCTGTTGATCGGCGATGCCGAGGATGAGGACTCGCCGAAGCAGGGTCCGGAGACGGAGCCTCCCGCCGGCGGCGAGGAGGGCGGGGCATGAGCGTTTTCAGCGAGCGCGCCGCTCTCCTGGCCGAGAGCCTGCCCGCCCGGCTGACCGCGCGGGTGCGCCAGGTCGTCGGGCTGGTGATCGAGGGCACCGCCCTGGCGGTGCCGGTCGGCGCGCTGTGCAGAATTCGCACCAAGGGCGGGCCGGTGGACGCCCAGGTAGTCGGCTTCCGCGCGGGCAGCACTCTGCTGATGCCCTTCGGGCGGCTGGAGGGGATTTCGCCGGGCGACACTATGGAGTGTGCCACGCTGCGCCAGGTGGTGCCCGTCGGCGAGCAGCTCCTGGGGCGGGTCATCGGCGGGCGCGGCGAGCCGCTGGACGGCAAGGGGCCCATCGTCGCCGCCGAGCAGTACCCGCTGTACGCGCCGGCCCCCGACCCCCTCACCCGGGCGCGGATCACCGAGCCCATGGCGGTGGGCATTCGCTCCATCGACGCGCTGCTGACCATCGGCGCCGGCCAGCGCATGGGAATCTTCTCGGGCAGCGGGATCGGCAAGAGCGTACTGCTGGGCATGATCGCCCGGAACACCGCCGCGGAGGTCAACGTGGTGGCCCTGGTCGGCGAGCGCGGCCGCGAGGTGCGCGAGTTCCTGGAGCGCGACCTCGGCGAGGAGGGCCTGCGCCGCTCGGTGGTGGTGGTGGCCACCAGCGACCGGCCGGCGCTTCTCAGGGTGCGCGCCGCCTCGGTGGCCTGCGCGGTGGCCGAGTACTTCCGCGACCAGGGCCGCGACGTGGTCCTGATGATGGACTCGGTGACCCGGGTGGCTTTCGCCCAGCGCGAGATCGGCCTGTCGGTCGGTGAGCCCCCGGCCACCAAGGGCTACCCGCCCTCGGTGTTCGCCATGCTGCCCAAGCTGCTGGAGCGCACCGGAACGGCGGCGCGCGGCAGCATCACGGGGCTGTACGCCGTGCTGGTCGAGGGCGACGACCTCAGCGAGCCCATCGGCGACGCGGTGCGGGGCATCATCGACGGACACATCGTGCTGTCCCGCGACCTGGCCAACCGCGGGCACTACCCGGCGGTGGACGTGCTGGGCTCGATCAGCCGGGTGATGCCCGACGTGGTGGACGCAGAGCACCGCGCGGCCGCGGCGCGGGCGGTGGCTTCGATGGCCGCCTACCGCACGGCGGAGGATCTCATCAACATCGGTGCCTACGTCGACGGTTCCAACCCGGAGATCGACGCGGCCAAGAGCGTCAAGCGGCCGCTGGACGAGTTCCTGCGCCAGGACATGTTCGCGCGCACCAGCTTCGAAGAGGCCCGCGAGGGGCTCCAGGCGCTCTTCCCTCCGACGGAGGAGGGGGCGCCCGCGGCGGGCAACGCAACGGGAGGAGGTGCCTGAGTGCGGCGCTTCAGGTTCAGGCTGGAAACCGTGCTGCGTCACCGGCGGGCGCTGCTCCGCCAGAAGCAGCGCGAGTTCGGCGAGGCCCAGGCCGAGGCGACGCGGCTGCAGGAGGCCACCCTGGTCATGGACGGCAGCCGTCGCGAGTGCCAGGAGCAGATACGCCGGGTCGCGCTGGGGCTGATGGCCCGCAGCGAGATGCTGCGCCTGCGGACCTACGCCAACTCCCTGTGGCTGAAGATTCTGGGCGCCGGCCAGAAGCTGGTCGAACTCCGCGACGGAGTCGAGGCCCGGCGCAAGGCCATGGTCAAGGCCCGGCAGGATGTGCGCGCCCTGGAGATCCTGCGCGAGAAGGCCGTGACCCAGTGGCAGGCCGAGGCGGACCGCGAGGAGCGCAACTTCCTGGATGACCTGCGTCCGGCGACGGGCCTGCTGGAGCCACCCATGGCGGCGGGAGGTGGGGCGTGAAGAAACTGGCCTTGCGGATTCTCTCCTGGATCGAGCTGGCCGCGGCGGTGCTCTTCCTGCTGGTGGCCGGCATGGTCGGGACGATGCTGGCCACCGGGATGCTCAACGTGCAGAGCGCTCGCGACGTCTGGGCGGTGCTGCGCGGCGAGAAGCGCGTGGTCGGCGAGCGCGATTATCAGCGCTGGCAGACGCTGGAGAAGGAGGCCCGGCCCAAGACCCTGGTGGACACCCAGGAGCTGCGGGGCTCGGGGGACGCCTACAAAGCCTTCCAGCGCGAGCAGGAGCGCCGCGCGAAGCAGCTCGACAAGGAGGTCGAAATCCTGAACCTGGTCAACGACATGGTCGAGAGCCGCAAGGAGGGCCTGAACGCCCAGCGGCTGGCCCTCAAGCAGAACCAGGACGATTTCCAGAAGAAACTGGCCGCCGAGAAGAAGAAGCAGCAGGACCTGCGCCTCAAGAAAACGTTGCAGATCCTGCAGGGCATGGACACCGAACTGATCGCCGAGGACTTCCTGAAACGGTGGGAGAGCAAGGACCCCATTGAGAAGGAGAAGGTGGTCGACCTGCTGCGACGCATGCCCGCCCGGCAGTCCAGCGACGTGATCAACGCGATTACCGACTCGCTCACGCGGGTCGCGATCCTGAAAGAGATAAGAGCAGGCAAGTCCTAGGGGGGTACAGGGGTTGATTGGCAGTGAACAAACTTTTGGGAACACTGGCAGCGATAGTCGCAGTCGCCGCCGCGGGAATCGTCTCGTACCTCGTTCTGGAGCGGCTGGCCGCGGAACGGCCGGCGCTCAACGTGGTCCGAGAGGCGGACGAGTGAGGTAGGCGTTTCCCGGCGGCCCTGGATAAAGGAGAAGGGAGGTGAGAAAGATGCTGGACATTCCGAACATAAGTCCCGCAAGGGAAGCAGTACCCGCGGGTGGAGGCGGGCTGGCGGCGGAGGCCCCGGAGGCCCCGGAGCGAGGGGCTTTTGATGCCGTGCTCCAGAACGTGCTCTGTGCCCAGGGGACCAGCGTGTCGGCGGCGGAAGAGCCCGTCGAAGCGCAGCCCGCATCGGAAGCGGTCGAGAGCGCCGACGAGACAGAAGCCCCTGTCAATGAGGGGGGGAGCGTCGGCGAAGCGGCAGAGGAAGCCGTGACAACTCCGACGGCGGGGAAGGAGGAAGAGCCCACCGAGGAACTGCCCGCCGAGAACCAGGCGGAGGTCGCGGTGGCAGTGGCAGCTCAGGCCCTGGTTAGCGTTGCACCGGCCGTGGACCTGGCGCTGCATGTCCTGGTTGCCGAGGAGGCCGGCGCGGTCGAGATGCAGGCAGTGAGCCGGGCGGTGAGTGTCGAGACGGCATTACCCGTCGGGCCGAGGCTGGAAATGGGGCTGGACGCCGAAGTCCCGCGCGCCGGGAGCGTGCCCGGAATCGAAGTCCCGGCGCCAGTCGACGGCGCTGGCGAGAAGCTGGTTCCACAAGTTGAAAGCGCGCCGGCGGTAAAGGTGCCGGTTGCGGACCAGCCCGTCGCGGCGGCAAGTGAAGGCCCACAGGTCGGCGCACAGGTCGGCGCACAGGTCGGCGCACAGGTCGGCGCACAGGCCGAAGCACAGATCGAGGCGCAAGCGTCCGTGCCGCCCGTTCAGAAAAGTGAAGGGCAGGTTGCCGTGGAGGCGGTGCCGGCGGCCGATGACGGCAGAGCTACCGAGGTGGAGTCGAAGCTCGCACAGTTGGGTGGCGAGGTCGTCGCCCGGCAGGACATCGCTGAGACGACCGAGGCAGCCGATGCCGGCAAGAAGGCGCAGCCTGTAAGCCAGAACGCGGGCGCGCACGAGGAAGTCGCACCAAAGACGGAGGCGCTCGAAGCTCCGGACCGCGGCGAGGCGAAGGCGGAGGCCCCCAAGGCTCCGGTTGCCACGTCCAAGGATGAGGTCGAGCGCGGCGCGCAGCCCGAAGCGGCGCGCGCCAAGGAAGCCCCGCAGGCCCGCCCGGCGGGCAATGAGACGGCCGAGCGGCAGATCGAGACGGAGCGGAAGGACGTCCGTCCGGCTCAGCCGGCGGTTCAGGATCCGGCAGCCGGGAGCGTCCCGGAGAAGACCCCGGAGGTTCCCAGGGGGCCGGAGACGGTCCAGGCGCCGGTAGTTGGCAAGTCCGGCGCCGAGGAGGCGTTGGCAGCGGCCAGCGCGGGCAGGACGGCCCCGGCCGCGGAGGTCGCGGAAGGGCGGTCCGTCGCGGAGACGGCGCGGAGCCCTGAGGCCGCCATCAAGCGCGAGGCGGTCATGGACCAGGTGGTCCGCTCGGCGCGGTTGAACGTGCAGAAGGGCGTTTCCAGGTTCGAGCTTCGCCTGGACCCGCTGAGCCTGGGACGCATGAGCGTGGTCATGGACCTCAAGGACGGGGGACTGGCGATCAGCTTCCAGGTTGAGAACGAGGCGGTAAAGGAGCTGTTCCAGAACAGCATGCCCCAGTTGCGGGCGGCGCTGTCCGCACAGGGAATCAGCGTGGAAGGGCTCGACGTACAGAGCTCGGGCCACGAGGCCGGAGAACAGCAGGGACCGGGCACCGGTTCCGACGGGCCGGCCAATGGAGGGGGAGGCCAGGCAGAAGCGGAGGAGTCCGCCGATGTTCTACTGGCCAGGTCCACTGCGCTCCGGGCCGAAGGCGGCTCGGTGGAATACTGGGCATAGGAAAGGCAGGTGAGGCAATGCCTACAGCAATAGCAGGCGTAACCGGGGCGAGCGACTCCATAGCCGCCGCTACCCGAGGCGCCATCGGAGATTCGAAACTGACCAGTGACCATTTCCTGCAACTGATGGTCACTCAGCTGCAGAACCAGGACCCGCTGGAACCGATGAGCAACGAGGCCTTCTTGACCCAGCTGGCCCAGTTCCAGTCTCTACAGGAGCAGATCGAGACCTCGGCCAACACCAAGAACCTGCTCCTGGCCCAGAGCCTGGGCGCGGCCAGCGCGCTGGTCGGCAAGCACATCACCGCGGTCCAGGATGGCTTCCCGATGAGCGGACTGGTGGAGAAGGTGGTGATCACCGACGGCGTGGTCAAGGTAGTGGTGGACGGCGTGGAAGTGGGCCTCAACGAGATCCAGGAAATAAGGGAGGAGGTGCAGTAACGTGCCGGGAGAGCAGATGTCGCTTCCGGTCGCCAGAGCCCCGGGCGCAGCCGCCGGGGCGGGCCACTCGCTCACAAAGAGCCGGGCCGGGTCCGGGACGGACTTCGCCAAGGCCCTGGACGCCCGGCTGCAGGAGGGTCTGCGCTTCAGCAAGCACGCGCAGGCGCGCCTGGACAGCCGGGATATCCCGCTGAGCGACGCTCAGCGCGGGCGCCTGGCCGAAGCGACCAGCGAAGCGGGAAAACGAGGTGCGCGTGAGGCACTGCTGCTCATGGGCAACCTGGGGTTCATCGTCAGCGTGCCCAACCGCACGGTGATAACCGCCCTGGACAGCTCGCGCATGGAAGCGGGCGTCATTACCGGTATCGACGCCGCAGTGGTGGTGCCCAATGAGTAGAACGCTGAGGAATACGGGTTGGACGCGCGGGAACGGGCAGGCCCAAGAACGGCCTGGGGCCGTTCCGCGTGAGGCCCGCCGGCCGCTGAACGACAGAGGCGGTCGCGCAACGGAGAACTCAGACAACGACGGGCAGGAGGATTAGTCATGGCTCTCAGTCAATCACTGTTTTCGGCAATTTCCGGTCTGATCAATCACCAGACCAGGCTGGACAACGTGGGTAACAACCTGGCCAACATCAACACGGTGGGCTACAAGCGGAGCGTCCTGCGCTTTCAGGACGTGCTCAGCCAGACCATCCGCGGAGGCCAGGCCCCGGACGGCGTGCGCGGCGGCGTCAACCCGCTGCAGATGGGCCTGGGCATGCAGGTGGCCACGGTGGTGCAGGAGTTCGGCCAGGGCGGCCTGGAGGCCACCGGCAGGCAGAGCGACCTGGCCATGGAGGGCGACGGCTTTTTCAAGGTGGTCGCCGGGGACGTGGTGCGCTACACCCGCGACGGGGCCTTCAGCATCGGCCAGAACGGGGATCTCTTGACCGCCAACGGCTTCATGGTCCACGGCTGGAACGCCGACGCCAACAACATCATCGACACCACCCGGAACACCGAGGCGATAGTCGTCCCGCTGGGCGAGAAGCGTATCGCCAAGGAGACCGACAACGTCTTCTACACCGGCAACGTGAATTCTTCGGGCGTCGAGGCCAGTCAGAACGGCGAACTGACCTCGTTCCCGCTGGCTTCCGATGGGGCCGGCACGCCGGCGACTGGTGCCACTTTGGTGAACGCTGTCCAATACAACGACGGATCAGGCTGGCAGTTGCTGTTCCCCGGCTTGAACAACAACGACACGATCACCATCAGCGCTGTCAAGGGCAACCGGACCATCAGCGAAGACGTCGTCCACCTGGCGACGGACAACCTGAACGTCCTTGCGACCCGTATCGATAACGTCCTGGGTCTGCAGACCGTCGTCGGAGGAGGCGTCGATGCCGCTGCCAGGGCTAACTTTGATGGCGCTTCTTCCACCTGGCTGGTCAACAGCAATGCCGGAACGCTCAACGAGATCAGCCAGCTGGAGTTCACCCACAACAACATCACCACCGGCATCTTCAACACGACGCAGGCGGCCGACGGTGAGAGCGCGGTGACCAGCGCGGTCGTCTACGACTCGCTGGGCAACGAGCACCTGGTGACGCTGACCATGAGCATGGTCGCGCGCGACAACGCCAGTTCCACCTGGCGGTGGTACGCCGATGCCGTGGACGACACCGACCTGGACCTGGCGGTGGGCGTCGGCACGGTGGTTTACGACAACGAGGGCCAGTTCCTGAGCGAGTCCGGCGACCAGTTCCGGATCGACCTGAACCTGATGGGCGTGGTCACCCAACTGGTGATCGATCCCGACTTCGAGCTCATGACCCAGTTCTCCAACGTGCTGGGCTCCGAGTTCAACGTCCGCTCGCAGGACGGGGCGCCGATGGGTGTACTGACCAACTACGGGATCTCCGAGGACGGCACCGTCTCGGGCCTGTTCACCAATGGCCTCAGCGAGGACCTGGGCAGGGTGGCCGTAACCCGCTTCGCCAACAACAACGGGCTGCTGCGCGATGCCCAGAACATGTTCAGCGCCGGGCGCAACTCCGGCCTGGCCCAGGACGGCGAGGCCGGGGGCGGCGGCCGGGGGGCCATCCGCGCCGGCACGCTGGAGAGCTCCAACGTGGACATCGCCAAGGAATTCACGGACATGATCGTGACCCAGAGGGGCTTCCAGGCCAACGCCCGGACGATTACGGCCAGCGACCAGATGCTGGTAGAGCTGATTAACCTGACGCGGTAAGCGCGAGCCTGAGCCGGTCCCGGGCGGCTTTGAGGTCGCCCGGGGCCGGAGGCCAGGAAGAGAGTGAGACGGGATGATTCGGTTGACCAGACTTAACGACAGGCCCCTGGTGGTCAACGCCGAGCTCATCAAGTTCGTCGAGGAGACGCCGGACACGGTGATCACCCTGAGGGACAACGAGAAGATCCTGGTCAAGGAGGGTGCCGACGAGGTGGTCGGCAGGGCCATTGAGTACGCGCGCTTGATCCGCTGGATACCGGGGCTTTAGGAGAGCGGTCGATGGACATTGCGACCATAGCCGGACTGGTCATCGGGGCCTTCTTCGTCTTCTACGGGATCGTCACCGGCGAATTCAAGATGGACAACTTCTGGGCGTTCGTAAACGCGCCGTCGATGATGATCGTGGGCGGCGGGCTGTTCGGGGCGGTTGCCATCAGCTTCCCGCTGAAGGACCTCCTGCGCATCCCCAGGGTCTTCATGATTGCCCTCAAGAGCCGCAAGGACTCGCCCGTGGAACTCATCAACAAGCTGGTGCAGTTCGCGGAGGTGGCCAGGCGCGACGGCATCCTGGCGCTGGAGGGCGTCACCGAGGACCTCGACGACGAGTTCCTGGTCCGGGGCATCCAACTGGCGGTGGACGGCACTGATCCGGAACTCATCGAGCAGATCATGAACACGGAGTTGGAGACGCTTGGTGATCGCCACAGCTCGGGACGCAGACTCTTTGAGTGCATGACCAAGTACGCGCCGGCCTGGGGAATGATCGGCACGGTCCTCGGGCTCATCCTGATGTTGAAGGGCCTGGGTGCGGACTCTGACCCCGCGGCCATCGGGCAGGGCATGGCCGTGGCCCTGGTGACCACTTTCTACGGGGCATTGCTGGCCAACTACGTGTTCAACCCCGTGGCCGACAAGCTGATCGGCAAGCAGGACGCGGAGATGCTCATGCGCAGCATCGTGGTCCGCGGCGTGCTGGCCATCCAGTCCGGCGACAATCCGAGAATCGTGGAGCAGAAACTGCGCATCTTCCTGCCGCCGGGCATGCGGGCGGTGGAGAGCCGGCGGTAAGGGACGAGAAGAGGACACGTCGATGGCGAAGAAGGAACCCCAAGAGATCACCGCACCGCTCTGGTGTCTGACCTACGGGGACATGATCACTCAGTGCATGGCCTTCTTCGTCATGCTCTTTGCCCTCTCCGAGGTGCGTTCGGACAAGGCCCGCAAGGTGCTGCGGGAGATCAGCAAGGCCTTCAACCGCCAGCCGGCGGTGGGCGGGGCGATGGGTCTGAGGAGCGCCACCAGCTTCGCGCGCCACCGCAAGGCCGCGCTGGAGGAGGCCATCACCGGGCCCGAGGTGCTGGTGCTGAACTTCCCGGACGGAAAGAAGATAGTGGTCGGCGGGCATGTGCTCTTCAAGAGGGGCAGCGCGGAGCTCTTGCCCCGGGGGCGGCGGGTACTCGGGGAGGCCGCCGACGGCCTCACCGGCTACCACAACCGGGTGGAGATCCGCGGACACGCCTCGCAGGGCGAGCTGCCCAGGGGGTCGCGCTACGAAGACGAGTGGGAGCTGTCCTTTTATCGGGCCAGGGCGGTGGCCGACTACCTGGTCCGGGAGGGCAAGCTCAAGGAGAATCGCCTGCGCGTGACCGGGTGTTCCTATCACAATCCGGCCGCGCCGAGCATGTTCAAGGATGAGGACTCGCGCAATCGTCGGGTGGAGATCGTGGAGCTGGGCGATTTCGCGCCCTAGCAGGCCGTTGAAGAATGGAGCAGCCGTGATTGGAGGCAGAATGGTCCAGATTCGAGGAGAGGTTTCGAAGTCGATGCCCAAGCATCCTCCTCGGGTTCTCGACGAAGAAGATGGGCCGTTATGCCCCAACCGCCGCGGGCGGCAGGCGGTCCCGTCGCGCTGCTTCGTTTTCGGGATTCGCACGATGCCAGAGGCATCGCGCTCACCCTCAGGCCTCGCATCGCTCGGGAGCGCCGGCCGTCACGGCGCCCCATTCTTCAACGGCCTGCTAGGAGAAAGTCATGCCTGAAGAAGCCCAACAGGAAGAGATAGCGGCGCCGAGCCGTTCCGGCGGCAGGAAGATGGGACCGGTGGTGGTTGCCGGCGGGGTTCTGGTACTGCTGCTGGGGGTGGTGGCCGTGGTCGTGATCATGGGGAAGAGGGCGTCGACCCAGTACACCAAGCAGGGCGGCGATGAGGTCCATCCCCGGGAGTGGTTGGACATACCGCCGGTGGAGATGAAGGACGTGCTTCTCTCCATCTCGCTGATGCCCGGGAGCCCGCAGCGCAAGCAGCTCACCGTGGACGTGGTGGTGCGCTTCGCCCCGCCAGAGGGCGAGACGGCGGACATCAAGGAGCTTGAAAAGGAGTTCGTGCCGCGTGTGAACCGCCTCAAGCCGGAGTTCAGGCACATCATCATCGACCGGATGAGCGCCAGGGATTACGGCCAGCTCTCGAGCAGTGAGATAAAGAACCAGCTGCTCAAGACTTTCAAGCTGGAGTTCAACAAGAAGCTCAAGAGGTACGATCTGCACAAGATGGGCCGGGTGCATGACGTGTTTTGGGGAAGGTTCTTCTGGCAGTAGAGGGTGAATCCATGCCCGACGAAATTAACCAGGAAGACATCGACGCGCTGCTCTCGGCGGCCTCCAGTGACGCCGAAAGCGGAACCCTGGCCCAGCAGGAGGTCGAGAACCTCCTCAAGGGCGGCGAGCCGCAGGCCGAGGGGCCGGGGGGGGGAGGAGAGCCCGCCGAGGCTCAGTTCCCGGAGTTGGCGGCGTCGGGCCCGCCGCCCGAGGGGGTGGAGGGCACCTTCGACCTGCTCAGCGACGTGCGTCTCAAGGCCAGGATCGAACTCGGCCGCCGGCAGATGTACGTCGAGGACATCCTCAAGCTGACCGAGGGTTCCGTGGTGGAGATGGACAAGCTGGCCGGCGACCCCGTGGACATCCTGGTCAACGACGTGCTGGTGGCCCGCGGCGAGGTGCTGGTGCTCAACGATTACTTCTGTGTGCGCGTTACCGAGATCCTTTCGCCCAAGGATCGTCTGGCCGCGGGCAAGTAGCGGGAACTGAGGAGCTTTCGATGACGCCGAACTCCACCGCCGCGAAGTGCCTGGGGATGAGCGTGCTGCTGAGCGCGCTTCTGGCCGCGATGGCCGGTCCGGGCGCGGGAGCCGCCGAGGGGAAGACCAAGGCGGTGCCGGCGCCGGCGCCAGCGAAGAAGGGCACTGGCGGCCAGATGGTGCAGATATTCGATCCGAATGACTCCGGCGAGAAGGACGCCGCCGGAAAGGTCGAGGCCGGGAAGCCCGAGGCCGAGCCGGCTGCGCCGCGCTCGACGCTGTCGAGCCTGGCGCGCACCGGCTTCTGGCTGGGTTTGGTGGTGGTCCTGCTCTGCGGGCTGATGCTGATGGCCAAGCGCTTCGCGCCGCGGTCCATGAGCATGTTCCGCTCCCCGGCCATGGATCTCATGGGCCGCAGCTACCTCGACCCCAAGCGTTGCGTGTACCTGCTCAAGGTCGGCGGGCGCATGCTGGTGGTGGGCTCGGCGGAGAACGGGCTGAGCTGCCTCAGCGAGATAACCGACGCGGACGAGGTCGAGCATTTGGCGACACTGACTCGCAACGGGCAGGAAGCGGCGGGGAGCGGCAGGCGCGGTTTCGCGGCCGCACTGGGCAGCCGGCTGTCAAAGCTTGCCGGATTGGTGAGGCGCGGCGGGGAGCAGGTCGAGGCGCAGGCCGAAGACCTGGACCTCGCGGCGCCCGGAGAGGAATACGGCTTCGTCGACCGGACTGCGCCGGCCGGCGGAATGGACGAACTCAGGGAGAAGGTTGAGGGACTGAAGGCCAGACTGAAGATCATCTCCTGACCGTCGTTGGCGCGCGGTGAGGAGAGGCCCCGACCGGGGGGACGGGGCGGCTGCTAGGGAGTTGGAAGTGACAGACTGCGATGCGGGTTCCCCCCGTCAGCTGAAATCCGAAGGGGCGAGGTCTCCGGGCGGACGCCGGTCACTGGCCGGCGCGCTGCGGATCGCGGCGCTGACGGCTCTGGTGCTCCTGGCCCTGGGCGCGGCCGCTGCGGCGCTGGAGGTGGGCTCGGGCAAGCCCCAGGCCGTGCCCGGCCCGCTGGAGCAGCTGCCTTCCATCCCCGGGCTGGGCGGGCCGGCCACCCGCGGGCAGACCTCCACAGTCATCCAGATCATCTTCCTGATCACGGTGCTGACCCTGGCGCCGAGCATCCTCATGCTGATGACCTGCTTCACCCGGATTGTCATCGTGCTCAGCTTCCTGCGACGGGCGCTGGCCACCCAGCAGTTGCCGCCCAACCAGATCATCGTGGGCCTGAGCCTCTTCCTCACGTTCGCCATCATGTCCCCGGTGCTGGGCGAGGCCAACCGCACCGCGCTGCAGCCCTATCTCGCGAAGAAGATCGACCAGAAGGAGGCGCTGGCGCGCGCCGCGGTGCCCTTCCGGCGCTTCATGCTCAGCCACACCCGCCGGAAGGATCTGCGCCTCTTCGTCTCGCTCGACGAGAAGCTGGCCGAGGAGGCCCGCGCGGCCAAGGGCCAGCTCTCCGTCGATAAGATCCCCACGCTGACCATCATCCCCGCCTTCGTTCTCAGCGAGATGAAGGTGGCCTTCTGGATGGGTTTCCTGCTCTACCTTCCCTTCCTGATCATCGACCTGGTCACCGCCTCGGTGCTGATGTCGATGGGCATGATGTTTCTGCCGCCGGTGATGGTCTCGATGCCCTTCAAGTTGCTGCTGTTCGTGCTGGTGGACGGCTGGTACCTGGTGGTGGGCCAGGTGATTCAAAGCATAGGCCCGGTTGCATAGGAGCGCGTCGTGGAGTCTCAGGCCATAGACATCGCCCGACAGACCATGCAGGTGACCATGATGATCGCCCTGCCCATCCTGGGCGCGGCGCTGCTGGTCGGCCTGCTGGTCAGCATCCTCCAGGCGGTCACCCAGGTGAATGAGATGACCCTGACCTTCGTGCCCAAGCTCTTCGTGGTCGGCGTGGTGGTCCTGGTGCTGCTGCCCTGGATGCTCACTGTGCTGATTGACTTCAGCTCGGAGGTCTTCGCCATGCTCGGCGACGCCCCCCGGGCGGGACTGGGAGGCTAGCGCGTGACCGAGGTTGCCGTCGCCAAGTTCCTGCTCTTCACGCTGGTCTTCGTGCGGATGAGCGGCTTGGTGCTCTTCGCGCCCTTCTTCGACGAGACAGCCCACCCGGTGCAGTTGAAGGCCGGTTTCGCGGCGCTCCTGGCGCTGCTGGTGACCGGGCTGGCCGAGCGGACTGCCGGGACGGTCGAGCCGCTCCAGTGGAGCCTGGGGGCCTACGCCTGGGCCATGGCCTGCGAACTGGCCGTCGGCGCGATCATCGGTATCACCGCCAACGCGGTCCTGCAGGGCGTGCAGCTCGCCGGGCACCTCATGGGGCGGAACATCGGCCTGGCCATCGCCAACGTCATCGACCCGGCGCGGGACATCGAGGTCTCCCTGGTCGGCCAGTTCAAGATGCTCCTGCTCCTGGCCATCTTCGTGGGCATCGACGGGCACCACATCTTCCTGCTGGCCATGGCCAAGAGCTATCAGGCGGTGCCGGTCACCGGGCTGACCATTTCCTGGCCGCTGGTCGACCGCATGGTCCGGGGCGTGGGATACCTGTTGATGGTCGGCGTGGAGCTCTCCGCGCCGATTATCGCCGCGGGGCTCCTGGCCAACGTGGTGCTGGGCTTCCTGGGGCGCACCGTGCCGCAGATGAACATCTTCATCATCGGCTTCCCGGTGCGCATCCTGCTGGGGTTCGGGGTGCTCCTGCTGATGGTGTCTCTGATGGCCGGGGTGGCCGAGGTGCTGGCCTCCCGCTGCGAGAACGAAGTCAATGCCGTGCTGCGCCTGATGCGCCCGCCGGCCTGAGCGAGAGGTGACGCGTGCCTGATCAGGATCGCGAGTCGAGGACCGAAGCGGCGACGCCGCGGCGCCGCCAGGAGGCCCGCGAGAAGGGCCAGGTGGCGCGCAGCACGGATCTCTCCAGCGCGCTGATGCTGCTGTTGGGGCTGGCCTTCCTGCGCTTCTACGGGCCGACGCTGCTCGACCAGATCAAGGCCATGTCCATCGAGATATTCTACTGGATGGGGACGCCCAACGCCGAGGGCGGGGAGACCCTGCAGTACGGCTGGAGGCTGGCCTGGGGCATGACCAAGGCGCTGGCGCCGATGCTGCTCTTCCTGGTGGTCATGAGCTTAGCGGTCAATTGGGTGCAGTTCGGCTTCGTGCTCTCCGGGCAGCCACTGGCTCCCAACCTCAACAAGATCAACCCGATTAACGGCTTCTCGCGGATGTTCTCGGCGCGCGGGCTGATGATGCTGGTGGCCAGCCTGCTCAAGGTGGCCGCCGGGGCGCTGGTCTTCTGGCTGCGTCTCCGAGCGGAGATGGCGCAACTGCTGCTGCTGCCCGAGCTCACTCCCCACGGGACGCTCAGTTCGGTGGGCGGGATGGTCTTCCGCATCGGCATGGAGCTGGGCATTCTGCTCCTGGTGCTGGCGGTCATCGACTACCTCTTCCAGCGCCACCAGCACGAGGAGGACCTCAAGATGACCACCCAGGAGGTCAAGGAGGAGATGAAGCGCATGGAGGGAGACCCCACCATCCGCGCCCGGCGCCGGGCCATCGCTCGCCGGATGGTCCTGCAGCAGATGATGGCCCGCGTACCCGAGGCCGAGGTGGTCATCACCAACCCCACGCACCTGGCCGTGGCCCTCAAGTACGACGCCGAGGAGATGACTGCGCCGGAGGTAGTGGCCAAGGGACAGCGGCTGATGGCCGAGCGCATCAAGGAACTCGCTCGCCAGCACCGGGTACCCATCGTGGAGAACCGGCCGCTGGCCCGCGCGCTCTTCAAGGCCGCGGACGTCGGCCAGCAGGTCCCGGGGCACCTTTACGAGGCGGTGGCCGAGGTGTTGGCCCTGGTCTACGGGCTCAATGAGCAGCGCCGCAGCGGCGCGGCTTAGAGGCGGAGAGGTTAGAGGATGCCCGAATCGAACCTGAACCCGCGCAAGGCCCTGGCGGTGCTCTTCCAGAACCGCGACGCGATGATGGTCTTCGGCGGTCTGATGGCCGTCTTCGTGCCGCTGATCATTCCGCTGCCCACCGTGATCATGGACATGCTGATCATCGTGAACATCGCCACGGCGGTGCTCCTCCTGATGAGCACGGTGTACATGGCCGACCCGCTGCAACTCTCCAGCTTCCCGTCGCTGCTGCTGATCCTGACCTTCTTCCGCCTGGGGCTGAATGTGGCCACCACCCGGCTGATCCTGGGCTCGGCAACGCAGGGCTCGGCCAAGGCCGGACAGATGGTCGAGGCCTTCGGCGATGTGGTGGCCGGGGGCAACGTGGTGGTCGGGGCGGTGATCTTCCTGATTCTGGTGATCATCCAGTTCGTGGTCATCACCAAGGGCTCGGCGCGGATCAGCGAGGTGGCCGCGCGCTTCACCCTGGACGCCATGCCCGGCAAACAGATGTCCATCGACGCCGACCTCAACGCCGGGCTCATCGACGAGACCGAGGCCCGCAGTCGCCGCGAGAAGATCAGCCGCGAGGCCGACTTCTACGGGGCCATGGACGGTGCCTCCAAGTGGGTGCGGGGCGACGCCATCGCCGGGCTGATAATCACCCTGATCAACCTCCTCGGCGGGTTCGTTATCGGCATGTTAATGCACGGCCTGACCTGGAGCCAGTCGCTGGAGCTCTACTCCAAGCTGACCATCGGAGACGGCTTGGTCAGCCAGGTGCCCGCGCTGATCCTGGCGGTGGGCTCGGGCCTGGTGGTGACCCGCAGCGCTTCGGACATGAGCCTGGGCACCGAGGTGGTCAGCCAGCTCTTCAACCGGCCCAAGGCGCTGGCCACCGCCGCGGCCATCATCGGCGTCCTGGGGGTGATTGTTTTCCCCACGGTGCGCACCGTGCCCATCGCCGCGCTGCTGGCCTTCGTCGCCTATCAGGTGCGCAAGAGCCGCGTGCGGCATGGCGAGGAGACCGAGCGCGTCGCGCAGGAGCGCCAGCGCGCGGAGGTCAAGCCCGAGCGGGTGGAGGGCTTATTGCGGGTGGATCCCATGGAGTTGGAGGTGGGCTACGGACTGATACCTCTGGTGGACCCCGGCCAGGGCGGGGAGCTGCTCGAACGGGTGACCATGATTCGCCGGCAGATCGCCCTGGACATGGGCCTGGTGGTGCCGCCCATCCGCATCCGCGACAACATGCAGCTCGAACCCAGCGAGTACTGCATCAAGATTCGCGGCGCCGAGGTGGCCCGCGGCAGGATCGAGTCCGGCCGCCTGCTGGCCATGGACAGCGGCGTGGCCACCGGCAAGGTGGAGGGCATCGAGACCAAGGAGCCGGCCTTCGGTCTGCCCGCGGTGTGGGTGACCAAGAGCCAGAAGGACCGCGCGGCGGCAATGGGCTACACGGTGGTCGACGCCGAGAGCGTGGTGGCCACCCATCTCACCGAGGTCATCAAGCGGCAGGCCGGGAATATCCTCACCCGCGAGCAAGTTACCGGGCTGCTTGAGAACCTCAAGGAGACCGCGCCCAACCTGGTCGACGAGATCTATCCCAAGTTGCTCACCGCCGGCGAGATCCAGAAGGTGCTCCAGAACCTGCTCCGCGAGCGGGTGTCGATCCGCAACCTGGAGTCCATCGTCGAGGCCCTGGGCGACTGCGCCGCGCGCACCAAGGACGCGGAGATACTCACCGAGTACGCGCGCAACGCGCTGGGCCGGGCGATCTGCAACTCCCTGGTCGAGAGCGACGGCAAGCTCTACGTGGTGACCATGGACCCGCGACTGGAGGAGTCCATCGACCGCGCGGTGCAGCGCACGGATTCCGGCTCGTACCTCACGCTTCCGCCGGCGGACATCCGCCGGGTGGTGGAAGCGTTGAACAGCGAGGTCGAGAAGCTGGCCACCGCCGGCCACGCCGGAGTGGTGCTGAGTTCTCCGCAGGTGCGGGCTCACCTGCGCAGGATGACCGAGGCTGACATTCCCAGCCTGGTGGTCATTTCCTACAACGAGTTGGTCCCCGAGGTCCAGGTAGAGAGCCTCGGGATGGTTTCGGTTGAGGGGGCAGTTGTCCGGCAGGGCTAGGGGCGTTCGGACCGAAAGGTGAGGGGCGATGGAGGCGAAGGAACAGGTGTTCAAGGGGCGCACCGCGGCGGAGGCCCGGGCCAAGATGCACCGGGCGCTGGGCAATGATCCCGACCGCATAGAGCTGGTGCGCACCAGGCAGGTCCGGGAGGGAGGCTTCCTGGGCCTGGGCGGGTCGGTGCTCTGGGAGATCGTGGCCCGACCGGCGGCGCCGCGCGCTCCCGGCCGTGGCGCGGCCCGCGGCCGCGCGGCCAGGCGCCCCAGCCACTTCCTGCAGCGCACCTACGCCGAGGGAGCCGGGCTGCCGCGGCCGGAAGGCGCAGCGGACCCCGGCGCCGCGAGGCCGCCCGCGGAGGTCGCCGCCCTCAGCGCCGAGGTCTCCGCGATGCGCACCCAGATGGAGGAGGTCTGCCGCAGGCTTTCGGCCCGGGGACGCCCCGACGTCTGCCCCGAGCTGCTCGACTTCTACGTGCAGTTGGTCGAGAATGAGGTCGCCGAGGGGCTGGCCAAGAGCCTGGTGGAACGCGTCCAGCGGGACTTGGCCGGCTCGGCCAGCGGCGGTGACCACGAAGCGGTTCAGCGTCACCTGATGGGCCTCATCTCCGAGGTGATCGCCACCAGCGGGCCCATTCGCCTGCGCAGCGGCCGGGCTACCACAGTGGCGCTCATCGGGCCCACAGGAGTGGGCAAGACCACCAGCGTGGCCAAGCTGGCCGCGCGCTTCGCGCTCCTGGAGGGCAAGCGCGTGGCCCTGGTGACCAGCGACACCTACCGCATCGCCGCTGTCGACCAGCTCTACCGTTACGGAGAGCTCATGCGCCTTCCGGTCCGCGAGGTCTCCAGCCCCGCCAAGGTGCGCGGCGTGCTCGACGAACTCTCGGACATGGACCTGGTGCTGCTGGACACCGCCGGACGCAGCCAGCGCGATGACAGCAAGATGAACGACCTGCGCTTGTTCCTGGACGCGGCCCGTCCCGACGAGACTCACCTGGTCTTGAGCGGGACCTCGAGCTACGGGCACCTGGCGGCGGCCATCGAGAGGTTCAGCCGGTTCGACGTGGACCACGTGCTCTTCACCAAGCTCGATGAGGCCGCCAGCTGCGGCCTGCTGCTCAACGTTCTCCTGCGGCTCAAGAAGTCGTTGTCGTACGTGACCACCGGGCAGGGCGTTCCCGACGACATCGAGGTGGGCGACGCGAAGAAGCTGGCCCGCCTGATCGTCGGCGGGAATCCCGTGGGAGCCCGGGTCGAGTACGCGCGGGAAGGGGTGGCCTGATGCCTGACCAGGCCGAAAACCTGCGCCGGCTGGTCAACCGCCTGGAGGCTCGCAGGGGCCGGCAGGTGGTGAGCGCTGGGCGCGCGCCCGTGGCCCGCCGGGGCCGGGTGATCGCGGTCAGCGGAGGGAAGGGGGGCGTGGGCAAGAGCAGCGTGGCGGTAAACCTGGGCCTGGCGATTGCCGGCGGCGGCCGGAGGGTGTTGCTGGTCGACGCCGACCTGGGGTTGGCCTCCGCCGACGTGCTGCTGGGCGTCCAGGCGCGCTACTCCCTGGCCGAGGTGGCCCTTGACGAGGTGCCCGCCGACCAGGCGGTGGTGCGCGTGGCCGGCGGGCTGGACCTCTTGCCGGGTTCATCTGGCGTGGCCGAGATGGCCGACCTCAAACCCGTCCAGCTCGAGCGCCTGGTCGCGGAGCTCGCCCGCCTGGAGCGGGCCTACGACGCGGTGGTGGTGGATACCGCCGCCGGCGCCGGCGAGGCGGTGCGCTCCTTTCTGCGCGCGGCTGACCGCGTGGTGATCGTGACCACCCCCGAGCCCACCGCCATCACCGACGGCTACGCGATGGCCAAGCTGCTGGCCCGCGAGGGCCAGCGCTGGCTGGGGGTCGTCGTGAACATGGCCCGTTCCGAGCGCGAGGGCGCGCGGGTGGCCAATCGCCTCGCTGCGGTGGCCCGGCAATATACGGGCATCCAGCTCGAAGAATTGGGCGCGGTGCCCTTTGACTGGGAGGTGGCCGCGGCGGTGAGGGAGCGGCGGCCGCTGCTGGTGGGGAGGCCGCGAGCCGCGGCGAGTGTTGCGTTGCGCCGGCTGGCGGCGCGGGTCTGGTGCTGGGCGCGGCCTGCGGCCGACGAGATCGACGCCGGGAGGCAGCGCAGCGGGGTGCTGGCCGGGATGCTGCGGCCGGCGGCGGGAACGTGAGGGGCTGAGCGATGCGCAAGATACTGGCGGTGTTCCTGGCGCTGGTGGCCTTCCTGGCGGTCTGCATCTACTGGCTGTGGCAGATCGCCACCGGCCAGCCGGCGCTGGCAGTGGAGGAAGTGGCCTGGCGAGCCTTCCTGGCCATGCTGGCGGCCTACGTTGCCGGGAGCTTCATCGGCCGCCTGGGAGTCTCGGTGATCTCGGAGGCCTGGCAGGAAGCCGAGGCCCGGAGGAAGGACCGCGCGATGGGCAAGGCGCTCGCTTCGCTGGAAGCTGAGAAGCTCGGCGCGGAGCCATCGGGCGGGCCCGGGCCGGAGGCGCAAGGATAGAGCGTGAGTGGTTGAGGGGTATCCAGGGGGGAACTGGAGGGACGGACGGTGCTGGCGACGAAGAGAAAGAAACAGAAGGAAGTGGCCAAGCTCTGGCGCCAATTCGTAAAGCGGCGGGACACCGCCACGCGCAACGAGCTGGTAGAGCACTATTTCCCGTTGGTGCGGTACCACGCTGAGCGGATCAAGACCAGCAGCAACCTGCCCAGCATGGTGGACATCAACGACCTGATCAGCGCGGGGATAGTGGGGCTCATTGAGTCCATCGGCAAGTTCGACCTGGCCCGGCAGATCAAGTTCGAGACGTTCTGCGCCCAGCGGGTGCGCGGGTCGATGTTCGACTACCTGCGGCGCTGCGACTGGGTCCCGCGGC
This sequence comes from uncultured bacterium, assembly GCA_965370045.1. Classification (GTDB taxonomy): domain Bacteria; phylum Planctomycetota; class SZUA-567; order JAKLDR01; family JAKLDR01; genus CAZONU01. Next base: position 978 of record CBDUSI010000017.1, on the reverse strand, counting down.
AGATACGCAGCAAGGCCCACAAGCTGGCCGCCAGCCGGAGCATCCTGGCCTCGCGGCTGGAGCGCCCGCCTACCGAAGGGGAGATGGCCGAGGAACTGGGCATGTCCATGGAGGACTACCGGGCCCACGCCGAGAACCTGTGCATCAAGGACCAGATATCCATCGAGGGTTACCAGGTGGACTCCTCGAAGTACGACTGCAAGCTGCAGATGGAAATGGCCGCCGATCAGAGTACCCAGCATCCACTCACCCTGCTCCAGCGCCAGGAGCTGCGCCAGGCGGCCGAGCGCGGCCTCTCCGACAAAGAGAAGACCGTCCTGATCATGTACTACTACGACCAGCTGACCATGAAGGAAATCGGGGAGGTGCTGGGCATTTCCGAGAGCCGCGTCTGCCAGATTCACAGCCAGCTGCTCAAGTTCCTGCGGCGCAAGTTCGAGGACCTGGGCCTGGACGGGCCAATCGAGGAGTGAGGGAGCGTGACCATCGCAGGGGGCGATGCGTTTAAGCCCTTAAGTGGCTTCGAGATGCGCCGATATGTATAGGGGAGACCAGGGAGGGTCACTCGCAGGCCCCTGAGTGGGCCTGGGGAGCAAGGGACGCAGAGATGCAGATCAGTAATCTGGGCGAGAATCTGGCCAAGACGGAGCTGGTCCAGCGCCTGCAGCAGATCATGCAGGACGCGGCCCGCGCCGCCCAGGCCTCGCAGCGCACCGAGGGCGATGAACGCAGCCGTATAGCCCAGGAACAGGTCGAAGACACCGAGCAGACGGAGAATGAGACTATCCGGGAAGAAGCCGGCCGCGAGCCCCGCGAGAGGCGCCTGAAAGGCCGCAAGAAGCAGGACGGCGAGGCCGAAACTGAGGAGAACCCCGGGAAAAGGCGGTCCTTCAGCGGCGAGGGTCGGATTATCGACGTCACTATCTAGAGCAATTTAAGTATGTGTAACGAATTGCCGATAAAGGAAGTATGCCAGCA
>CBDUSI010000016.1:0-51596 GCA_965370045.1 uncultured bacterium | reverse complement strand
ACAAGCCCATCAACCCCTCAAAGTGGTCCCCTTTTGCAGGCCCCCCACCACCGGGGAGCGGAATACGGCCTGCAGCTGGTCGAGCACCGCCTTCTCGATCTGGTCTGCGGCCACGGTCTTGACCGGGCAGGAGTCGTAGCCGTTCTTGGAAGCGGCAACGCACAGGTAGTAGCGGTAGAGCTTGCCGTGCTGCCTGGTGAAGGTGATGCCCATGGAGCCGCCGCAGTGCCCGCAGCGGACCAGGCCCTTGAGCAGCGCCGGCGTCTTGGCTCGGGAGCGGTTCTCCCGGGAGCGATGGTGCTCGGCCAGGACCAGGTGGACCTTGTCCCAGAGCGCCTGGGGAACGATGGCCTCGTGCTCGCCGGGGTAGGCCTGGCCCTTGTGCTCCACCAGGCCGATGTACTTGCGGTTGTTGAGCAGGCGGTAGATGTGGGCCTTGTTCCAAGGGCGGCCCGGGCGACGCTTGCCCTTCTTCGTGGTCCAGGACTTGGTGGTGTGGCCCTGCTCATTAAGCTCCTTGGCCAGCCTGGTGGCCGAGCCCAGCTGCAGGAAACGCTTGAAAACGTGCAGGACAAGGTCCGCCTCCTTCTTGTTGACCACCAGCCGGCACCGCTTCCGGTCGATGTCGTAGCCCAGGACGGGCATCCCGCCGGTATGCTTGCCCTTCTTCTTGGCCGCGGCGACCTTGTCGCGGATGCGCTCGCCGATGATCTCCCGCTCGAACTGGGCGAAGGATAGCAGGATGTTGAGCGTCAGCCGGCCCATGGAGGTGGTGGTGTTGAACTGCTGGGTCACCGACACGAAGGACACCTCGTGCCGGTCGAAGATCTCGATGATCCGGGTGAAGTCGAGCAGCGACCGCGATAGCCGGTCGACCTTGTAGACAACCACGCAGTCGACCTTCCCGGCCTCCAGATCCGCCAAGAGGCGCTTCATGGCCGGCCGTGCTATCGTCCCGCCGGAGTAGCCGCCGTCGTCATAGCGCGCCGGCAGGATGGCCCAGCCCTCGTGCCGCTGGCTAGCGATGAAAGCCTCGCCCGCTTCCCTCTGCGCGTCGAGGCTGTTGAACTCCTGCTCCAGGCCCTCCTCAGAGCTCTTGCGCGTGTAGATGGCGCAGCGCACGCGTCGGGCGTCCTGCTTACTGGCCATCACTTCCTCAATCCGAAGAAGGCCGGGCCGTTCCAGCGCGTACCGGTAATGGCCCTGGCGATGGCGCTCAGGGACTTGTACCTGCGGCCCTGGAACTCGAAGCCGCCCTGGGCCACGGTCACCTCGTAGCGCTGGCCCTGCCACTCGCGGACCAGGCGCGTGCCGGCGACCGGGATGTTGCCCCTCTTCTTGCGCTTCTTGTTCACCGGCCGCCCGTCCTCGTCAAAGCCGCCCTGGTCCAGAATCTGGCGCATGCGCACGTGCGTTTCCTCACGCAATCCGCCGTAGGCCAGCTCCTGCAGCCGGTAGGCTAGGCGCTTGCGGAGGAAGACGCGGCTGTAGGCCGGTGGCTCGGTGCCGAAGAGCTCCCGCCAGCGTTCCCTCAGGCCGGCCAGATCCAGCCTCCCGAGCCCCGTTACCTGCCTGGCTACCGACTTGCTCATGATGCCTCCCGCGTATGGAGCCTCCCTACACCATGAGTCCTCAACCGGGCCCCGAAATCAAGTCCTTTCTCCGAATTGTGATCGCATGCCGACCGTCCTATCGCTCTCACTCTTAGGCGGATAAGACCCATGGCCAGGAGCTCGGCCACCTCGGTCAGGCGGTCGGCAGCGGGCTGGGGAGAAGGACCCCTTTTCACGCCTCGCCCTTGACCTTCACGGCCCCTCGGGGGTCCTGTTCCCTTACCCCGATGTCCAGGTATCCACGGAAGGCCATGCCCAGCACGTTCGCCGGTGCCGGGACCCGTTCCACCGCCGGCGCCTGACTGCCCCGCAGGAAGACGATCTCGAAGGCCGGCAGCACGTCCGGGCTGGCGAACAGATACCAGGCCTTGGTGCTGGCGCCCGCGTAGCGGTCGTCGGACAGATGCGGCGCCGAGACCAGGCGGTACTTGTTGCGGTGGGGATTGTCGGCGGGGATCTTGGTCTTCGAGGTCGCCCCGTCCACCATCAGTTGCGCCGAGCCCAGCAAGAGCTCCGCCTCGGTCTCCAGCTCCACGGGCACCAGCAGCATCTCCGGCCGGATGTTGATCGGCCGCTGGTCCTGAGGCTTCGACCCCGGTCCGGCCTTCTGCCGGCGGAAAACGGTCTTGGCCACGGTCAGGCTGTCCGGGCCGAACGCAGTGTCTGTGCCGAAGAGGTAGTTCCTGTTGGCCGGGCTGAAGAAACCGCCGGGATTGGAGAGCAAGAGAGAGAAGAAGAGGTCGTCGATGCTCTCGGCACCAGTCGCCCCCATCTGCCGGGGGATATCCAGGAAGGCGCCCAGGTCGTCGTTGACGATGTCTCGCCGGGTCAGGACCAGCATCTGGCCGTAGGTGTCGGCCTGATTCTTGAAGGCCTGCTCGCCGACCTTGCCGTGCTTGAGCTCGCCTGCTGGGCCAGCCTTCTCGAAGCGACCGGTGCCCAGTAGCCGGTAGCGGGTTATCTCCTTGAAGTCCGGAACCGAGCCGACCTTGCAGACCTTGAGGGCCGCGATCTCGCTGGCCTGGTAGGCCGCGAGCATCACCTTGCCGATCACGTTCTCCAGGATGCCCGGCAGGCTCACCGTCGAGAAGCCCGCCCGGATCGTGGCCACGCCGTCACCCCAGACCCGCGGGACCTTCTTGCATTCGAGCCTGGCGCATTCGGTCACCAGGTCCTTGAGGCCTATCCGCCGCATGGGACGGGCGGTCTCCATGACCTTCCCGCCGTAGTCCCCGGTCAGCCTCCCCTCATCCAGACCCGCCGACATGCAGGCCGCCGCCTCCAGTGCCTTGACCCGCGGAGGCAAACCGCCAGGACCTTTGCTCCGCCTGTGCCCCGTCCAGAATCTCGCCGTGCTCTTCATCGCTGACTCCTCCTCTCACGGTCTGCATGCAGACCTTCGCCCATCACAAGACCTTTTCGTAGGTGGTGATCCGTTTGCCGCAGTGGCGGCACTGTCGCCGGCGGCGTATTCGCCCGCCCCCCGCCGGGCGGGTGAAGAGCACGTAGAAGTGCTTGCACCCGCAGCGGGAGCATTCCAGGCCGCGTTTGGCGCGTACCTCGTCCTCTGTCAACATGTCGCGTACCTCCTTTCTCCCCGTTTGGGCCGTACGTGTGGCGTCGCGCGCCACATGTGGCGTAATGTGGCCGCATGCGAACTCGCTGAATCTGCCCACATTTCCCCGAAACGACTTGCTTTCCCTGCCGAATCATGGCATTCATGTGTGTGAATACTAGAGGAGCATGGAAGGAGAGAAGGATGACGTACAGAGAATTCATGGGGATGGAACGGGAAGGGACGCGGAAACTGAACCGAGACCTGAAGCGCTACGTCAAGGCCCTGCCCTACGGCAACCTCCGAAAGATCTACGGCTGCCGGTGGGCCAACGCAGAGACTCGCCGGCGGGTGCGCGCCGAGGCCAAGCGGCGCGGGTACGAGCTCGCCAGGTTTGGAGGGTAGACCATGCAGATGAACACGTTCAGCAAACACGACTGGAGCGCCTTCGCCGGCGCCGAGGGTTGGCACGACGCCGCCCCGCTCATCGGCGAGGGGAATTTCGCCAACGGCGAGCGCTTCGTCCTGGTCCTCGACGCTACCGGCGGCTGCCTGGTCGCCGACGACGAACAAGCTGACTACGGGGGCTACCAGTACCTTTGCCCCTTCCTCTCGCAGCAGGACGCCCGCGCTTTCGCCGAGCGGATCGGCGAGCCCGGGCACAAGGTCGAGTTCCTTCTTGCAGGGTTCAAGAAGGTCTGAGAAAGGAGAAGCAGCATGTCCAAGAAGAAAGCAGCCAAGAAGAAGGCCGGCAAGAAGAAGCCGCAGCCCAAGGCCAAGCCGGCTCCCAAGAAGAAGATGTCCGGCCTGGACGCAGTGACCAAGGTGCTGGCCGAGGCCAAGGGGTCGCTGACCACGAAGGAGATGGTGGAAAAGGCCCTGGCCAAGGGCTACTGGAAAACGAGCGGCAAGACCCCCGCGGCCACCATCTACGCCGGCATCCTCCGGGAGATGGGCTCCAAGGGCAACGCGGCACGCTTCCGCAAGACCGGCCCGGGGAAGTTCGCCCTCAGGAAGTAGCGTACTACGCGCTACCCCTGGACCACCCCGGTTTCGGCCGGGGTTTGGTCTTTCACGGCCTCCCCGCCGTACGTATCTAGTCCCCTCTTCGCCAGGCCGGACCTCGGGTACTACCGGTAGACCTACCCCACATTTGCGCCGTGTTGCCCCGTGTGGGGCGCTCGCTAACCGTCGCGGCCACCGGCCTGCCGGCTCCCACAGGAGGGCACACGGGCGCCACGTTCCCCGCTGTGCGCGTATCCTCCCGGCGGTGGCCCCCTTGGGACTGCCGGGCTCCCGGCATTTCCGCCCGGACGGCAGGAAGAAAGTCTCTTGTGGTCCGCGAGGTTTCCCCCCGACCTCTCCTGAAGACGGGGGCTCGGAGGACCCGCTCGCCCTACCGTCCAGCAGTATCCCGTACCGTCCAGCAAGCTGCGACCTGGACGGTAAGCCTAAGGCTCTATGGTATAGACGCTTAAGCCCGAGAAGAGCAGCTACCGTCCAGGACCGTCCAGACATTTGCCATTGCACTCCACATCTTTCCGCGCGCGTGTGCGCGCGCGTGCGCGTAAATAGGAATCTGCTGGACGGTACTGGACGGTAGACATCCCATCCCATAGTCTGCGAGTGGGTTGACTGCCATTTCCACCACCCCGATTGCTGGACGGTTGCTGGACGGTATCCGGACGGTGCTGGACGGTGGAAAGCTCGCCGGGGCATCACAGGAGAATCTCCTTGAGCTCGATGCCCTGATAGAAGCGCCTGTCGTCAGTGCTCCGTCGCCGGACAAGTCCAGGTACGGCTGCAAACAGATCTCGACCAAAGGAAGCGTTGGTGGACGCCTTGCGCCAGCCTTCCGTGTCGCACCAGGCCTTCCAGGCCTCATAGAGGTCGTCGGCCCAGACTCTGTAGTTGGGTCCCACCGCGCAACGCTGGCGTACGAACGCGCCCACGGGACTGGACAAGTCTTCGAGCTCGCGGATCGCGTCCTCGGCGCTGTCGGGCTGCAGGAAGTAGCCCCGTTCCGCAAGACGCTTCCAGCCGGCTAGCGCCCAGAGCAGGATGCCCGGAAGCTCGGTGCACAGCCTGACGGTCAGCTGCCTGTCTTCCCGGCCGAAGAAGCTCTGGGTGAGCATCAGAATCAGGAAGCGCCCGGCCAGCGCGCCGCTGGTCTCCTGCAACTTGGGCAGTTCGTTCGAGAGGAACATCAGCCGGGTGGGCAGCTTCAGCGTCACCGCCGGCAGGTGCTTGCGGTTGACCGTGAGCGTGTCCTCGCCGGATATGCACAGGAGTCGCTCGACTACTGTGCCCAGGTCCTTGCCCTTGAAGCGGGCATCGCTGACGATCCCCAAGCTCTTGCCTATGAGCGGCTGCAGTCCAAACTCGCCAGCCAGGCTGGATACGGTAGGCCCGCAGACGTTGGCCGTGCCTACCAGGCGCGCCAGAACGCGGGCGATGGTGCCCTTGCCACTGCGTTTGGGACCCACCAGCATCAGCATCTTCTGCTGCGAAGTGTCGGCCGTCAGGCAGTAGCCGATCCACTCCTGGAGCAGCTCGATGGCGCCAGTGTCGTCGCCCCAGAGCTCATCCAGGAACTCCAGCCACAGCCCCGGCGTGGGCGCATCGGGGTCGTAGTCGAAGTCCAGCGCATTGATGTTGAATAGCGCAGGAGTGGCCGGCAGGATCTTCCCGGTCGGGATGTGCAGGCCCTCCGAACGGCAGGAGAGGACCTCCAGCGGATTTGGCTTGTCTTTCCCGCCATTCAGCCATACCGGGGGCGTCAGCGAGGCCGGAACATGGCAGCAGGCCCGTAGCGACTCCAGGGCGGAGTTCACCGTGCTCGGGTTGGCCTCGAAGGGCACCAGTTCCAGCTCGCCGGTCCTGGGGTTCTTCTTGTAGGTAACCGCCTCGTGGAGCCAGGGGAAGAGCTCCTTCCTGAGCCCGCCGTCCTCAACCTCCGCAAAACGGTTGCCCTTCCAGCGCATGAAGATCGCTGCGTAGTCGAGAAGCGTTGGTCCCTCCCGATGTGTGCAGAACTCCCGCATGAAGGCCACCGCCGTGGGCAGAGTCCGGCGAGAGGAAATCACCAGTTGGTTTGTGTCGGGGTCGCGCGTGCCGAGCGGCACGAGGGAGTCTTCCTCTTGGTCGGTCCCTGCTTTGTTCGATGTCTTCTTCACACGGCGCGGCCTGTATTGCTCTGGTACTATGTCCAGCGCCGAGGCAATGGTCTTCTGGCCGTAGGTCGCTCCGCCACGCATCTCGTCCCATTTGGGACGCATCAGGCCCGAGCGCCTGAAGATCCGGTCTATCTGCTCGGCGTCCTTCGTGTAGAAGGCCAGCTTGCAGACTATCGAACCATCGGCCTCGCTGGGGGAATTGAAGTACTTGTTCCAATCACCGTTCCACAGCGCCTGGAACTTCTCGCCCTTCTTCTCACCCGAGGCCTTTTCAATGATCTCGTCGTCGTCCAATGCGGGCGCCGGCTCCGCATCGTTGACCACGGCATCCTCGCCAACGATCCCCGAGATGTCCGGCTGCCGACCGAAGGTCTGAGCATAGAGCTCGTCCAGCTCCTCCTGCCGGTCTTCGACGTTTGCCGAGGCCGTGCTCAGGCGGCGCCCGGTAACGGTGAAGAAGCGCCCCTGGTCGTAGATCTCGATCTCGCCGCTTTCGAAGGCCTTCCTGCAGCGTGGCCCGGGCTTCCTTCCCTTGAGGAAGATCTTGACGCCGCAGCCCGATGGGCTGATTTCCGCGTAGCTATCGAGATTCTTGACGATCTCATGCGCCCAGGAGGCCATCTTCCCGCTCGCCGCATTCTGGCAATCGTCGAGATCCACGCCGCAGAAGGGGTCGCCCCGTGAGAAGACGAAGCCCAGGCCCTCCGCGTCAGGCCGCCCCTCGAATGCCGCCAGGGCCACATCGAACGCCACCCAGTCGTCCGGGTCCTTCGATGATGCCCGCTCGCCCGTACGTGGGTTGATCGGAACCTTGGTCTTCTTGCCCTTGCGCTCCTCGTAACGCCAGCACACCCACTGTGGCACCGCCAGCAGCACCTCGGGTACGACCTCGCCGATGCGAAGGTCAGGAACGGTGCGGGCCGCGGTGACGGGACTTCCGCCCAAGGTCAGTCCCTCCAGATCGTGTTCCAGTCAGCGCCGCACTCCTCGCTGGCCTTCTCCACGAAGGTCTGTCCCTTGTAGAACTGGAGCGAGTAGGTGAAGCGGTGGTCGCACTCGCAGCCGAAGGTCAGCTCCAAGTGGACCCCGCGGCCGAGGGGCTTGGGTCCCTTGCTCCAGTGAAATCCCTTGGAGTCAATACTGATGGCGCCCCCAGCCGCCCCGGCAGGATTGCAGGTCACCTTGACCGGATGAATGTAGTCGTAACCGCACACCGGGCACACCAGCGCATACCGGTCCTCGCACCAGAGTTCGACAGGGATTACCGGCGGGAATACGAGCGAACCCTGCGCGCTCATGCTCCCGACCTCCGGCGAGAAAAGCGCCAGCGAGCGTTGAGCCAGGCCCGAAGGCGAGCCAGGTCTTCCTCGCCGAACACGCGCCTTCCGCCTACGCGCGGCGCCTCAGGCTCCGGCGCACCCGCCCGCAGCGCGGAGATCAGTGAATCTCGCGAGACATCGAGCGCCTTCGCCGCCTCGCCCGTCGAGTACCACTTGCGGTCCTCCATCGTGTCGCCTCCTTTCGCATGCACAATGCACCGTGCGCAGGATGCGAGGCATAGAGCAGGGACCGTGCCACATGCGAAAGGCACTGAGCGTTAGCGGGTTACGCGCTGGCTTGGATGATTGGGTGAGCGAGAATGCCAATACCGGACCGGGCCAAGCCAGGACTCCGGCTGGGAGTGCCGCCGTTCCCGCGGCCTTGGCCAGATTTCTTAGGAGTAGTGCCGGTCAGGCGGCCGGCTATGCCATATCCGGGGTCTGGCGCGCCGCTTCCAGCACCTCGTCAGCGGTCAGAGCCCGGCCACCCTTGTGGAGCGTCACGGCGCGCAGGATTGCCTTCTCCAGCTGGCGAATGTTGCCGGGCCACTCATAGCTCGCAGCCGCCAGCTTCTCGATCTCTCCCTTCGAGAACCGCAGGGACGACCTGTTCTTGGCCTTAAGCTTTGCGGCCTCGAAGAACTCCTTGGCCAGGACGGGCAGATCCTCCAGACGTGCTCTCAGTGGCGGCAACGTCAGCACGACATCGAACCGATGCAGTACGTCGGCAGGAAGCCGGTCAGCCTTGTTAGTCGCAGCGACGACGCGCACGTTCGCCGTCGTTACCTTGCCACCGAGCGGCTGGATCTCCCCGTTCTGCAGGAAGCGAAGCAGATTCCCCCAACAGGCTTCCGGCAGAGCCCCGAGCTCGTCGAGGAAGACAGTGCCGCCTTCGGCCCCCCTGATCTTTCCGGCGTAGTCCTGCACTGCCCCGGTGAAGGCGCCTCTGACGTGCCCGAAGAGCTCCGAGTCGATGCGCTCCTTGGGCAACATGGCGCAGTTGATGGGGACGAAGGTGTTCATCTTGTGGTCGGATCGCCTGTGAATCCTGTTCGCGTAGTGCTCCTTGCCCGTTCCGGTCTCGCCCAGCAGCAGTATGGCCATCTGCGTGGGAGCAACGCTTTCGATCTGCTGCTCTATTTCCGCGACGGGCTGCCATGTCGGCTCATTGGCTCCGGCTCTGCCCTCCTCGGTAGCCGGGGCGTTCTCGAATTCCCAGGCAGCGTGCTTCACGTCGGCCAGCAGCTTCGACACGGCCTCCTTCGCGCCGATGAAGGCTCTGAGGTCCACGTGCCCCTCGCCCTTTCCGGCATGGAACTCACCATCCGCGGAAAGATCGCCAAGCAACTTCACCTCCGTCCACTCGCGAGGGACGGGATACCCGTTGCGGCGAAGCATAGCCAGCTGCCGCCGCGTCTCGGGTACTATCGTGCTATTCAAGCTGGCAATAGTGCGCTGTGTCGCCTCGTTGGGCCAGGCCTTCAGCATGGCAGTGACCTCTTCAGTGCTCTCGGCGGGGAGGTCCACAAACCTTTCGCTAACAAGTGGCAGCAGTTGTGCCAGATTGAAAGCGAGCGCTTTCAGGATGCCAAGGGTAGTAGCCTTCTTGCCCGCTTCAGCACCTGCCATGATCTCGCCGCCGTTAGCCTCTGGGAATCCCTATGGCCAAGAATACACAGCAAGCGGCGGCGCGCAAGCGCGAAGACGGGCCTGTGATTAGACGCCGCGTCAACGAGAGCAGGTCACCCGTCCGGTCGAGTGCAGGAAACTGCTGGGCGGGCTATTGAAGTCCTACTGCTAGTTCGCCGGATGGAGGCGGGGCGACACACTCTGCCCCCGATGTGTGTCCGCGGAACCCGTGGAGTCTCTTCTCGGATGTAGAGCCCCACACCACAAGGCACTCCCCGCTCCTGCTTGTCACTGGGAATCGACGGTCGTCAACGGCATCAGCTTCTTGGCCATTGACATCCTCCCTACGCGTTGGTGGTTGACGCGGACGGTTCGACGGTTTACATCGACGGCGCAGCCAGGAAGACCAGCGCCAAGGGCGGGGGCGCGTTCAACCCGACGGGGAGCCTGTTCCTTGGCTGCCGGCAGGACCTGGACGGTGCCCGATTCTACGGCGGCAAGTTGGACGATACGAGGATCTACTCCAAGGCGCTGAGCGCAGCCGAGGTCCAGGCGCTGATCAGCGGGGGGCCGTAGCCAAGCATAGGCCGGGAAGGCGCAGCGAAGCGCCTGGCCCTGAGGAGCGGCAACAGGGGTTGCCAAGCGCAGTGGGGGTGGGCCCCAAGAGCCCACCCCCTGCTTTCCGGCCTTCCGGAGCGCGCGGCAGCGATGTGAGGGCCTTGGGATGAACTACCTGGACGTGGAGCTTTACTGTCCGCGCCGTGAGGGATGGGTGCCGGTGACCGAGGGCACTATCACGGCGACCTGCCCGTATTGTCGGCTGCTGGTGCCCGTGCCCGAGGCGAGCGGCCAAATGCCGGCTGGTCCGGTGCCGGGCGCGGGAACCAGCGTTCCGGTCGTGGTGGTGCGGGGCCTCGAAGAGGCGACCACCTTCGATCCCTGGCCTCAGGCCGGTTGACCCTGGAGGGCAGCTGAGGGAGCTGTCAGGCGCAGAAGGGGGGCTCCGGAGATGAAGAAGGCTCTCATACCCGCGGTGCTCATCGTCGCCGTGGTCGCGGCCGCAATCCTGGTGCCCGTCTTCCTGCGCAGGAGGGAGAGCCCCACGCCGGTGGTCATCCTCCCCGGCAACGGAAAAAAGCCGCCGGCCGAGGCCGTGAGCAAACGTTCCCCCGAGGATGTGCTCGCCGAGCTGAAGGGTGCCAGCGCGGCTGGCCTGGGGCAGAAGCTCGATGATCTCTGGGAACTCACCGGAGGGGATCGCAAAATGGCCTGGAAGGCGGCGCTCCTCGGCTTGGGCGCCAGGGAGGACGTGGGAACCCGCATTCGCGCGGCGCAGCTCGCCCGGAAGCTGGCGGTCAAGAAGGCCAGGGTCGGCGAGGGGAAGGACGAGCGCGAAGTCGAGCGGCTGGAGGCCCCCGACCCGGCGGCCATCCCGGCGCTGCTATCCTGCCTGGACAGCCCCGACACCGAGCTTGTCCATCAGTCGCTACGCGCCCTCGGCCAGCTGCACCTGGCCAACCCCGGGATGGACATCGGCGCGAAGGTCGCGCCAAGGCTCCGGGAGCTCCTGGCCTGCCCTCAGGCGGACCTGGCCAGGTCGGCGGTCAGCGTCGCCCCCATGTTCAAGGACCTGGGCCTGGCGGACGGGATCACTGCGGCCTGGGAGAAGCACGGCAAGGCCGAGGGCTTCCAGACCCAGTGCCTGACCGCCATGCGCATCCTCGGCAAGCAGCGCCTCAAGGAGGCCGAGCAAGAGGCCTACCCCGGGAAGCCCGACGCCGACTGCTGGAAGGCGGCCGAAGAGAAGATCAAGGCGCTGGCCACCAAGTTGGGCGCCGATCCCGCCAAGTGGAAAGCTTGGCGGACCAAATCGATCGGGAAATGAGAGCGCTCAGAAGATGCCCCTGCGGCTCGCGCCGAATAGCCAGGGTGGCCTATCTGTTACTTCTTCACAGGAGCTGTCGGTGCGGATCGAGTAAGTTGGCCTTCGCAGCGTTCCATTGTCCCGCCTGCACCCAACCGGTTGGCCGCACGGGCCGCCTTGGGTTACCCGCCTTCCCCCAGCGCGGCGATGTAGGCGATCTCGCGCTCCAGCGTCTCGGCATCGCGGAAGTGCTCCAGGAGCACCGGCCGGCCCAATTCCAGGGCCCGCCGCTTGACCGCGGCGTGGAACTCCCTCCCGAGGTTGCCCTCCCCCAGCGGCAGGTGCAGGTCGTTCCGGCCGCGGTCGCCGACGATGTCCGAGTCGTTCCAGTGGAAGTGACCGATCCGTCCGGGCCGGGCGATGAACTCGGCCAGAACGCGCCGGCGGTCGGCCTCGTCCGCCTGGCGATGGCAGTAGGGAACGGCGTGGCTGGGGTCCAGGCAGCAGCACACGTTGGGTTCGCCCACCTCCTCCGCCAGCCGCAGCCACTCTTCCGGAGACGAGCAGTAGTACTCCAGGAAGTCCTCGGCATCGAGCTCCTGGACCGGCGCGTCCGGCGCGATGCCGTCCCAGTAGGCCCAGTTGTTCTCCACCGCCAGTACCAGTCCCAGTCGCGCAGAGTGTAGCGCGATATGCCGGACCGAGTCGACCAGGTGCTCCCAGCGGGCCAGCTCGGGCCGCAGCGGAGAACGGGGCTCCCCCGGGGCGGGCCGCACCGGCGGGTGCGGGAAGCGGTGCGGGGCCGCGTGGGTGACCACTACCTCCAGCCGCGGGAAGAGCCGGTGCGCCGCCTCGATGTGGTCGGTTATCAGCCGCACCGACCGGCGGCGGAACTCGGGGGCGACCGAGGCCAGGTGCAGGCGGACCTCGGCCTCCGGTCCCTCGCACGCCGCCGAGAGCATCGCCGGGGCGTGGACGCTGGTCACGTGCCCGCGCACCGCCGCCAGCGTCGGCTGTTCCAGGTCGCCCCGTGCCTCCACGCAGAGCCCGCGCGCGTGGACGAGCGCCTCGCCGGCTTTGGCCGGAACGGCCAACCGCAGGCTCACTGATATGTCCCGTAGGTCCGCGCGGTCTCGATCATGATTCGGAGGTTCTCGTCGGGCGTGTCCCGCCCGCACTGGTCGCCGGTGGAGAGTATGAAGCGCCCGCCGCCGGCCGCCGCGTCGATGGCCTCGCGGCTGGCGGCGGCGACGTCCTGGGGGCTGCCCCGGAGCATCACCTCTGTGGTGTGCAGGTTGCCCTTGAGGACGATTTTCTCGCCGTAGAGCCGTTTGAGCTCGGCCAGGTCGCAGTCGCCCATGGGCGGCACTTCCAGCGGGTCGATGACGGCCAGGTCGGTCTCCTCGGCGAATATCTTGACCAGCTCCCGCTCCGGGCCGCAGGAGTGGACGTGGGTGGGGAAGCCCGCCGCCGAGGCCAGATCGATGGCGCGCCTGACCGCGGGGAAGGCCAGCTGCCGGAAGATCTCCACGGTCTGGAATATCAGCGTGCCCGACCCGCCCACGCACAGGAAGTCCGGCCGGCACTCGGCGGGCATGGCGGCGATGAGCTCGAAGCGGCGCTCGGCGGCCGCGACTCGCTCGGCGGCCCAGGCCTCGTGCTTTTCGGGGTGGTCGTAGTACTCGAAGATGGCCTCCTCGTCGTAAAGCGCGCAGGAGTTTGTCAGGAACACGCCGACCAGCCCCTGCTCGCCCATGCGCTCCCGCACGCGACGCAGGCCCTCGGGGCTGGTATCGACGGGCTTGACGCCCTCCAGCGGCTCGGCCTTCGGCGGGACGGCGGGCAGCCCGGCCTTCCGGGCGCTCAGCCCCCAGGTGGGCGGGTCGGCCACGTAGTAGACGTCCACCTTGTTCGCCCAGACACGCCGGCCGTTCTCCACGTGAGAATCCTGGATCACGATGCGCCCCTCGTCGCGGTGGACGATGAAGCGCTCGGTCTCGGGGCCTTCGGCCTCTTCCGGGAAGGAGAGCGGGAAGTACCCGTCCATGACCGAGTCGATGTCGAAGTGTTTGGCGCAGTCGATGTAGGCATCCCAGATGGGCGGGTCGTTGTAGAGGTAAAGGTCCCAGAAGGGCTTGCCGGTCAGTCGCGCGGGGATCATGTTGCTGACGTCCGGGGCCACCGGCACGCAGTCCGGGACCTCGCCGCAGAGAACGGTCAGGAGGCGCTCGCGTGGGGTCACTACCGACCCTTTATGGCCGCAATGGCCTCTTCGATCCGCTTCCTGACCCACGGCACCGGCTCGTTGGCCAGCGCCTTCTCGAGCGCGGGGAGCGAAGCCCTGTCCTTCATCAACCCGAGGCCGGTGGCGGCTGCGGCGCGCATGTTCTCGTCGAACCACAGTTCGGTGCCGTACTTGACGTGGTCCAGGACCTCGCGTTTCCTGATCCCGAACAGGCTCTCTCTCAGTTTAAGGGCGCTTCCGGTGTCCCCCAGCATGCCCAGGGCGACCGCGGCGCGGCGGCGAACGACCATGAAGGGGTGATCCAACAACTCCCGCAGCCGCGGTATCGAGCCTTTGTCGCCCAGCTTGCCGGCGACCAGCGCCGCCTGGGGGAGCATGTAGGCCTCGTCCAGTTTCAGGCACCTCCTGACCGCCTTGATGGCGGCCTCATCGCCGGGTTCGACCAGCGCGGACATGCTGCGCAGGATGGACATCCTGGATCTGGAACTCTTGCAGTACCTGTTGTCCAGGACCTTGGCCAGTACGGGCGTGAATTCCTTCCATCCTGACTCGGCGGCCATCTGTCCGATTATGCAGGCGCCGCTCATCCAGGCCCCACCGGCGTACTTCATGTCGTCACCGCCGCGCCAGGGGGAGTTCCCCACGTCCGCGGCGATGTGCAGGAGGACCGGCCTGGCCTTCTCCCGGTCGATGTTGTAGAGCGCCAGGAGGGCGGCCTCCTTGTGTCCGGCCTTGCTGCAGATGGTCTTGTCGTAGGCTATCTTCTTGACCGCTTCAAAGGCTGTCGGGTCGGCGAGTTCTGATGCCCAGAGCAGGGCCTTCTTGACCCGGCGTCCGGCTTCCATCTGCTTGATGATGTCCTGGACCGATGGCTTCCTCTTCTTGCGGTGCAGTTCGCGCATTCCGCGACAGCGGCTCTCGGCGACGCTGGGCGCGGGCGGCAGCTTGTGTATCTCGCTGGGCTCCTCCTTGAGGATCGTCCGGCTGCCTTTCCCCGCAGCCGGGACGGCCTCAATGAGTATCTCCCGGCAGACGCAGTCCTCCCACTTCCTGCCGGCGGCGATGATCTCGTAGCTGTAAGGGAGTGTCTCGGCAACGGTGACGTTCTTCCTGGCCTTGCCCTGGGGGTCGTCCCAGATGTAGGTCACCCTGATCGCTGAGCCCTTCTCCAGTTTTCCCTTCACCGTTATCATGTTCCTGCCCGGCCAGAGTTGGGGCAGCGAGCGAATGGCCTGCTGCACGGTGGTCTTGAACGTGATGCCCTTCACCTGGCAGTCGGCGGGGGAGTCCTTGGCCAGCATCTCCAGCTTGAGGCGGAAGGCATAGCGGCCAAAGGGCGAGTTGAAGTTCTCAGGCACCTTCCACTTGCCCGGGACAATCTTGAACTTCTGGTCAAGCTTCGCAGTGAAGTTCTGCAGGCCGATCTTCTCCGCGGGCGCGCTCCAGCACGGCTTCCAGGTCTTTCCGCCATCCACCGAGAGCGAGAGCTTCAATGCGTCCGCGTCACTCTTGCGGAAGGCCGTGATCTCGATCTCTGACTCAACTGCAATGTAGGGCGTCCGGAAGTGCCATGTCGCGCTGGCCGGCTTCCCCGCCGCGGCGGGTTGTAGCTTGCCGGTAGTCATGCCCTGTTGCGGTCCAGCGAGCCCCTCGGTCCAGTCGGGCGAGGAAAGGTCTGGCTTGTAAGTCCACAGACCGTTGCCATAGGTGACCGGGTAGGGGCCCCTTTCGAACGGTTTGCGGGTCTTCAGGTCAGCCGTGGCCGAGACGTTGTCGTGGCAGGGCTTGCCCCAGTTGCCCCAGATGCGCTTCAGCCCCTCTCCCTTGCGCATGGCCAGATCCACCCGATGCGTGGGCATGGGCCAGGGCTCGCCGAAGTACCAGATGTGCATCCACTTGTAGTAGTCGGTGCTGCACTCGTCCATGCTCAGCACGCGCTTGCCGGTCCGATCCAGAGTGAATCCGCCGAAGTTACAGTCAAAGAGGTGGGAGCGGTTCACTCCATCGAAGTCTTTGTAGCGCAACCCGGCCAGGCCGTGGCTTGCCCGGTGAACCGCGTGTCCCTCGTAACCCAGCGCCCGCCACATCAGCGCAGTCACCCGAGCCAGTCCGCTGCACCAATGGGCCTCGTAGACGTTCATGATCTTGATGGGGTCCCACACGATCGCGCCGTCCCTCTCGGGATGGAAGGGGTCGGTGGGTGCCTGGCCGTTGGTTTGTGACTTCACCCGTCGCATCCAGCGCCAGACGGCCAGGGCCTTCTCGTGTTCGGTCTTGGCCCCCTCAAGGCGGATGGCGTCCAGGCAGAACCGGCGCAGGTCGGAGGTGTCCGGCCAGCGGTCGCAGGTGACGATTACGCCCCTCACGTCCGGCTTGACGCAGAGAAACGGACCGGGGGTCTTCTCGTAGTGTCCCCGCCAGTACTGGTAGTCCCGGGTGAGCTCGGGGTGGGGCGGGGCGGATTCGCCGCTGATGCCGCTGGAGGGCACGAGCGCCGATGCGAGTATCGAGAGAAGCACCACCGTTGTCCGAGAATGCCTGCGCATTTCATCCACCTCCAGCGTGGTCGAGTTCAACTACTTCTTCTCTGCCGTCTCGGGCTTGGCGTCTGCGATCGCCCTGGCGATCAGCTTGTCGGCCAGTTCGTTGATGTAGAACTCGATGTACGTGTAGCCCTTGTGGCGATCGTCCTTCGAGGCGCCGGCGGGGACGACCTTGTTGCCGTCCTTGGGATCATTGGGGTCCAGCTTGTGGGCCGTCTCCCACTCGTCGGGCATGCCGTCGTTGTCGGAGTCCTTGGGCGCCTTCGCGGGCTTCAGGCCGGCCATCAGGCCTTCCTCGGGGTCGTGCCGGCCCCACTCGCCGGTGCCTTCGCGGACGTCCTTGATCGTGCGGCGGCTTACCACGTCGCGAGGAAGGCAGCCGGCGTGGGCCAGGACCAGTTCGTAGGCCTCCTCGGCCTTGTGGGTCTTCACAGGCGGCGCCGGCCAGGGCTTCTCGGCCTTGATGCACTTCTTCATCGAGATTTCCCAAAGCTTGGCCGTCCAGACGTCGAGCGTCTTGCCGACGGTGGCGAAGTGATTGCCTTCGGCATACATCTCGGAGCCGGCCTCGCACACCAGCGATCTGCGATAGTAACCGGCCTTGTTCTCGGGAAGAGCGTCCTTCCTGTCGGCCGGTGCGCTGGGTCCCGCCTTGAAGTAGTTGCCGATGACGTTCGAGCGGAAGGGTTTGCCAGGGCGGTCCAGGTTCTTGCGGCCGCCATGAAACATGACGCCCGCGGCGGTGTTGTAGATCACGTTGTTGCGGTGATCCAGGATCTCCAGGCCGCAGAGCGGCGTGCGCCGATTGTGATGCGCGAAGAGATTGTGGTGCACGCTGACGTTGCCCTTGTCCGTGTAGCCCATGATCATGGCGAAGTTGTGCGGCGAGGTCCCGGTGCACTTGAACTGCTGGCTCTTGCCGATGCGGTAGTCGTCGAGGGATCCCCTCTTCTGCCAGGACGATTCCTCGTTGGCGCACCACTGGATCGTGAACTGGCGGGAGACCCCGAAATCCATGTTCTCGTCGTTGCCCCAGGAGCCCGAGCAGTGGTCCACGATGAAGCGCTCGATGCCGGCGATCACCATGAAGTGCTCTGACCTGGGGTGCTTCGGCCGCAGGCGAAGGAACCGGATGGTCATGTCGTGACCGCGCTTGTCGCTGATCACGTCGTAGTCCTTCCAGCGGTTGGAGAGTTGCCTCAACTTCCCCCAGATTCCCATGGTACTGAGCTGACCCTCGATGGTGATCCCCGCGCCGGGCGCGGTCTGACCGGCGATGGTGATGTTGGAGTCCTCGATGCGCAGACCGCCCCTGCCCTTGACTGGGATGACTCCGCTGACTTCGAACACCACGATGCGCGGCCCCTTGGCAGCACAGGCCGCCGCGAGGCTTCCGGGGCCGTCGGCATTGAGGTTGGTGACCTTGATGACCCGTCCGCCGCGTCCGCCCTTGGAAACCGCGCCGAAACCCTCGGCGCCGGGGAAGGCGGGGAGGCTTTCTGCACCGTGTGCTGTTCTCGCCATCAAGAGGGCCGCGAGAAGAACGGTTCCTGCATGTGTCTTGAGCATTGGGGATCTCCTTAAGTTCTCAGCCATGTTCACTTGGCCTGGGCAATCTTCTTCAGCGTATCCGTTGCCGCCAAACGAACAACGGGATCGGAATCGGAGAGAGCTTTCTTGAGCGATGCGACGGCCTTGGCGCCGGGACCGATACTCCCCAACGCCCAGGCAGCTTCTGCGCGGACCTCGCTATCCCGGTCGCTCAGTGCCTTGATCAAAGCCGATTCCGCGCTCTTGGCTTCAACGCCGATGCCGCTCAATCCCGTGGCGGCATTATAGCGGCTCCAGGGATCGGCTCCCTCGAGAAGGAGCTTCGATAGAGCAGGAACTGCGGCTTCGGCCCCTTCGCCTATTCTGCCCAGCGCAGCGGCCGCCGCTGCACGGACGAGGGATTCCTTGTCGGACAGCGCCGCGGCCAGGGCGGTTGTCGCACTGGCAGCGCCCGGCCCTATCTTGCCCAGGGATTGGGCCGCGAGCTTGCGTACATCGACGACTTCATCCTTCAGGCATCTTGCCAGCGGATCCACTGCGTCCTTGGCTTCCGGACCGAGGCTTCCCAGCGTGCGCGCGGACGCTCGACGAACGGCCGGGTCCTTCGAAGACAGGTTCTTGCTCAGGGCCGGAACGGCCGGTACGCCCTGCCCCCCCGTCATCATGCCCAGCGCAAAGGCTGCATTGGCAGCTGCCCCGGAAGACTTGCCGCTCAGAGTTCTTATCAGATGAGGCACGGCCGGTTTGCCGATTCTGGCCAGAGCCTTGGCCGCATTCCAGGACACGCCCCCTTCCCGATTGCCAAGAGCCTTGAGAAGTTGAGGTATCGCCTTCTCCGCGTCATTCGGCCCGATCTGCAGAATCGCCCAGGCTGCGCGTGCTGCCGTCCGGGTATCGGACAGCAGAGCCTTGCCCAGAGCGTCCACAGCCTTGCCTGCGTCGGGCCCCATTCTGCCCAGGGCCCAGGCGGCGAACCATCGTGTGCTGTCATCCTGACTTTCCAGGTTCTTGGCCAGCACATCCACGGATGCCGACGCTTTCGGACCGATCCGCCCCAGCGCCAGAGCAGCACGCCAGCGAACGAGCGGCTTTTCAGACTGCAGCAACTCGATCAGTGTGGCAACAGTCTCCCCGGACGCGTCACCACATGAAGCCAGGCTGATTGCAGCCTTGAAGCTCTTCATCCTCTCGCCTTCTTTGATTACGTTCAGCAGCTCCTTCGCAGAATGCTTGGGTGCCTTTCCGGCGGGTGCAGCGGCAATCAGTGGATCCGGAATCGGCGAAGGGAGGACGTGAATATCCCTGTCTCTCGATTCGGCGATGGCTTCGGCTATCAGTCTGTCCGCCAGGTCATTGATGTAGAATTCGATGTACGTATAGCCCTTGTGGCGGTCCCCTGCCGAAGCGCCGGCCGGCACAACCGTGCTCGCGTCCTTGGGGTCATCCGGATTCAACTTGTGAGCCTTCTCCCACTCGTCGGGCATTCCGTCGTTGTCACTATCCTTGGAAGCCTTCCCGGGCTTGAGCCCGGCCATCAGTCCATTCTCAGGAAAGACCCGGCCCCATGAACCCGTACCCTTGCGGGTTTCCTCAATCTGTCTCCTGCTGACCACGTCTCGCGGCAGACACCCCGAATGGGCCATGACCAGCTCGTAGGCGCGCTCGGCACAGTGGGTCGTGACCGGCGCGGCGGGCCATGCGGCTGGAGCATTGACTTTGGACACGTCGAAGTGTCCATTGCGCCAGTTGAAGTAGTTGCCCTCGCTGTAGAGATCGGCACGTCTGTGCTGGATACTGGGGAAGGCGGCCGTATCCGGAGCATACTGTGAACCGTTACCCCGCAGGGCTCCGGCGGGCCCTTCCTTGAAGTAATTGGCGACGAGGTTCGTCCTGAATTTCTTTCCCGGCCGGGTCTTGTTCTTTCGTTCGGGGTGCCAGAGGACGGCACCGGCGAGATTGTACATGACGTTGTTGCGGTGATCGAAAATCTCCAGTCCGATCAGTGGAGACCGGCGTGCATGGTGAGAGAAAAGGCTGTGATGCATCGTAATATCGCCTTTGTCTTTATAACCATATCCGATAACCATGCCAAAATTGTGCAGCGTGAAGGCCTGACTGGACTCCTCCGACTCTTCCACAGTGCACCACTGAAAAGTAATATCTGAAGAGCTGTATATTAGCATTTCTTCATCAGTACCCCAGGACGCGGAAATGTGATCCGCAATGCCGCGGTCCACATAGCAGAATTCGAAGGCGCGGCCGCCGGTCACGTAGTTACTGTATTGAGGAGGGCGAAAGCGAAGGAAGCGAACGATGACGTCATGAACTCTCTTGGACTCGTCCTCAAAGGCATCCCGGCCGGCCTTTGACGTAACCGCGAGTTTGCCTTCAACGCTAATCCCCGCTCCCGGCGCGGTCTGACCGGCAATGGTGATATTCGAGTCATGGATTAGAATTCTTCTCATTTCCCCCTTTTTAGGTGCCTTGATGACCCCGCTGACATCGAAGACCACGATGCGCGGGCCCTTCTGCTTGCAGGCCCACTGGAGAGAACCGAGACCATCGGAGTTGAGGTTGGTGACCTTGATGACCCGGCCGCCGCGTCCGCCTACGGACTTCGCACCGAAGCCCTCGGCGCCGGGGAAGGCGGGGAGGGAATCGGCCTTCTGCTCGGCGGCGAGTGCGGGCAGGACCGTCAAGGCCACCACCAGCACGACCGAGGCGAAACGGGCGCCGTGCGCCTGGGAAGCCAGTGTCCTCATCGCGTGTCCCCTTTCAGCGTCGTCCAGCAATCGTCGATGGTGCCGGCACCGGACGTTACTCCGCTTTGGCCTCGATCTTCCTGATCGCGTTCTCGATGTTGCTGCGCAGGCGGCCTTCCGAGCCGGGCAACGCCTTCTTCAGTGCCGGCAACGCCTCTCTGGCCGCCGGCCCGATCTTGCTCAACGCCCACGCAGAGTGTTGCCGGACCTCCGCCACCTCATCCCCCATGGCCTTGATGAGAGAGGGCAGCGCTTCGACGGATCGGGCCCCCAGGCCGGCCAGGCTCATGGCCGCCTGTGCGCGCAGCCACGGCTCGCCGTTTTCGAGCTTGTCCGCATAGAACTGGGTGATCGACTTGTCGGTACTCACCGTGACGGGCCAGGGCGCGCCGAATACTCTCCGCGCCCCCTTCTTGTGCAGTTTCTGTTTCGTAAAGGTGCCGTGGTCTATGAACTTCCCGTCCATGACGCAGATGGAACCGGTCCACCCCTGGCCGTTCTGTCCGCGACCGTTACCTCCCCACGCGAGCACGGTGCCATTCTTCAGCACGGCGATGCTGTGCGAGCCTCCGCCGTCGAAGGCGATAACGTCCTTGAGCACTCCGTTGCCTTTGACGCCCTTGACCCGCACGGGCGTGCTCTGCAGCCAGGACCCGGTGTCGTTTCCGAGCTGGTCGCAGTAGTTCCAGCCCCAGGCGCACAGCGTGCCGTCGTCGCGTAGGGCCAGGTTGTGCAGTCCGCCGCTCGAGATCTCTTTGACGCCGCCGAGTTGCCCCTCGCCGTTGAGGCCCCGGACCTGGACCGATCCGTTGCGGTCATCCTCGGTGCCGTCACCGAGTTGCCCGAGGTGGTTCATGCCCCACGTCCAGACGGTGCCGTCGGACTTCAGGGCCAGGCTGTGGAACCATCCGGCGGCGATGGCCGTGACGCCGGTCAGATCCCTGACCTGCACGGGCGTGAGCTTGTCGGTGTTGGTCGCGTCCCCGAGCTGTCCGCAGAGGTTGTCGCCCCACGCCCAGACAGTGCCGTCACGGCGCAGCGCCAGGCTGTGCTTGACGCCGGCGGCAACGGCAACGATGTCGGTCAAGCCCTTGACCTGCACGGGCGCGGAGCGGTCAGCGGTGCTGCCATCGCCGAGGCGTCCGTCCATGTTGCAGCCCCAGGCCCAGACGCTGCCGTCCTTCCTGGCCGCAAGGGTGTGATAGGGCCCTGCTGCGGCCGTCACCACGTCTTCGAGCGCGCCCTTGCCGCCCGGGCCGACCACCCGGGCCGGCTCGGACTGATCCCTGCTGACGGTGCCCAGTCCCAGCTGGCCCAGGTCGTTCTGCCCCCAGGCCAGCAGCGTGCCGTTCTTGACGACGACCACGACGCTCGCGCCGGACGAGGACATTTCCACGACCTCCGCCAGGGACGGCAGACCCTGGGGGCTCTTGACCTGCACGGCCAGATTGTGGTCATTGCTGGTGCCGTCACCTATCTCGCCGTGCCAATTGAGCCCCCACCCGACGAGTCTTCCGTCAGGACGTCGTACCAGGGCGTGCCCGCCGCCTGCGGCCAGCGGCACGGCGATCCTAGGAGCGCCCGCGGTCTTCGCGTCGGCAGCGGGCCTAGCCGGAGCCGCCGGAGATTCCGGAGCGGGCCGCGAGGTGGGTTCGTCCCCGGCAGCTTTGGCCGCCGCCATGGCCTGGGCTATCAGCTTGTCCGCGCACTCGTTGATGTAGTACTCGATGTACGTATAGCCCTTGTGGCGGTCGTTTTCGGAGGCGCCGGCGGGCACGGTCTTATTGGCGTCGGCACCGTCCTTGGGGTCGAGCCCGTGGGCCTTTTCCCACGCGTCGGGCATGCCGTCTCCGTCGGAATCAGGCGCGGCCTTGCCCGGCTTGAGACCCTCCATCAATCCGCCCTTGGGGACAAAGCGTCCCCAGTAGCCCGAGCCGGTGCGGACCTCGCGCATGGTCCGTTTGCTGACCGCGTCGTGGGGCAGGCAGCCGGACTGGGCCAGGACCAGCCGGTAGGCCTCCTTGGCGTCGTGAGTGGTCACCGGCGGAACCTCCCACTCCTTCTCGACCCAATGCTTCGAGCCCTTCTTGACGTGGTGCTCGCGTATCACACGAGGGTCGTAGTCGCTGTACTCGCCCTTGCCCGACCAGGCGAAGAAGTTCTTCTCCCCGTAGATCTGCACCTTGCGCCAGTCCTGGATTCCCGGCAGGGCGCGGTTGAGCGGCGGAAGCCAGGGGCGCATGGCCACCGGGCCGGCGGCCCCGTCCTTCAGGTAGCATCCCACGAGATTCGTGCGGTACATGCGCTTGCCGCGGCGGTTCTTGCTGGGCGGATGATATTGCAGCGCCCACATGACGTTGTAAATCACGTTGTTGCGGTGGTCCACGGTGTCCAGGCCGCAGAGCGGCGCGCGTTCGGAGTGATGGGCCCAGAGGTTGTGGTGCAGGGTGGCGTCGCCGGCGACGTAACCCATGATCATGCCGTAGTTGTGAATGCCGCTCTTCTGGAAGGCAACGCGCGAGGGCTCGATGGCGCACCACTGGACCGTGAAATTCTTGCATCCGCAGAAATCCATATTCTCGTCGTTTCCCCAGGAGACGGAAACGTGATCGAGGATCATGCGGTCGACCTGGCCGAGCTGCGTGCAGTCGCCGGATCCGCCTCCGCCGTGCCCGTACAGCGGCCTGAGGCGCAGGAATCGGATGGTGAGGTCGCTCAATCCCCTGCACATCAGCCGACCGTCTATGGTGATGCCCGCGCCGGGTGCGGTCTGACCGGCAATGTAGATGTTCGGTGCGCCTATTTTCACATTGCCCTTGATGACCCCGCTGACGTCGAAGACCACGATGCGCGGGCCCTTCTGGCTGCAGGCCCACTGGAGAGAACCCGGCCCCTTGGAGTTGAGGTTGGTGACCTTGATGACCCTGCCGCCGCGCCCGCCGACGGATTTCGCGCCGAACCCCTCGGCGCCAGGGAAGGCCGGGAGCTTCGCCTCACCGGCAACCGCCGTGCCTGCCGCCAGCATGATGATCGTCGTGATGAATGTTCGCATGATTGTCTCCTCCTATTGTATTTCCAGCTTCTTGGCGATCTGGGCCGCCGCGGAATAGAGCTCCCCCGAGCGCGTCTGCCAGCCCGAGCTGACGAACCACAGCCAATCTTGAGCATCGTGGTGTTCCATTCTGCCGGCGGCCCGGATGATGTTCCGGACGCGCTCGTCCAACATCGCCTGGCAGCGCTCGGCCAGTTCCTTCCCGAGCCTGGCCCGCTTGGCTGCGTCGGTCAGGGCCTTCTCTATGAATATCCGCGCCTCGGCCTCCTGCAGGCCCCCGCGGATCATCTCGGACCGCACGGTGGCTACCGGCCCCTTCCTGCCGGGCCCGAGGATGGTGAGCGGGGCCTGATAGCCGAGGGTCAATGTGCCCCAGCTTGACTCGGCGGGGTATCTGTTGACCAGGTCACCGGCCCGGCCGCGCTCACCTTTCAGGACCGGCCAGAAGTCGGCTCCGATTCGTCCGAACCCGCTGGAGCCCTTGCCCCTCCAGCCCAGGGCCGCTATCCACCTCTCGGCGTAGCTGTGGTAGGCGGCCAGGGGCGACCAGGACTGCAGCTCCCCGCGGGGGCACTTGACGAAGATGAAGGGGCTGTCCGTCCAGCCGTAAGCGCGGCGCCCGGCGACGGCCGGGTCTTCGAGTCCGGATATGCCGCGCCGGGGCGTGGTCGCGTACCCCACGGGACGTCCCCGGATGCTGGGCGAGACCTGATGCGACTGGACCATCCACTTGGCATTCGCCGCCGCCGCCGCCAGGTCCGCCGCGGCTCCCTTCGAGGGCGGGAAGTCCGCGAAGATGCCCAGCATCATTGAGTCTTCAAGTCCGCGCTTCGCCAGAACACCTTTCATGCCCTGGAAGGCTTGCTTCCAGAACGCCCTGCATTCCGGCGTTCCCCACTCCGGACCCCTGCCTTCTTCCGGCTTGCCGGTCTTGGGATCGATAATGCTGATCAGGATATCCCGCTCCCCCGCCCCGGGCCCGTGTGGGTTTTCATCCGCCTTGCGCAGTGGCTCCCAGCAGTAGAGCGCGACCACCGGAACCTTGCCCAGGTGCTTCACCGCCAGGTCCAGGTATTTCCCGGCGATGCTGAAGTCGGGTTTCAGGGCGCCGTCAGGCCCCTTCATCCAGCGGACCATGCTGTGCTCGTTGCCGAAGTGCGTGCGGCGCAGCAGGGGTATGTAGACGACATCGGTGCCCAACTGTCCCAGCAGCTCGAAGGACTTCTCCAGGAGCTTCCAGTGTTCCGCGCCCCACATCTTCGCACCGTACTGCAGGGCCACCGAATCAGGGGATTGGATCAGACCCACGTGGGTGGTGAAGTCCCGGGCGTTCGGGAGGCTCCAGTCTATCACTTTAAGATGGAGCGGAACCTCCACGGGGTCGGCGCCTTTGGCGTTCACGGTCAGTTTCCCGCGATAATCGCCCGGCTTGGCCCCGAGCGGCACGTTCACTGTGACCCAGACCGGCTGCACTGCGGCGCCAGCCTTCTTCCCCACTGGCACCCGCTCCGGGGCGGAGCTCTCCAGGCTGTCGAACCAGCCTCTTCTACTGCCGGTGCCGCGGCCGTCGGGCATCGCGAAGCGCAGGAGGACATTGGAAGCGGGTATCTCCCCCGGGCCCTGCAGCCCCGTGGTCGAGACCTTCAATCCGGCGATGGGGGCGCGCGAGCTGACCACGATCTCCCCAGAGAACGCCCCGTTGCGCGCAGCGCATATCCGGATCGGCGCCGAGGTCCCCACGGGATCTTCGGAATCGTCCACGAAGACCTTGCGAAGAGGGTTGTGGACCCGCACGCCCAGGGCTCCCGCCGACGGAGGGGGAGCGGTAAGTGCCACGCCGGCTGGAGCGGTCAGCTTCACGTCCTCCAGACTCAAGCGAGACCACCAGCAGTAGCGCCGGGCGTCGATCTTCTTCCGCGTCTTGCCCGTGAACATGACCTCCGGAGCGGGGGCGCGATGTATCTCAATGGCCAGCACGTTGGCGCCCTTGCGGAGCGCGGAGGCAGGTATCTTCAATGCATTGATGCGCCGGGTGCGCATCTTGAAGCGGTCGGCGAACTTCTTGGGGTCGCCGTGCTTGCGGCCCAGCAGGAGCCCGTCCGGCGCGATGAAGGCCTCCCTGGGGTAGTCCTTGGCCGGGGTCTCGACGCTGATCTTTCCCGCTGGCATGTGGGCGCGCTTCAGCTCTTTGCCGTTAAGGTAGGCCACTGCACCGCCCTGAAAGGCTACAGACAGGCTGAGAGCTGCGGGCTTCTTGAGTGTGAACCTGCTCCGCAAGCAGAGGGTGGTCACCGGAGCATATACGTCTTCATAGAACGGACCGCATTGGCGAACCCAGGTGCTGTCGTCGAAGTCGGGCTCTCTCCAGCCGGCGGGCGGCGGGGGCGTGTAGCGAGGTTCCGTCACCTCGTTCATCCGCAGCACGGATTTTCTCTGGACCTTTGCCTTCCCGGCGGGGTCCAGTTCGTAAAGCGGCTGCAGCTTGCCGGAGTCCGTGCGGGCCAGCTCGCTACCGCGGACAACGTAACATCGCCAGAAGCTCTTGCTGCCCAGGACTTCGGCGGTGGGTCCCGCCGCCGGGAGAGCCGGTGGCCCGGCGCGCTGGCCGGAGAGGGCCTTGAGCGCCAGCGGCGTCCCGACACCCGCCGTCGCGGTGGCGGCGATGACCGTTGCGGCCACCTTGACCTTGGCCCATGTCAGGGCTTTGGCAACCGCCTGCGAGACCTTGAGGGCAACCGGCGAGGCCGCGACATTCCCGAGACATACGGACTGAATGGAGGCCGCCAATCCGGCGGGCGCGGCCTCGACCAGATTCCCTTCGAGAAAGCCCGCCAGCAGTCCGGCAGGCACGGCCACGCCCCGGCCGGCCAGCTTGGCCCGGAGCCTGCGCAGCGCGCCCGAGAGGCGCGAGGCGATCGTTGTCCGCGTGGAGCCCAGTTCCCGGGCGATTTCCGCCTGCGTCTTTCCATAATAATAGTGCAGCACCGCGGCCTCCCTCTGGCGCCGGGGCAGAGAGGCGAGGGCGAGGTCCAGATGGGGACGCACATCATCCCATGACGGTGCCGGCGCGGACGCTTTCTCTCTCACCACTGCAGCCTCCCGTTCATGCCTGGACTGGCGCTCCCGCTTGCGTCTTACCTTCAGCGCGCAGAGCTTGGCCGTCCAGAAGAGCCAATCCCCAAGTATGACGTCGCGACGCAGGCGGCGGGCCTTGCCGGCCAGCGTGATGAATGCGGCCTGAGTGGCGTCTTCGGCGGCGTGTGGTTCGCCGAGAATGCGCAGGCAGGTGCCATAGACCTTGCCGCTGTGGTTCTTGACGATTTCGGCGAACGCCCGGTCGGAGCCGGTGGAGACGTACTCAGCCAGAAGCTCACGATCCGTCATGGAAGCGACCCCCTGGCCTCGACGGCGCCCGACAGTTCCGCGGCTTACCGTGGGCCTACCCTCTTTCCGCGTCGGGCGTTCCTCAAGGCAGCGCGAAAGCATTGTACCCCGCCTCCCCCGATTAGGCAACCGCTCTAGAACTCCCGCTCGCGGCCGGGTTGACGAGAAATTCTCTGCGGGTTCGGCGGGGTGATCGATCCTGGAAGGAGGCCTCAACGCGGAGGCCGGGGCGTACTATGTCGCCCCATAATGCCGCCTACGCCCAACCCGCTGGAGTAGAGTCGGTTACGGCCTGCGTCTTTTCGATGCCGGTTCAGTTTCCTCCACCAAACGAAAAAGGTCGACCGCCACAGGTGGCCGGCCTCTTTCGTTAGGGGATGTATAGGGGAATCGAACCAGTTGACATGTCCGGCGGCAAGGGCTAAGTTGAGCGGCGGGGCGCGGTCCGAAGACCAGAACCGCAGAGCGGGGAGCCGAAGAGTGAGCCTTCATGGCCGTTCCACCGACGTGCTCGTCGTAGGAGCCGGGCCAGCCGGGGCTACCTGCGCGCGGAGGCTTGCGGCCGCGGGTCGCGAGGTGACGCTGATAGAGGCATGCCGGATGCCCCGGCACAAGCCCTGCGGCGGCGGCGTGCCGGTGCGCACGGTCAGGGAGCTCGGGCTCGACATCTCACCGGTGGTCGATGCGTACGTGACGTCGGTCGCCATCGACGGCGCCTGGAACGGCCGCCACACGATGGACCTGCGCGGGTCACTGGCCTCGCGCAGGCGGCGACCCGAGTGGCCGGGCCCCGACGAGATCGAGACGCCCAGCCCGATGGACCCGCGCATCGTCGAGCGCTCGCGCTTCGACGAGTTCCTGGTGAAGAAGGCCGTGGCCGCGGGCGCGGAACTCCGCGAGGACGTGCGCCTCCTGGGCGTCCGTCGCGCGGGAGACGGGTTCCACGTCGAGACCACGGCGGGGGAACTGCGGGCCCGGACGCTCTGCGCCTGCGACGGGGTCCTCTCGCCCACCGCCAAGGCGCTGGGCTTCGCGAAGAACCGGGCGTGCTTCTGCCTTGAGGCAGTCGTGCCCATGCGTGCCGACTCCGGGCCGCGCGAGCGCAGGCGCGCGATCTTCAACATGGTGAGCGTGCAGGGCGGCTACGCCTGGGCGCTGCCGAGGCGCGACAGCTTCGCGGTGGGCATCGGCAGCATGCGCTCGAAGGACACGACCCTCAGGTGCCGCCTCGAGCGCTTCGTCGCCGAAACGCCCGAGCTGCGGGGCTCGCCCCTGGAGCGCGTGCGGGGGGCCATGGTGCCGCTCTTCGTCAAGGCTCGCCCGCGGTACGCCCGCGAGGGCGCGTACCTGCTCGGCGACGCTGCGGGGCTGGTGGACCCGTTCACCGGCGAGGGCATCTATCATGCCGTCCTTAGCGCGCGCTTCGCGGCCGAGGCGATCCTGGACGGCGGCGAGTCTGCCTACGAGGACCGGCTGGCGAGGAAGGTCATCTCGGAGCTCAGGATCGCCCGCTGGCACTCCCGGTTGCTGACGTGGGTGCCGAGCTGGGTGGTGGGGCCGGCCCTCTGCATCGACTGGATCCGTGACCAGTCGCGCTTCTTTGTCGAGACCCTCTCTGGCCGGGCCTCCTACCGGGGGCTCTTCCGGGCGATACACGGCCGGCGCCCGCGACTGTAGGCGGGCCATGAGCCTACCTCTCTGGGCCAGTGCCGTTCACGGCCGAGGAGATGCTCGACGTCAGCATGCTGACGCATGCGTCGCCCGACCTTGTCGGCTTTACGGAGCGAGCGCAGCCGTAAGCCGGATCCGAGTCTTGCGGGAATCAGCCCTCAGAGCTATCATCATATAGGCGTGCACGAACGGCAGCAACAGTTGGCGGAGGAAGCGCCCTCCACGCAGAAGGAGGAAACAGGCATGCACAAGCTGGGAACGGCAAGGCTCCTCGGATTCCTCTGCGCCCTGGCGCTGTGCGCGCTGCCGGCCGGATGCGCTCGGGAAGGCGGGGCGCCGGCGCGGGAGTTGGCCAAGAGCGACGCTGTCAAGGTCGGCCAGCGCGTCCGGCGAATCCCCGTCTGGGCGAAGAAGGAGCTGACCGCCTTCAAGGCCACCGAGAAAACCATGCGTGACTTCATGAAGCGCTTCGTCAAGCCCGACGGTTGCACGGTGGTCACCCACCGGGCCAGCGCCGGGGGCATCGACGACATTCTCGAAGGCTTCTTCAAATGGGACAAGTATGTCCTGCTGGCCGGCAGCGACGAACTCCGCGAGCAGTATGTGAACGTCTGGAAGTACACCTGGAACTACGGCGTGAAGAAAGGCATCTTCAAGGACGGCTTCTACGTGAAGGGCTACAACGCCGAGCACGCCGGGGAGCTCTTCCCGCTGCTCTGGGCCTGCCTGGAGCTCGCGCCCGAGGACAAGGATCTCATTGCCACCAACCGGGCCTGCGCCGACGTGTTCCTGCGCCCGGAGTGGTTTCATCCCAAGAACCACCTCTTTCGCTACTGCTGGATACGCAGCCGGCCGATCGACGAGCCCTGGCGGAAGAAGTGGCTGGAGCCCCGCAAGGGCGAGTGCGCGGTGAACCCCCTCTATGCGGCCGGCGTGTGGTTGGCTTATCTCTCAACCGGAGAGGAGAAGTATCGTAAGTGGGTGCTGGACTACTCCGCGGCCTGGAACCGCCTCGCGAAGATGAACAAGGGGGTGTTTCCCTACCACGTCGACACCGAGTCCTTCAAGCTCGGACCCGGCGGCGACGGCCGCTGGTGGAAGGGCAACCGCGGCAGCGCGAGCTTCGACTTCGAGAAGTACGGCATGGTGGTGGCCTCGCGCGGGTGGCGGAACCTCCCGGCCGCCGCGGTGCTGCTCGACGGCGGCAAGCCCGAACAGGCCGCGGGGTTGGTCTCCACAGTGAAGGCCATCTTCAAGAACTCTGTGAAGGGCCTGCCCGCCGCCGGGTACGCGCCGGAGAAGGGCGGCTGGTACCGCGACGAGAAGACCTGGAGCCACCACGTCCCCACCCTGCTGGATAAGGCCTACGCGCTCACCTGGGACCCGGAGCTTTTGAAACTGATCAAGGGTTACCCCGTCAAGAAGGTCTCCTGGCTGGAGAAGGAAATCGCCACCTGGTGCCAGTTTACCTACGCGGGGATGGGCGACCTCTCTGTCGTGGAGAAGGGCTTCGACCGCGCGGTGCGCCGCGCCGAGCGCCGCAGGCAGAAGGCCAGGGCGTTGAAGAACCCCCGCAAGGGCGACCACCTGACCGAGGTGACCATCGAGCGGTTGGGCGACTTCGACTACGTGGACGGGGCCTCCTGGACCGGGCACAACGCGCGCAACGGCGGGCCCAGTCTGGGGCCGGTGGGGTACTTCTCGGCCTCCGGCCGGCGC
This sequence comes from uncultured bacterium, assembly GCA_965370045.1. Lineage (GTDB taxonomy): Bacteria > Planctomycetota > SZUA-567 > JAKLDR01 > JAKLDR01 > CAZONU01. The sequence continues at coordinate 21,513 of CBDUSI010000016.1, read as the reverse complement.
GGGCTTCCGCCGGGGCTGGCCGCGCTGGTGCGCCACACGGATGAGGGCTCGGCGAAGCTGCTGCTCTGCAACACGACGCGACGGCCGGTCAGGTTGCTCCTCACCGGCGGCTACTACGGCCAGCACCGAATCGATTCCCTGGCCTCCGCGGGCCGGACCCGCGCGGTCGGCGCCCGGCGCGTGCTCCTGGAGTTCGCGCCCAAGTCGCTGGCCGAGGTGACGCTCAAGTTCACCCGCTCGGCCTTCAAGCCCACGCTTACGCCGCAGAAGGACTGATTCGGCCGGAGGTGCAATGAATGTTCAATGTGATCTGCAGAACCTGCGGGAGCTCGTAGACGGCAAACGTGTGGCAGTTGTCGTCAACGGCGCCTCCCTGGTGGATGACAAGCAGCACCTGCTCCTCAAGATGACAAACGAATGGGGAGTAGATGTCAGGATCGCATTCGCCCCGGAACACGGTGTGTGGGGAGCGGAGCAGCCGGGCGGTACCGTGGAAAGCGGAACAGACGAACTTACCGGCATCAGGATATGCAGTCTTTTTGGCGAAGGCAGTAGAAGGCCGAAACCTGAGCAACTCGCTGACACCGACGCCGTTGTCTTTTGCCTGCAGGGGTGCGGCATTCGCTACTGGACCTTTGACGCCACCATGCTGTACTGCATGCAGTCCGCCAGAGAGAGGAGTATTCCCTTCATCCTGGTCGATGTGCCGAATCCCATTCGCGGTGACAAGACCGAAGGTAATGTCCTGAATCCCGGGTACGGCTCCTTTCTGGCCCCCTACCCTCTGCCTTTACGGCACGGCCTGACCCCCGGCGAAATCGCCGCATATTTCAATGAAGAATACGCTGTCGGTTGTGATCTGCGTGTTGTACGCTTGCGCAATTGGAAACGCGAAATGTGGTTTGACCAAACGGGGCTGTCTTGGAACTGCGTCACGCCTAACCTTCCAACGATCAATTCTGTCCTTGGGTACGGGTGTACCGGACTCCTGCAGGGCATTGCCAATATCAGCTTGGGACGCGGCACAGCCCTGCCCTTTGAGGTAGTGGGCGCGCCCTGGATGGAACAGCTCTTGACGGCTAATGAGCTGAACGCGCAGGAGCTGCCGGGTGTTTCCTTTGTTCCGTTCTTTTTTGCCCCCACCCGCAGCGTCTTCAAAGGCGAAACCTGTCGGGGCGTTCATATCAACTTCCGTGATCGCGAAGAGGTCAGAGTCAGCGCCGTTGCACTTGCCCTACTCGAGACCATCTTCCGGCATTATCAGGACAGGCTGGAATTCAAGCAGGGCTTTGACAAGCGGGCTGGCACGGGATTGCTGGCGCAACTGAAGAAGAAGACCGCGGCCGCAGAGATCCTGAAACAATGGGACCGCGAAGCGGCGGAATTCGAAACCGTACGCCGCAGGAACCTACTGTATTGATCAGAAGGGCTCATCCGAGGCCGCCCTTCATGGTATCTGGCGAAGATCCGCGCCAGGGCCGTCCCCGGTTCCGGCGTTGAAGAATCGCCCCCGTCCCGCTAAACTGCCGCGCATACCCTACACCGGAGGAGAAAGCCATGCCCGAAAGCACCTTCAGCCCCATGGAGTTCACCCAGCAGGACACTTGGCGCGTATTCCGCATAATGGCCGAGTTCGTCGAGGGCTTCGAAGACCTGGCCCACATCCGGCCGGCGGTGGCGGTCTTCGGCTCGGCGCGCACCAAGCCGCGCCACCCCCACTACAAGCTGACCCGCCAGCTGGCCGCGGCCCTGGCCCACGAGGGCTTTACCGTGGTCACCGGTGGCGGGCCGGGGCTGATGGAGGCCGCCAACCGCGGCGCGTCTGAACACGGCGGGCAGTCGGTGGGGCTGAACATCGACCTGCCCATGGAGCAGACCCCCAATCCCTACGCGGAACTACAGATGAACTTCCGCTACTTCTTCTGCCGCAAGGTCATGTTCATGAAGTACGCCTCGGGCTTCGTGATCATGCCCGGGGGCTTCGGGACCATGGACGAGCTCTTCGAGAGCCTGACCCTCATCCAGACCCAGCGGATAAAGCCCTTCCCGGTGGTGCTCATGGGCCGCAAGTACTGGTCCGGGCTGGTCAAGTGGCTGAAGAGCACCATGCTCAAGGCCGGCTGCATCAGCCCCGAGGACATGGACCTCTTCACCGTCACCGACAGCGTGAAGAAGGCCGTGGACAAGATCGTCGAGTTCCGCAAGAACGGCGGCGCGGACCGCTCGTGAAAGTAGACACCGCTGGACTGTCTCCGGAGCTGGCCGCCGCCGTCGAGCGCGCGCTGGCCGCCGGGCAGGAGAGCCCTTTCAGGTTTTGGGACCGGCTCGACGCCGCCGGGCGCGAACGCCTGGCGGGCCAACTTGCCGACATCGACTTCGAGGGGCTCGCGAAGCTGGTCGCCGAGCACGTCACTGACGGAAGGAAAGCCGCTGACGTCAACGCCGCGGCCGTGAAGCCCGCGCCGGTGGCCCGCCTGCCGCGCACTGACGAAGAGAGGAAAGCCGAGGAGCATTTCGCGAAGCTGGGCGAGGAGGCGCTGGCCGCCGGGCGCGTCGCGGTGCTCACCGTGGCCGGCGGGCAGGGCACCCGCCTGGGCTTCGCCGGGCCCAAGAGCTGCTTTCCCATCGGGCCGGTGACCGGCCGGACCCTCTTCCGCCACCACGCCGAGAAGGTCCTGGCCCTCTCGTGCCGCGCGGGTCGCGCGGTCCCCTGGCTGGTGATGACCAACCCGGCCAGCTTCCGGGTGACCGGCGACTACCTCTCCGGCGAGCGCTTCTTCGGCCTGGACGCCGGCAAGGTGTTCGTCTTCCGGCAGGGCACCATGCCCGCGGTGGATCCTGACGGCCGGCTGCTTCTCAGCGCGCCCGATCAACTGGCAGTGAGCCCCAACGGCCACGGGGGCACGGTGACGGCGCTGCGCGACGCCGGGCTGCTTGACAAGTTAACGGCGCTGGGCATCGACACCATCTTCTACTTCCAGGTGGACAACCCCCTGGTGAAAGTCGCCGACCCGGTCTTCCTCGGCCGGCACCTGGAGGCCGGCGCGGGAATGAGTCTCAAGGTCGTCGCCAAGAGAAGCGCCGCGGAAAAGGTCGGAGTGGTCGTCGAGCGCGCCGGTCGCCTGGAGGTTATCGAGTACAGCGACCTGCCCGCCGAGCTTGGCGAGGCAGTTGACGTAGACGGCGATCTGGTCCACTGGGCGGGCTCCATCGCTATCCACGTCTTCTCGGTTTCTTTCCTGACGCGCCTGGCGACTTCCGGCCGGGGCTTGCCTTTTCACCGCGCGGACAAGAAAGTCGCCTGCGTAAACAAGGCCGGCGAGACCGTCCAGCCCGAGGAGAGCAACGCCATCAAGTTCGAGAGCTTCATCTTCGACGCGCTGCCCCGCGCCGAGCGCGCCCTGGCCGCCGAATGCGCCCGCGCCGAGGAGTTCGCGCCGGTCAAGAACGCCACGGGAATGGACTCCGCCGAGAGCTGCCGCGAGATGCTGGCCACCGAGTGGGCCCGCTGGATAGAGGCGGCCGGCGGGAGCGTGCCGCGCAAGGAGAGCGGCGCGGTCGATGGCAAAATAGAAATCAGCCCGTTATATGCCCTGGACGCCCCGGAGCTGGCGTCGAAGCTCGCGCCCGGCTTCGAAATGAAACCGGGCGCGGAGTTGGTGCTGGAGTAATCCTCGCTACTTGTTGGGAATCCGCGCGAAGCGCAGTTCGCCGCGGGTCTTGGCAGTACGCGGGCGCATGTCCCACCACACGGCGGCGTAGTTCGGCGGGCACTTCTGCGGCGCGGCCACGTGATTGATGCGCGACGGCTCGCTGGCCACCAGTTGCGAGTTCTCCCACTTGCCATCCTTCCAGCGACGGTAGCGGACCTCGTACTTATCGGCGGCGAGCTTCTTGACGTAGAAGCAGAAAACCGCCTTCCCGCTGGAAGTGAGAATCGCGTCGGCCACGTTCTTCTCGGCGTCGAGTGTTTCGGTCTTCCACTCCCCACCCGAAAGCCGCGAGGCCACCAGGTTGTTCAGCGTTTCCTTACTGCCGTTAAAGTAGAGGGCCGCGCCCCGCGCCAGGAACACCCCCTCCTCGCCCAGCACCGCTCCGGAGACGATGCCGCCGATACCCGGGCCCTTCCTCTTCGGCCCCCACTTCTCGCCGTCGTGGACCTGCCATGCCCCCCCGTTGGTACTGAAAGCCGCCACGCCGCCCTTGTAGGGGAGCAGGAACGGGCCCGGCACGATCGTCGCCGGCCAGAGCAACACCTTCTCCGGGGGCTTGGCGCGCTTTGACAGGGGTTTGCTGAGGTCCGCGAGCTTGGGCGCATGCAGCGGGCGCGGGCGCTCCGCGGCGGCGTTCTTGCAGGGTTGCCAGGTGTAGCCGTCGTCGTCGCTGTGCTTGGCCAGCGCCGCGCCCTTGCCCCACCCGTCGCACCAGGCCGCCCAGATGCGGCCGCTCTTCAAGCGCAGCGCGCGTGCCCAGGCGGTGCACTTGTAGCCGTTCTGACCGAGGTGCGTGAAGTAGCCGTCTCGCCAGCCCTCGCCGGTGAAGATCAGCCGGAACATGCAGATGTCATGCCCCTCGTTGTAGGAGTCGCAGTTGGGCGTGCCCAGCAGGTACACGTCGCCGCCGTAGTCGGCGCACATGTTTGCACGCAGGCCCCACTTGAGGCGTACCGGGCCCTTCTCGCCGGGCGCCAGGCCGCCCCAGGTCTTCCCGCCGTCGAAGCTGGCCCAGGCGCTGCGGCTGGCGACTACCAGCAGGCGCTTGTTGTCGTAGGCCACGCACGCCCGACGCGAGTTCTGCACGTAGGTCGTCCCGCTGCCGCCGAAACCGCCGCGGCCGACCTCTACCGGACCGAGCTTCCCGACCGGGCCGCTCTCGCGCTTGAGCTTGGCGGCATCACGCTCTATCGGCTTGTAGTAGACCGGCCGCGTGAAGGGCCGCGGCTCGCCCTTCATGGCCACCAGCTTGTGCTTGGCGGGCGCGTCCTTTTTCGCCAGGCGAATGTTGTCGAAGTAGATGTCGGTGGCGCCCTCGTAGCCGTTAATGCGGCACTGGTAGCGGTAAATCCTCTTGAGGTCGAGCTCGGCTATCGCGGCCATCTCCTTGAGGGGAAAGTCCACGGTGACCTGTTCGCCCTTGGGGATGCGGAAGACGGCCACGTCGGTGCGCACGCCAATGGGACCGCAGCTGAGCCGTGGGCCGCTTTTGTCGCGCACGAAGACGCCCAGGACCACCGGCGCGTCGGGGGCCAGCACGTCGAAGCGCAGCCGGTCCCAGGCGGACCAGTCGGACGACTTCCCGGCTTCGTAGCGCCAGACCTTGCAGTAGCGCTGAAAGAAATAGTAGGGGTTTTCCTTGTTATGGGTGGGCACGCCGGGCGGTGGCCAGTAGCCGAACTTCCTGCTCTTGATGGCCCTTTCGATGCTTTTCCAGCTGCGCGCCTCCGCCTTGAGGGGCTGCCAGCGCAGTGCGTGGGTGCCCTGGGTGGCGCCCTTCCTGAAGAGGCTGATCCGCGGGAAGTCGCGGGAGGAGGAGCGCTTGCACTCGTAGATGGTCACGTCGCCCTTGAAGTTCTCGGGAACCTTGAGTTCGGCCTCGTGGTCCTTCCAGCGCCAGCGGGCCTTGACCCCGCCGCCGGTCCAGACCTTGCCAACCTTCCAGAACGTACCCCGGCCGTCCTTGGGCTTCATCTCGGCGACCTCGTAGCCGACCAGGAGCTTCTCCTTCTCGCCGGCCGCGGCGAGATCGGCGGGGGCGGCGGCCAGGCAGGCGGCCAGCGCGGCCAGCGCGGCCAGTACGGTTCCCGAGCGGACGTGCTGCTTCATGGTCAGACTCCTTCTCTCACTTGCCGAGCTTCTTGGCGACTTCGGAGGCCAGGGTGAAGAGCCGGTCCATCCGCTCGGTGAGGCCCGAGCTGATGAACCAGAGCGTGCCGTCGCCGGGGGCGTAACCGCCGCCCATGGTGTACAAGCACAGGCGGATGCGCTCGTCGAGCGCATCGCGGCAGCGCTTGGCGAGGTCCGCGCCGAGCCTGGCCTTCTTGGCTTTGTCGAGAAGCGCCTTCTCGATGAAGACGCGCGCCTCGATCTCCTGGACGTTCTCGCGGACCGTCTCGGAGCGCACGGTGGGCACGGCCCCGTCCTCCCCCATGCCGAAGAAGGCCGGGTTGCCGTAGTTGATGCAGAGCTGCCCCCAGTAGGTCTCCGGGTAGCGGGCCGAGAGCCTGCCCCGCGACCGGCCGCGTTTGTCCTTGAGGACCATCCAGAAGTCCGCGCCCTGGCGGCCCAGCCCACGCGCGCCCTTGGCCTTGGGCCAGGTCTTGGCGTTCCAGATCATGGCCCCGATCCACTTCTCCTCCATCGTGCGGTAGTTGGCCAGCGCGCTGCGGGCGTTGAGATCGCCGCGGGGGTACTTGAGCAGGCGGAACTTGTTCCGCCATCCGTAGCCGCGGCCCTCGTCGGGGTCGGCCACCCGGCACTTGATGCCCCACACCGCGGCGCTCAGGCCGACTTCGGTGCCGTACCACTTGTCGCAGTAGTGGTGGGCGTGGATGGCCCACTCCAGCTTGGGCGCCGCCTTGCGGATGTCGGCCATGCACGTCTTGGTCGGACGGTGGTCGCCCATCAGGCCGAAGAGCATCGAGTCGGGGATGCCCCGCTTCTTCAACTCCTTCTGCACGGCGTCGATCAGCTTCTTCCAGAACTTGACGCACTCCGGCGTACCCCACTTGGGGCCCTTTTCCTTCTTGAGCTTCCCGCCGGGGCCCACCACGGTGATGAGTATCTCCCGGTCGTGGATCTTGCCCGGGCCGGGTTCGAAGGTGTTGCCGTGGCCCATGGAGTTCGTCGGCTCCCAGGCGTAGAGGATCACGCTGGGCACCTTGCCCATGTGCTTCACGGCCAAGTCCAGGTACCTGGTGGCGATGCTCAGGTCGGGCTCCAGCTCTCCGCCCGCGCCCTTCTTCCAGCGGACCATGGCCTGCTCGTTGCCCAGGTGGGTGCGCCGGATGCAGGTGAGGTACACGCTCTTGGAGGCCAACGGGCCCATCAGCTCGAAGGAGCGCTCGATGAGCTTCCAGTGCTTCTCCGACCACATGGGCACGTCGTAGGCCATGGCCAGCGACTCGGGCGACTGGAACATGTCGGTGTAGGCGGTGAAGTCCCGGTAGTTCGGCAGCGTCCAGTCGACCACCTTGAGGCTTACCGGCACCTCCACGTTCTTGTGGCCCTGGGCGCTGACCGTCACCTTCCCTTTGTACTCTCCGGGCTTCGCGTCCTTGGGGACCTTCACGGATATCCACAAGGGCTGCACGGCGCCAGAGGCGCCGGGGTGCATCTTGACCTCGGGGGGCGGTTTCGTCGCCAGGCTGTCGAAGGGGATCCGAGAGGCCGGGGCCTTCCTGCCGCGCGGCCCGTCGGGCAGCCCGTAGCGGACCGTGACCGCCGAGGCCGGGATACTCCCCGCTCCGGAGAGGTCGGAGGCGACGGCCTTCAACCCCTTGATGGACCGGTCGCTGCCGGCCACCACCTGCCCGGCGAAGGTGCCGCCCAGTACGCCCACGATGCGCACCGGCCGGAGCTTCTCGTTGGGGTCGCCGTAGTCGCCCGCGAACACCTTGCGGACCATGTTCTGGTTCCAGACCAGCAGGCCCTTCCCCACCGGCGCCGCGGTGTTGGCCACCGCACCCGGTCCGGTGAGGGCGACTTCATGCAGCGCCGCCCGGCACCACTTGGCGTAGGTGTTTGCGCGGTAGACCGACATCCGGCGCCCGTCGCAAGTCGCGTAGTACTGCCAGGGCGCCACCGAGCGGTGGATGCCTATGGCCAAGACGTTGACGCCCCGCTTGAGCTTCGCCGCGGGAATCGTGAAGCCGGCCAGCTTCCGCGTGCGCTTCTCGACCAGCACCTTGGGCGTGCGGAAGAGGTACTGCACGCACCACAGGGCGTCCTTCTTTGACCGGCTGTAGCGCTTGTCTCCGAAGCAGATGTAGGCGTCCTTGTCATCGGGCTCGGCCAGGGCGTAGGGGCCCTTGCCCTTCTCGCCCTTCAGCATGTCCTTGCGGGTAAGCTCCTGGCCGTTGAGGTAGACGACCACACCGCCCTTGTAGGTCAGCGACAGCTTCAGGTCCGAGGGGTTCTCCACCTCGAATCGCCCGCGCACCAGCAGCAGCTTCCACTCCGGACTGCGCCCCTGGTGCATCATGGGGGCGATCACGCGCGGCCAGTCGCTGTCGTCGAAGTCCGGCTTCATCCAGTCGGGGGAGGTCTCGGCCGGTATGCGGTGCGCCTTGATCTTCTTGGCCGTGAACTGGTCCGGCGCCAGCGTGTACTTGCCCTTGGGCAGCTTGCCGAAGATGCGCCGCTCCCAGGTGAGCCGGTAGTGGCCGATCTCCCCGGATGGCAGCTTGATCTCCTCGTTCTCGCGGATCACGCGCACGCGCCAGAGGGTCTTGTTGTCGAGGATCACCTTGCCGGGTCCCGCCGGCGCGGGTCCGGCCTCGGCGGTGAGGGCCGGGCGCAACCCGGCCGCCAGAATCACTGCGAGAACCACCAGCTTCACTCTTCTCATTTCCGCGCTCCCTCTTCGACGGGCGCAATATCCGTCGTCTTTCAACCGGTCTGCGATCCTGATCGCCTACTTGTTCGGTACCCGCGCGAACCTTATCCCGCCGGGACCGGGTTCGCGTTTGAGGACAATGTGATCCCACAGCACGACGGCACAGGACCTGGGGCAATACCTGGGCACGGCCAGGCGGTTGACGCGGACCGCGTCTTCGGCTACCAGAACCGACGGCTCCCACTTGCCGTCCGCCCAGCGGCGATAGCGGATCTCCCACTTCTTCTTGTCACCTTCCCTCACCAGCTTCACGTAGAAACAGAATGCGTTGCCGCCGCTGGCAGTCATGGCGCAGTCCCAAACGCCGGCCGTTTCAAGAGTGGTTGTCGTCCAGGTTCCCTTTTCGCCGTCAAGATGCGCCACCGCCAGATCGGTCAACTGGCCGTTTTCCAGTTTCTCGATGGTGCTCTTGCCGCGCTGGATATTCTTCACGTAGAAATTGAAGCGGTAGTTTCCGCCTTTCGCCACGAAGACATGCGTGTCCTTCACCGAGCTGACCGAGCATTCGGAATACCTCTCCGCCTTGCCGAAGGCGGGGAGCTTCTTCCACTTCTTGTAGTCGTTGGCATCGCGCACGGTCACGTCCCACGTCTTCCCGTCGTGGATGGCATAGGCGCCGCCGCGCGGAGAAACGGAGATCACCCCTTCTTTGTACCTGGCCATCATCGGACCGGGGATCAGTTCCGCCGGCACCTGTATCACGTGGTCCGGGGCTCGCTCATGGGCCTCCTCCAGGTCTTTCAGAGTAGGCCTGTAGAGCGGCGGTGGCATCTTCTTCGAGTCGGCGCTCCTGCACGGAAACCACGTCAAGCCGCCGTCGTCCGAGTACTTGGCGGGAAACCCCACGCCCTTGCGGGTCACCCGGCCGTCGCACCAGCAGGCCCACAGGCGCCCGGACTTCAGGCGTATCACGTGGCACCACCAGGGGCATTTCTGAAAATTGTTATCAACCGTGGAGATGCGCTCGGGCGCCCACTTCTTGCCGTCGAAGCCCAGCGAGCGGAAGAAGGTATCGTAGCCGCCCATGTAGCTCTGGCAGTTCTCGGTGCCCAGCAGGAAGAGGCGCCCGGTCTCGGAATCGCCAGACCCCCCGGAACGACTGTACCAGGTGTTCAGTGAAGTGGGCAGCTTTTCGCCGGGGCGGATGCCGCCCCAGGTCTTTCCACCGTCAAAGGTGGCGTGGGCGTAGATGCCGTCGGCGCCGACACTCTTGGGGTTGATCTTGCGCGACAGCTTCCTGTCGCCCCCGCCCCTGGAAAGAAAGACGATGCGGTCGTTGTCATAGGCGGCCACGCCGCGCCGCACGGTCTGGTTGTAGGTGACGCCGCCGAAACCGAAGCCCCCCCTGGTGGTCACGGTCACCGGCCCGAGTTTCCCGACGGGGTCAAGGTTGCGCTTCGGCTTGTCGGGCTTGACCGTCATCGGCGGCGTCTTGAACACCTTGTACAGCTTGGCGGTCAGCTTGTTGCTGGGCGCGAGCAGCTGGTGCTTGGGCTTCTTCTCGCCGCCGGTCCTCACCAGCCGGAAGTAGTCGATGTATACGGCGGTATCGCCCTGGTAGCCGTTGAAGTGCAGGAAGAAGCCCTGGGCCTTTTTCAGGTCCAGATGACACAGTTTGGCCATCTTCGCCAGCGGGAAATCGCAGGTCACCCACTTGCCCTTGGGCACGTTGAAAATCCCATAGCCCGAACGTACACCCGTGTAGCCGATCCTGAACCTGGGTCCCGTGCCGTCACGAACGCTGATGCCCAGAATCGCGGGAGCGTCCTTTGCGTACACGTCGAACCTGAGCCGGTCGTAGGCCGACCAGTCCCGCAGCGGCCGGGTCATCTTGTTGGCGACTCCGCACTCGTCGAAGATCGCGCAGTACCGCTCGTAGTACCACTGCATGACATCGTGGCGGTCATTTGTCGGCGGCATGGCCATCAGCCGTGGCGGTTCCTTCATCTGGTTCGGTTTCGGGCTGATCAAGCAGTAGCGAGACATGCGTTTGCCGACGTCTTTGCGCACCGAATACTCTCCGTGCGAGGCCTTCTCCTTCTGAATCTTGCCCAGGACCTTTCCTTTCCCTTCGCCCGGTTCGAAGCTGTAGAGCAGCTTGACGCCTTCGGCGGCCCGCGCCGGGAGAGCCGGCAGCATCAGGGACGTGACCACAACAAGGCCCGCCACGGTTTTCCCAAGCTTGAACATGTCCAACTCCTTCGCTACTTGTTGGGTATCCTCATGAACTTGACGAAGCTCTTGGCCTTACTGCCCGGCCGGCGCTGGTCCCAGAAAACCGCGGCGTAGTCCGGCGGCGAGACCATCGGCGCGGCCACCTGGTTGAGCAGGACCTCCTCAGTGTGAATCTTCACGGAGGGCTCCCACTTGCCGGCCTTGAAGCGCCGATAGCGGACCTCGTAGCCCTCCCCGGTCTTCTTGACGTAGGAGCAGAACATCGCCTCCCCGCTGGCGGTGAGGATGTCCGAGGCGATGTCCCCGCTGTCCAGCTCCTCGGCCTTCCAGGCGCCGCCCGAGTAGTGCGCGGCCAGCAGCTTCTTGTCCCGGTGGCGGGAGAGGAAGACGTGGTCCTTGCCCAGCAGCGAGACGGTGACCGCGCTGCCCCGGCCCTTGAACTCGGCGGGGCCCTTCAGGACCGGGCCCCACTTCTTCCCGTCGTGCACCTGCCACTTGTCGCCCGGGCCGGAGAAGACCGCCACCTCGTCCCCGTAGGGCACCAGGAAGTCCCCGCAGACCACGTCCGCGGGCCAGATCAGCACCTCCTTGGGCGGTTTGGGACGCTCGGCGGCGGGCTTCTTGAGGTCTGCCAGTTTGGGTTCATAAAAGGGCCGCGGCAGCTTCTTTATGGAGGCGTCCTTGCAGGGTTTCCAGGTGTAGCCGTCGTCGTCGCTGTGCTTGGCGTAGTCGCCGCCGAAGCCGTCGTGCCAGGCGGCCCACAGGCGGCCCTTGCGGGTCCGGACCGCGCTGGAGTAGGCCGGACACTTGTAGCCGTTCTGGTTCACGAACGCGAACTTGTCGTTGATCCAGCCCTCTCCGGTGAGCGAGAGCCGCCGGAAGAACATGTCGAAGCCCTCGTGGTAGGAGTCGCAGTTCTGGGTGCCCACGCAGTAGACGTCGCCGCTGGCGTCGGAGTACAGCGTGGCCCGCCAGTACCAGGTGCCGAGGCGCGCGGGCTGCTTCTCGCCGGGCTTGAGGCCCCCCCAGGTCTTCCCCCCGTCGAAGCTGGCGAAAGCGAACATGCCCCCGCCCTCGCCGACGCTCTTGGTGATCAGCTTAGCTCCGGCCGGGCCGCCGCCCATGACCACCAGCAGGCGCTTGTTGTCGTAAGCCACGCAGCCCCGCCGCGCGGACTGGAAGTAGGTGGCCCCGTGCCCCCCGAAGTGCCCGTACCCGCAGGCGTACTGCCCGCCGGAGTCGGTGATCAGGACGGGGCCGAGCTTCTCCACCGGGCCGGTCTCGCGCTTGAGCTTGGCGGCGAGCCGCGGCGTGGGTGGCTCGACACAGACCTTGCGGCCCCAGGGACGGGGTTCCCCCTGCATCTTGACCAGGGGCAGCTTGGCGTCGGCCTTCGCGGCGGCCGCGGTCACCAGGCGCACGTTGTCGAGGTAGAGGTCGGTGCCGCCGATCATGCTGTTGACGCGGATGTGATAGCGGTGGATCTTCGAGAGCGTCAGCTCGCAGACCTTGGCCACCTCGGCCAGGGGCAGGTCGCAGGTGACGGCCTTGCCCTTGGGAACCTTGAAGAGCAGCACCGGCGTGCGCACGCCCAGGGCGCCCTTGCCCTTCTTGAGATAGTCGCGGACCTTAACGCCCAGGACTATCTCGCTGCCGGTGCTGTAGGCGTCGAAGCGCAATCGGTCGAAGCCCGACCAGTCGCGGTTCGCCGGCTCGTGTCGCCAGAGGTACTTGAAGTTGCAGCGCTGGTAGTACCAGTCGGCGATGTCGTGGTAGTCGTGCTTGGGCGGGCAGGCGGTGACGTGCTTCAGGTTCTTGATGCGCTTGCCAACGGTCTTGACCGTGCCCGCGGAGAGCTTGTAGAGGTAGGCGTGGTCCCCGTGGGTCACTTGCCGGGAGACCAGCGTCAGCAGCGGGTAGTCGCGGCTGCTGGCCTTGCGGCAGGCGGTGACGTCGCCCTTGTAGTCCGCGCTGACCTTCTCGCCCCGCCAGCCGCTCTTGGGGTGCTTGAAGGGCACCGGCTTGGCCCAATAGCCGAAGCTGGGCAGCTTCTTGGCGGTCTCTGCCCGCTCGAAGCTCCAGACGGTCCGCACGCCTTCTCCGGCCGCCGCCGGAAGCCCCAGCGCCAGGGCGCCCAGCAGGGCCGCCGACAGGCAGGCTGCTCCAGATATACGCATCGCCATCCTCCTCAGCGCAAAGCGCTACTTCAGCTTTCCGGCCACCTCGGCGGCCAGGTGGTAGAGCCGCGCGGAACGCCGCTGCCAGCCTGCTCCGCAAGTGAACCGTATGGGTTTCCGGTTGGAATGAACCAGCCGGCAGAACTCCGCCCGCTCGTCGAGCAGCTTCCATGCCTTCGCGGCCAGCTCTCCCGCAATCTTCTTGTCTACCAGTGCCTCTTCCACGAATATGCGCGCCTCGGCCTCCTGCAGGCCTTCGCGCAGGGCCTCGATCCTGATGGTGGAGAGAGCCCCCTTCTTGCCGGGAACGCTCAGGTAGCTGACCTGCGGCTGGCGCTGGCCGCAGGCGGAGGCGGGCCAGCGGTCGAACAGGTTGACCGTGGCGGAGAACCTGGTGCTGCCCTTCACCGGCCAGTAGTCCAGGCACATCCGGCCGGCCCCATTATCACCCAGCAGCAGGGCCCGCTCGGCCATGGTGCGCATCACCATGGACAGCTGATGGCGGTCACTTATTCTCTGGCACATGAGAACCAGAGGCGCGTTGCGCCAGCCGTGCCTGCGCCCCTTGGCCAGGGATGGTATGGCCCAGGGCACATACAGGTACTCCGAGAAGCCGAAGACCTTGCCCCCCGCCCTCTTGCGAGTGGGGCGGTTGTGAGCTCCGTAATGCCAGCCGGCCTCCGGCCAGAGCTTGTTGAAGAAGTCCGCGACTCCCCGGTGCACGCCGCCGTCCTGGGTGATGCCCAGCACGGCGATAAACTTCTTGTCGAAGCCGGTCTTGGCCTGGTGCTTCTTGAGTTCGGCAATGAACGGTTTCCAGAGCTTCTCCGCCTCCGCCGTCCCGTAGGCCGGAAGCTTCATCGGCTCGCGCTTGCCGGTGGCCGGGTCCACCACGGTGACGAAGGTGGGCTTGTCGGGCCCCGGAGCCGTCCATCCGTGCGACAGGTAGACCTGGTAAGAGATCACCTTTATGTTGCAGTGCTTGGCCGCCAGCGCCGCGTAGCGGTCGTAGACCTTGAAGTCGTACTTGTAGCCGCCGTCGGCCCCCTTGATCCAGGGGATCATGCTCTCGTCGTTGCCGAATTGCGTCCTGGTCACCAGGGGCACCACCAGGAGCCTGTTGCTCACGTAACTCAGGAGCTTGAAGGACTCCTCCAGCAAGCCCCAGTGCTTCTCGGACCACAGGGGAACGCCGTACTGCATGGCCACCGATTCCGGAGACTGGTAGATGCTCATGCAAGTCCGGAACTTCCCGGGGGCGGGCAGCGTCCAGTTCACGACCTCCAACTCAAGGGGCACCTTCCTCGCCGGCATTCCATCGGCCGAGATGCTCATGCAAGTCCGGAACTTCCCGGCGGGCGCGTCCTTGGGGATACTGACCGTCACCCAGACGGGCACCAGGGCCGCAGGCTTGGCCGTGCCGGGCAGGCCCAGGGCCTTGCGCTGCGCGGTGCTCTTGCGCTTGGAGCCCCCCGCGATGTTCAGCGTCTTCGGCTCCGCCCTGGCGGGAAGTTCATCGTCCAGCGCGGCGAAAGCCGGAACCTTGCGGTATCCGGGCAAGCCGGTCCCGGACAGGCTTGCCGAGATGCCCAGGCTGATGGGCCTGGCGCAGCGCACGCGGAGGCCGGCGGCGGGGATCTCCCCGGCGCCGCCCAGTCCGCTGGCCGTGACCTTCAGGCCGGAGATGGCCGCGGTCGAACTGATCACCACCACCCCGGAGTAGACCCCGCCCCGGGCGCCGACCAGCCTTACCGGCCGGAGCTTCTCGTTGGGGTCGCCGTACTCCCACACGGAGAACAGGCGGTGCGGGTCCTGGTTCCAGACCTGCACTCCGTCCGGCCTTGACACGTTGGGCACCGCCGCTCCATCAGCGGCGAGGCGCAGGGAGAACAGCTTCACGTGCGGCCAGGGCGCTCGCTTGTACTTGCCCTTCCACCGCCTGGCCACCGGCCGGAAGGCGCTGCGGTGCAGCTCGATGGCCAGTACGTTGACGCCCTTCCTGAGCAGCCCGGTCGGCAGGGCCAGCGGCCCCAGCTTGCGCCGGCGCACCTCTACCCGCGCGGCGTTGCTTCCCTTGGACGAGAGGATGGGCTTGCCCGAGGTGTCCAGGTAGGCATCTTGAGGATAGACACTGGCCGGAGTGCCGGGGGTGATGTCGCCCTTGGGCAGGTGCGCCCGGGCGACCTCCTTGCCGTTGAGGTAGACGCGCGCCCCGCCCGCGTAGCTCAGGGTCAAGGTGAGATTGCCGACGGCGGCGGGATCGGCCACATCGAACTTGCCCCGTATGCAGGTCAGCGCGTTGCATTGCACCGGGCCCGGCGACCGGAACCACCATGAGTCGTCGAAGTCGGGCCTGGCCCAGCCAGCCGGCGGAAGAGCGGTCCTGATGTCGCTGCCGAAAGGCTTGGAGTCCTTCTTGTCGCCCGTCACCACTGGAGGCAGCGCCGTGATGTAGACCCGCCAATAGCTGCCCAGGCCGAGCAATGTCGTGCCCGCCTCGGACTTGGCCGGCACCGCAGCCGGCTCGCCGGCGGCCAGGATCCCGCCGGTGCCCGCCAGCGTTGCGGCGCAGACCGCTGCCGCCATCTTGACCCTGGCCCACGTCATGCTCTTCATGCTCCCCTCCGTCTCAGCGCGAAGCGCGGCTACTTCCGGGGAAACTTGGCCCCCCGGGCCAGTTCCTTTTCCATGTACAGGTAGATCTGGTTGAAGCGGCCCAGCCAGCCGTTGACCTTGGTCCCGTGGCCCGGCGACATGCCGCTGAACCCGCTCTCCCAGCGGACGCCGGAGCGAAAGAGCTGCCGGGCCAGCTTGAGGTACTTCTCCTCACCGGTCTGCATGTAGAGGTAGGCCACCGGGTTGGCGTACATGATGTTGTGCGCCGCGTGCTTCTTGCCCTGGTAGGTGAAGAACGTGGGCGTGTGTCCGTCCGCGCCCTTCTCGCCGAACTTGAGGATGCCGGTCTGCTTGTTAAGCAGGCCCTCGTCGATGATGTACTTGATGCCCGCCAGAATCTCCGGGTCCTTGCTGTAGTAGTGCGACCGGCAGGAGGGCGAGAGCACGTAGCCGAACATCAGAACGCCGTTGCCCATGCCCTTGCCCTTCCAGGCGGCGGTGCGCTTGTAGTCCAGCATGGTGGCCTTGAAGAGGTTGGCCGCGTACTTCTTCCACTTCTCCTCGCCTGATATCTCGTAGTTTCCCAGGAAGTTCTCGATGCTCCAGCCCTCGGCGCGCTGCTCCTGGCCGCGGTGCGAGGCGTAGCTGGGGTTCCGGCTGCGCCAGTTGCCGCGCCACTTGCCGTCGGCGATCGTACCCGGGAAGTAGCCGGTCAGGCCCTTCCCGGAGAGCAGCGCGGTCTGCCGGGCCATCTCGTTGCCGGTCAGGAGCGCGTAGTAGCCCACGCCCCGGTTCCAGGAGTGGGTCTGCTTGGGGCCGGGACCCACCGTACGGTGATTGTCCTTCTCGTAGTAGGTGCAGCCCCGGCTCCAGGCGTACCTGCCGTTGACCTTGCCGAACTCGATGTTGTGGCTCTGGGCGATGTCCATGCGGTGCCAGGCGAAGGCGTCGGCGGCCTCGAAGAATTGCCGGTCGCCGGTGCGCAGGAAGCCCAGGAGCATGCCCAGCGTCCAGTCGTAGTGCCCGTTCGACCAGCCCGGCCGCCAGTGGAGGTCGCCGTAGTCCAGCCAGCCGTAGTGGAAACACTCGAAGACGCTCTTGCGGCTGCGGGCCAGCTTGGGATCGACCAGCCGGCGCTGCAGCCGGTAGAGATCCTTGATGGCCTTGCGCTGTTCCCGGGGGTAGGCGGACAGGTCCTTGGGTTCCTCGGCGATCATGCCAAAGACCTCCAGGTCCGCGTACCAGGCCGGGGGGGCCAGGGCCAGGAGGCGCGGCGCCTGGAAGGCGGCCAGGTGCTCCCCGGCCTTCCCCGAGAAATCCAGCAGCACCTCGTGGCTGCGCTGCCGGCCCTGGTCGAGCATGTGCATCTCCTGCTCGGGGTCGTCGGGCAGGAGCTCGACGGAAACCTCGCCGGCGCGCACGGCTATGGCCGTGGGGGCGTACTCGTAGAAACGGCGCACGGCGATGCCCAGCACCCCGGCCTCGCCGGTGGCCACCACGCTGCCGGCGGCGCGCGAGCCCTTCTTCTTCTCGGCCCCGTCCACCAGCACCTTGAAGTGCGGCTGGGGGGCCTTGCGGACGAACTTCATGGCGTAGTCCGGCCGCCCGGCGCCCAGGTACTGGAAGAGCACGAAGCCCTTGCCGCCCACTGTCCCTGAAACGCCCTCGGCCGCAGCATTCGTCAGCGCGCCGCCCGGCGCCAGCTTGAGCGCCGCCGACTTGAAGAAAGCATCGGGGCTGTCGTCCATCGGCCCGCCGTGGGTCAGCGACACGACCATGTTGACGAAGGGCTTGCCGGCGTAGGCGTGAATACGTACGCGCACCTTGAAGAAGTCGCCGAGGGGCGAGGCGCTGTACCGCTTCTTGCTCTTGGACGTGTCAATGTAGGGCTTCCCGTCCTTGCTCGAACAGGTGGCCACGATGAATATGCGGGCCATCATCGGCCCGGAGCGCTCGACGACCACCTTCTCCACCTTGCCATGCAGCGTGCTGAACGCCACGTCCTTCTGCACGCCCTTGGCCCCGATGATCGTCATCCCCCCGCCGGTGAGCACCAGCTTGCCCCCGACCCTGACCTCGCCGATTATCCGCCCCTTCTTCCTGGGAACGGTGAAGCTGACGGCCCCGGTGTCCACCGTTACGGCCTCGGCGCCGTCGGTCACCTTCACCGCCCGCGCGGGTGCCGTCGGCGCGCCCTCGCCCAGCGCGTACTTGCGCTCGGCGCCTGCCGCCAGGTCCGCCTGGAAGTTGAGTTCCACCCATTTCACCGAGCCGTCCGGCCAGCGGACCACCGCGTCCGCCTGGCAGCTCACGGCCTTCCCGGCCGCGTCCTTGAGGGTCAGCTTCCCGACGTCCTTGACCGCCCCGCGGGGCAGTGGCACTCCGCTCGTCACCGGCCATGCCGGGCGGGCGACGCCGCCGTGCTCCCGCAGAGTCAGCGTTACCGGCAGCGATGCGGCGTGCCCGGCCGCGCCCGCCGCCGCCAGCGTTGCCACCACCGCCAGAATCGCCTTTCGCATCATGGCTTCACGCGCTCCTTTCGGGACCGCCGTCCCTTCCCCCCGCCCGCGCGCCTCGCCGACCCGCGCGGTGCGGAGGTCGTCTCCCTGACCACCAGCTCCACGGGCACCCGCTTCCGGCACGCACTTGCCTCCGGGTTCTCAATCCTCTCCAGCAGAGTCCTCACCGCCTCGACTCCCACCAGATGGGCATCGACCGCGGCGATGCTGACTCGCGGGTACACGTTGGTGAACCAGCGGCTCCCGCTGCCCACCATGCTCAGGTCGGCGGGAACCTTCAGCCCGCGCTCCGCCATGGCGCGCATCGCGCCGACGACCATGGTCGAGCCGCCGGCCACGAAGGCGGTGGGCAGCTCACGGCCCTCCTCCAGCAGCCGGCGCATCAGGTCGCAGCCACCCTCCAGATTGGGGGTCCCGCGCACCAGGAACCGCTCCTCGGCCTCCAGCCCGGCCTCGGCCATGCCCCGCAAGTAGCCCCGATAGCGATCCGGATTGTACTCCAGGCGGGTGTTTCCCATGAAACCGATCTCGCGGTGCCCCAACTCCGCCAGGTGCCTGACCGCCTCCGCCATCCCCCCCGCGGAATCCAGGTCGACGCAGTCGACGTCCAGGTCATCGAAGGTGTGATCGGCGACCACCGTCGGAAGGCCGACGTTCATGACCTCGCGGACCATGTCCTCGTTCGCGATGCCCAGCACGATGCACCCGTCGAGTGGTATCTCCGCGGTGGTGGACAGCGCCTGCGCCCCCGCGTCCCGCGCGGAAATCTGCACGATGGTCACCTTGCGGCCACTCTCCCCCGCCGCGTGAAGTATCCCCGCCCACACTTCGGCGTAGTAGGTGTCGTCGAGAATCGTCGCATGGTCCCCGCGGCTGTAAACGGCGATGCCCCTGGTATCCCGGACGCGCTCCTCACCGCCGCGCCCTCTCACTTTCCCGGAGACGAAGACCCCCTTGCCCTGGCTGCGGACCAGCCGCCCTTCCTCCTCGAGCACGTTCAGGGCGCCGGAAATCACCATGGTGCTGCAGGAGAAGCGATCAGCCAGTTCCCGGACCGACGGCAGTCGGCCGGAGGCGTGCTCGCCGGATGCAATCTCATGACGCAGACGGTCGGCCACCTGATCGCGCAGGCTGCGCCTGCGCAGCAGGGGGATCTTGCGGCTCTTGCGGCGGCTCAACTCCGACCTCCTTCAGTTGCGCATCAAGCCTGACACACTGTTATACACTATAACAGTTCGTTTGTTAGCTGCTTTTCCGAATCGTGCTCACTGCTTGACAGATCGCATGAGGCTGTTGCTCAGCTACTTACGAAGCGCCGCGCCATCGCCTCGTCAGAAAGATCGACGCTTTGCTTCGGACGGGCAGCGCTGCCGAGCTATGAGGCCTGCCCCTTGATAACTCCCCGCGTTCCTCTAGAATTTCGGTTCTCAGCCCCTCCAAGGAGGCCGCATGGCCCGCGCGCCGAAGCCCGCCCAGGTCCGTAGCATCAAGGACGTGAAGCGCGTCACGCGCAAACTCGGCCTGCTACTGAGCACCGCCCTGCTGGCCGGCTGCGCCGGCTACCTGCGGCCCCTGGCCATCGTCGACGGGGACCGGGTATTCCTGTTCCTGCCCGGCAGCCACCTGGAGAGTTCCGGCCCCGAGACCATGGTCTTCACCGCGCCCACGGACCATCCGGAACGCTGGCGGCGGATGGCCGGCCGGACCGGCGCGGCCCGCTCCGCGGCGGTCTGGAAGGGCCAGCTCTGGCTGCTCTACGAGGACAACTGCACCTCCTACCGGATGAAGCGGGGCGGGCTGGAGAGGGTCGCCGTGCACAGCTTCCGGCCCGGCTGGCATCCGCAGGCGCTGGCCGTCGGGGGAGGCGCGCTGTGGGCCGTGTACCTCGATGGCCAGCGCCTGCGCCTGGCGCGCCGCACCGAGCCGGAGAGCGACTGGGAGCACGTCGCCGCCGGGCTGGACCTGGAAAGCTCCGTGGCGCAACTGCGGGCCGCCGCCAGCGCCGGCGAGCTGTGGGTCCTCTACCGCAAGCGCGACGCCGAGGGGCAACTTTTGCCCGAGACCTTCTCGGCCTTATACAGCGCGGGCCGCTGGCAGGAGCAGACTCACGCGCGGGACATCGGCCGGGGCAAGTTCGCGGTGGCGCCCGACCCGGCGGGTGACGGGTTGCTGGTGGTGGCCGCGCGCCAGACCGGACGGGGCCCGGCCGGCGGGCGGGCGCTGACCCTCTCGCGGGTGAGCCGCTCGGGATGGAGCGAGCCGCAGGCCCTGGAAGTCGCCCCCCGGGAGTTCGGCGCGGCCATCCTGGGCCTGGCGCTGACGGCCCGGCCCGGCGGGGACGCCGCCGACGGCGAGCTGCTGCTCTTCGTCGGGCGGCGTGAGGGGGTGGGCGTCTACAGCTGCGCGGTTACCGGCGGTGCGCCCTCCTCCGAATGGCAGGAGCACCCTACTATCGGGCTGGACATCATCGGGATGGAGGTGCTGCTGGTGCTGCTCCTCTTCCTGGCCGCGGCGACAGTAGGCGTCGGCCTGGGCATCGCCACCGTGCGCCGCAGGCGGATATTCCCGCTGCTGCCCGGCCAGCCCCGGCCCGCCGGGCTGCCGGCGCGCGCCGGCGCCTGGCTGGCGGACAACGTGCTGATCGGCCTGGTGTTCTACGCGGTGCTGGTAGCCATGGACCTGCCGCTCTCCGCGGTGCTGCGCCACGGAGTCTTCCTGCTGCTGGTGGTCGCCAACCGCGTGTTCTTCTGCTTCTACGCCGCGGTTTTCGAGTCCCGGCTGGGAGCCACCCCCGGCAAGCTGCTCTTCCGCCTGCGGGTGGTCGACCTCCAGGGACATCGCCCCACCGCGCGGGCGGCGGCGATGCGCAATGCCTTCCGCCTGCTGGACGAGGGGCTGATCCTGCCGCTGCCCGGCGTGGTCATGGTCATCGTCAGCCGGCGCGCCCAGCGCCTGGGGGACGTCTTCGCCGGGACGCTGGTCAGCTCCGCGCGGTCGGTGCGCGAGATAGCCGAGGACCGCCACCGCAAGTCGGACAGGTTCGGCCTGCCGTGAGCGCGAAGTTGATCCTGGCCTCGGCCTCCCCGGCGCGCGCCGAGCTCCTGAGAGACGCCGGCTTCGAGTTCGAGGTCCGCGCCGCGCCCGCGAACGTAGAGACTGCCGCACTGGCCGCGGCCCGGGGGGCCGCTCCCGGAGAGCTGGCCCTGGCCGCCGCGCGGGCCAAGGCCCAGGCGGTGGCCGCCGGCGCGCCCGCCGGCGCGGTGGTGCTCGGCGCCGACACGCTGGTGAGCACCGCGGACGGTCGCGTCCTGGGCAAGGGTCGCGACCCGGCCGAGAGCCGCGCGATCCTCGCCGCGCTGGCCGGCACCCGCCACCGGGTGATCAGCGTCGTGGTGCTTCTCGCCGGCGGCGGC
>CBDUSI010000015.1:0-51738 GCA_965370045.1 uncultured bacterium | reverse complement strand
CAAGCTGGCCATGATCCGCCTATACTTCAGGCGATTGTCAGACAGGGCCTAGTCCGAAGGGACGGAAGCAAGCCCCTGGGTTGAGAAGGACATCTTTCACCCCGTAGCCTCCTCACTCGGAGGTCAACAGTCGAAGGCTGTTTGGGTCAAAGGCCAGTTCGAAGCCACCCGGAGGGCCGTTGCGATTCCGGGATACCGTGACTCGGATTGTCCGTCGCCCAACGGGCTGGTCCGTTTCGCAGGCCGGGTGCTCCAAGACCAACACTACGTCGGCCACTCGCAGCAATCCTTCCTGGGGGCTGATTCTGCCAATGTCCAGCGCTTCACAAAGCACAACCGGAGCGCCGACTTCCCGGGCCAGGTCCTTCAGCCTTCTGGCGATCAGTATGTCCCTCGCGGGCGACTCGCCGAGGTCGTGCATGAGGCTCATGCGGTCGAAGACAAGTACGCCAAGACAGTGCTCCCAGGTAGTTTCCTTTGCCCGGTTACAGAGATCGTGAAACGAAGTCCCTTCCTGGCAATCGGCAATGAAGAGGGGCACCTCCCTGATGCTCTCGAAAGATGCCTTGAGCAGGCGTCCGTGTTCTTCCTCAGATAAGTTGCCTAGTCTCAGCGCCTGCCAACTGACCTGAGCCTCGACACAGAGGAGCCGCTCTACTGCATACTCCCGGCTCATGTCGAGCGAGAAGAGTCCCACCGGCACCCGTCTTTGAAAGGCCAGATGACGAAGAAGATTGAGGAGGAAGCCGGTGGTCCCCGAGGAATGTGGACCGAGCACGGCCGCGAGTTGCTGCCGCTGAAGACCGCCGGTCAGTTCGTCAAGGCGGGCGTAGCCGGTGGGGAGGCCGGTCACGGCCCCACCTGTTCCCCAAGACTCCTCCAGCTTCCGGCCCAAGTCGTGGGCGATGCTTCCCGCCGAGAAAGGAGAGCGAGGGTAGAGCGGGTTCCGGGGCTGAACTTGGTCGTCGGGCATGGCTGCCTCCCTTCTTGCCAACCTTAAGAAAAGCTCATTTCCTACCCCTTAAGGAGAAATGCGTAAGCGGCCCGTTTCGGGGGGCGTGCGAAGAAAGAGAAGTCTGGAGATTCTCCTTAATTTCCGCCATGAAACGCCCGTTAATATCAACAGATCGGTTGACTGAATGGGATCGGTCACGAAGGGCGCACGTATTGGAACCCCAATGGGAGGAATTGTCATGTTGGACATGCTAGAAAGAATCTGGGCCTGGATCCGGAGATTGCTGGCATGGTTTCGGGGAAGGCGTTTGTCACCTGAGATTTCGGAGCTCGAAGTCCAGCTCCGGGTTCTGAGTTGGACCTTTAGGAGGCGAAGGACGAAGTAGCCCAGTTCCGTCCTGGTGCCCGCTGGCGCAAGCTGAGTCATTCCCGATCCCTGACCCTCAGGAATACCGGGAAGATGAGCGCTCCGTCCGGACTCTTTCGCTGATACTTAACTGTCACCAGCCTTCCCACGATCTTGCTCTGATCCAGCCAGAGCTCTTCGCGCTGGAGGTCATTGAACCCGGTGCCGACGCCAACCTTCACCCCGTCAACGGCAACCACGATTCCACCGAGCGTTCCCCGGAGACGCCCGTTGCCTTCATAGACATCAACGCAAGAAAACTCCTGATCTCGGAAGAACTTCACTTTCTGCCAAGCACATCCACGGTCAAAGAAGTACGGAGCATCCAAGTCCTTGAGTACCGCGCCCTCGAATCCATTCTCCACCCAATCCTGAGCGGCGTTGGTGACTTCTTCCGGGGTAGTAACGGTCCGGTGGGGAACTATCGTAATTCCCTCGATCCCTCTGAACTGCGCCACGGTAGCTTTGCGTTCTCGGAGAGGGCAGCTTGAAGACCGTCTCCTGAAATCATCCAGTGGAACGGCATCGAAGGCCCACAAGCTCTTCTTCACCTTGGAACCTTCTGCTTTCCCAGCCGTGATCGAGGCCTCCCAACTCCCCGCGAATAGTTCGCCATCAATCACTAGGCAGTCAGTAATCGCCATACACGCCTGAACTACGCTCTCCATATTCCTGATCGGCTTCCCATTTCTGCTCAGGGCCCGAGGCGCCTTGGGGTCCAGAATCAGGAGGCACCTCATGCCATCGAGCTTCGGCTCAACGATGCAGTTCTTGGACGGGTCCAGCATCCCATCCCAGGTGTCGGCGAGCTGGCAGGAGAAATACGGTACCTCATATCCGAGTCCGGCCTGAACTGTGGCCCATCCCACGCCCCGAGGGCCCTCTCCGTTGATGATTCTCTGAAACCATCTGCCCGGCCCTGACTTGCAGGACTCCAGGAAGTTCCTCACGGCCGTGAGTGCAGTATGTCCAGTCAGTTGCCGGGACTCCAGCTTCTTCAGGAGGTCCAGGAAATGAGCAAGCTCTATGTCAGAGTTCCCGATGGAGCCCTGGAACACAGCGTTCCTGGGTGCGGACACCCCGTAGGTCTTGAACGGGTTCAACAGGGCGTCCATCAGGGATATGGCTTTGCACCTGGACTCTCCCTGGAGTTCTCTCAGGGCTTCAATCTTCTCATTGCGTGAGGACGTGGCCTCGGCCTTCTCGAAGGCGACGATGACGTCCCTCACGAGTCTTCCTCGGATACTTCCCGCACCTCGGCCAACGCAACGTCTCGTGAGGCGATCCATCCCCCCCCGGCCACTTTGGAGTTCAACGTGATACCACACGATGGGCCCGGGACCGCGGTGGATGTCGAGGACGGTGACCGTGGGGCACACGGCTTTACAGGTGCTAATCTTCTCTGCTTCTCTGTAAGCCTCACGGGAAGGCTCCGGCGACAGAACGAAAGTGCTCAGCACCTTGTAGGTCCTGCCTTTCTCCATTGCCCAACCCACCATTGCGAGGATTCTCCTGGGGTCATGGGACAGAATGAGGCCATCGGTTCCTAGTTCGCCGTACAAAGCGCTGTGAGCCGCGATCAGCTCCTGCCCGGGGCGGCGGGCCGGGGAACGACCGGATCGCGTCGTCACCGGCTCGGGAACGCTGGGAAAGGCTCTGCGACCCTCTGGCCCGGCCGGCTCCTTCCAACCTTAAGGGCGCCGTGCCCAGCCTCGCAGCGAGGCGGGACCACTCGATACCGTCTGCAATTGGAGAATGTGACCGTGATCAAAAGCCCAAGCGAAGTGACAGCCCGATACGATGCCCTCAGAGCCAAGATTCCCCTCGTCCTGCCTCCTGATCTGCTGGTGGTGACGAGAGGCATAGCGGAAATGGGCTCCGAGGCTGTCAGGGAGATTCTGAAGCAGGTCAAGGCCTTTGAGGACTTCACCGAGGACAACGACCCGCATAAGGAACACGACTTCGGGGTTATCGAGCACTCCGGAAGTAAGCTCTTCTGGAAGATCGACAACTATGCGGGCCAGGAGGGCTACAGGCTGGTATTGACCGTGATGCTGGCTGAGGAATATTGACCCAGCTACTTACCGACGAATAGAGAGGCGCCGGGTTCCGGGGCCGGCGCTCTATCGCCCTATGGGCGCGGGAACAGGCGGCTTGGCGGCAAAGCACTGATAGAGGGGCGCTCTGCGGGACGTTTTCATTCGAGAAACGGGCCGGATTGGGACTATGCGGAGGTCTTCTTGAGTTTCACCTTGACCTTGTCAAACAAGTCCCGCGTAAAGGTGCCGCACGCGACAACCATCTCTCTCATGGGCAACTTCGAATACTCAATCCTATCGTGCTGATCAAGCTCGACCCATTCTCGGAAGACATCCTTGTCAATCACGTCATGAGGCTTCCTGCCTTCGAGCCTGTAGCACCCATGGTCGTGCTTGAAGCAGTTATTGAGGATTCTGGCAGCATTCACCGCAGCATAGTCCTTGCACACTCCCAAGTCGACTTTGAGAGCACCCTTGAACGCTTCCTTGATAGCTTTGAAATCGCGGGGGACACCTGCTTGGATCTTCTTGAGCGACTTGATACAACTCTTGAGTTTGCCCCGCCACTCCTTGCCTGCTGACCCCTTGGAACAGAGCCGCGCGACCTTCTTCAGTGTCTTCCCTTCCGTGTCTACTGCAAGATACCACGTGCGCAGCAAGCTCTTCAATATGTGTTCCATGCGGGCCCACATTGAAACTACCAAGGCCGCGTACATGGTGCCGGTGACCTGTCGAGTCTGATAGTGTTCGTCAGCGGCCCAATCGCCTAACCAGTACAATGCATCTTCTGAGCCGGAGCATTCCTCCTTGCGTTTGTCATACCATTCACCAAGTTCTTCTTCTTCCTTCTTGTGCCCCTCCTTGATTCGTCTTTCCCACTGGTGCCAGGTCGAACCACCGTAATCGGCATCGCTCGGGAAATCGTCTTCCGCCTGAGTCAACTCCCACCAGATGCGCCATGATGGGCGTAGGCGCACCTTCTTGAAGCGAGCTGCTTTCTCTTGAGCCATTGAGGTTCTCCAGTCATCGAATAGCGGAAAGAAGGTGGTACGCCCGGCAGGACTCGAACCTGCGGCCTACGGTTTAGGAAACCGTCGCTCTATCCGCTGAGCTACGGGCGCACTCGCACGGCAAGCGCTAGGATACCCGGAAGGCGCCTGCTCTTCAAGAACCTACTTCTTTGCCTCCGGCTTCTTGAGAATGATCGGCTCTCCGACAAGCTCGGCGTCCACGAGTTCGATCGAGTCCCTCGGCGAGCACTTTACCTTTCCCCTGATGCGCAGGATGACCGCCGCTGGTCGTTCCTTCTCCAGCGTCGCTTTCAGCTTGGCGATCACGTCGTTTGCCTCGACCTTGAAGTACACCTTAAAGGAGTAGGCAAGCTCCCGACAGGGCAGACAGGCATCCAGCCAGTAGGTGTTCAGGACATCCAGGTATTCATGTCTCGCGGATCGCAGCAGCAATCCCGACTTGCTGTCGTTGCGCATGTAGTAGCCCTTGTGGTACCGGTTGTACCGGATGCTCATGCCCCGCGCCCCGACAGATCGTGTTCCGTAAAGAATCTCAACGGTGGCCGTGTTCAGGGCCTTAACCAAGGCATCGGTCTTCTCCTTGGCCGCCTTCGTCGCCTCCTCGACCTTGTGCGCGGGCAATCCCTTGAGGGAAGCCCGAATCAGGCGCATGTCCCGGGCGTACTTGAAGAGAGCATTGGTCTTGGCGTCCTCCTCAGTGAGTGTCACGTCGGCCAGCTTCTTCTCCTGCGCCTGCTTCCTGTCAGCCAGTGACGATTCCCTTGCATGGCGGTCTTTCAACTCCTTCTGAAGAGCGCTGGACTCTCTGCACTTCTTGGCGAATGCTTCTAGTTTGTCTGCCAAGTAGGGCTTTTCTCTACGCAGTACCGCCAAGCCACGGCGAAGGTTCTGGTCAAGGTGCCCTCCCTTGACTTTCATCTTAGCCAGGAAAAACATGGTCACGGTCTTCCAGGACGGGTCGGTTTCCTTCTTCTCGATGGAGCCAATGATGGCCTTGGCCTCATTCTCTAGCTCTTTAAGAGACTTGCCTCTCTTCGGAGTTGACCTCTTCCCCATCTCGCGTTGGAACTGCGAGGACTTCGCATTCGCAGCCTTCTCGGCATCCTGTGCTTCCTGAAGTGCATCTCCTGAACCGAATGCGAAGTAAAGGATCACCCCCAGCACCATAGCTGCGATGATCCCACCGATGATCAGAGTCTCTTTCGACGTCTTCTTCTTTTCCATTGTCTCTCCTCCTGCCCCGTCTTCTGGCTCCCGCTCTCCATACAACAAAAGAGGGAGCGCCAACCGGCCACTCCCGGTACTCAGGCCCACTACGGCCCTCACACGAAAGCAGACACGGCGACGCTCCCAAGTTGGGAGCATCGACCGATGCCTTGCAGCCTCGTGTGAATCCCGGGCCTTGCAGCTCCAGGGTAGTGGTTTGAGTACCGAGACACCAAAGCTCGAATCGAGCTATTCAGTTGTCTTTTTCAGTCCGTCACGGACCTCCTTTCATGGTCTGCCCGGCCCAGATGACCAAGCCTCAGCTTCCCGGCGGATTATGGCTCATGGCCCCGGCTGACGCAAGACCCTTCTTCGCGCTGACCCGGGGTGCGGGAAAAGCGAAAGATGCGAAAGAAGTCCTGCGAGACTGCGGCTTGTTTCGCTTCTCACGCTTCTTTCGCACCGCCGCCTGCCTCCGTACCGTCACTCGTCGAGATTACGGACTTCACCATCGCCAGAATGCCCGACTTCACGGCCTCGGAGAGCTTCGGCCAGGCGTCCACCAGGAGGGCCAGATTTGGCTCCGACACGCGGAAAAACGCCCCTCTGGACGCCCCTCTTTCTGAGCCTTGACTGCAAGACGCTGCTGCACTAGCCTTTGCGGTGTCCGAGCGCCGGGTTCCTAAACCGTAGGCCGCAGGTTCGAGTCCTGCCGGGCGTACCACCTTTTCTGAACCAGCGCAGGCATCTATCCTCACCGGCATCATATTCGCGCACACCGGCTACTTACCCATCTGCTTAAAGCCGGAACTGTCCCTTCGAAACGCTGAAAGGTTTCAGGTCGCCTACACCATATGAATATGAGTCGGCCCAGTTCCCAAGTCTGAAACGGTAAGAATCACCCTCGGATGCCGCCGGTAGAGGGGCAGCGCACGCGGGGCTTCAACTTGGCCTTTATCTTCTTGTCCAGGGCTTTGAGAACCCTCTTGTACTTGTCGGTCAAGCTCTGGCCCCGCTTGCGGCCAGTAAAAGTTTTACTCTTCGTGCCGCCACCGGCGGGAAGGAGCGCCACCCCCGCCGTTCTCTTAACTCGCTCGGCTTCAGTCATGAACGTGGCCATGCGCTTGTCCAGGGCGCCGCGATATTCCGCCTCCATCCGCTTCTTGTCGGCTTCGGAGGATTCGCCCAATGTCTCCAAGTTGGCTCCGGCCTGTTGAATCCGGCGAACAGCATCGTCAATCTTTGGCCGGGCAGCCGCGGCGCTGGCTCCGTCCGTAATGGAGGCAAGCGCGGCATTGCAGTCATCGAGGATGACCAGTATCTCCTTCAGGGCCTTGTCATGCCCGCCGGACGCTGCAACCGATTCCGGGCCGCGATGCACTGATTCCCCACACCCTATCAGCGCCAGCAGGGCAATCCCGCAGACCGCTGTCATGACTGTACCGCAAATGCTGGTTTCAAAGGCGTTGCGAATCATCAATCTGCTCTCCCCTTTAACCCAGAACACTATAGCCCCTCCTCCGGCGCTGTCAAGGACTCAGGAGAGCTCAGGAAGGTGCTGGAGGGCTCTGTAGGGTCTACAGCCAGCGCCTGACGCGCTTCCTATACTCCCGGTAGGCCCCGCCGAAGGTCTCCTCCATCATTCTCTCCTCGGCGACGATAAACCTCCGGTCGATCAGGAGCGTGAAGCCCGCGACTACCGCCAGCGGCGAAAGCGATCCCAGGAGGACCGCCAAGCCGGCCAGCGTCATGGTCATGCCCAGATACATGGGGTGCCGACTGAACCGGTAGGGGCCCTCCGCCACCAGGTTGCTGGAAGGCTCGAAGGGCTTGACCGTCGTTCCCGCTCTCTTGAAGAAACGCTCGGCCCAGACGCTCAGTCCCACGCTCACCAGGATGGCCGGGACACCCAGGCAACTGTACGGAAAGCCGGTCAGCCTCGTGACCGGCAGGAGAAAGTGCAGCCCGGTCATCAGCATGATGGCCAGAAGCAGCCAGCTCGGCGGCAGTATCCGTCGATGAGATCTCCCGGCCACACTGCTCATGCCCGTCATTCTACCGGCCCGCCGCGCGAGGGCAAGGGCCCACCAAAGCTCATAAAGGTGCTGGAGGGTGCCCCTGAAACGCCCCCCAGAGCGCCCCCGGTTTTGAAGCGCAGTCGTAAGAAGCGGTGTCAGCGCGGGTTGGAGCCGCTGGGGCGACGGGTTATCTGCATGACTGGACTACAGGGTTCAATGACGAGTACTTGACTTTCGGTGTGTAGTATGATATACTATGCATGAAGGCAGAACTGGGTTAACACATCTGGGCCCTACTGCAGGATTGTGCCGCTGGCGTTCTCAAGGGAGCATGGAGACCGAGATGTGTTCGCGGTGCCGCGTCCTGATTGTCGAGGACCTCGAAGACGACGCCCTATTGGTGGTCCGAGCAATCCAGCGCGAGGGTTACGATGTGGTCTGGAAGCGCGTTCAGACCTGCCGGGATCTGGAAGCCGCCCTCGGCGAACAACAATGGGATCTTGTGATCGCGGACTATGTGCAACCTGAGTACTGCGGCTTGTCGGCATTCCTGCTCGTCAGAAGCAAGGACCTGAACTTGCCCTTTGTTCTTGTCTCGGGGAGCGCTGACCCGGCAATAGTGGCGATTGCCAAACGGCTCGGCGTGGACGAATTCGTGGCGAAGAGCAATCTAGGCCAGTTGGGAGCGGCTATTCGCCACCACTTGCCCAAAGACGGACCACCAAGCTGTCAATGACTCAGGAGAGCTCAGGAAGGTGCTGGAGGGTGCCCCTGAAACGCCCCCCTGGAGCGCCCCCGATTTTGAGGCGCGGTCGTAAGAAGCGGTGTCAGCGCGGGTTGAAGCGTAGGGGCGGCGGGTTAGGAAACCGAGGCCCTTCCCGTTTGGCGTGGCAGTCTCCGAGCCCCCGGTTGGTCAGTTCCGCTCAATCTTCCTTTCATAAACGCTTGGCCTTTGACGGCTTGCGAAAACAAGATTTCCGGATCATGGGAAGAATCTCTATTACTTATGAGGGGGTACTATTCCCGCCCGGAGCGGCGCCTCGCGCGCCCGAGGGGCGGGAACGCAGTTCCTCAAAACCACGCCAGGAGGGCGGAACCTCGGCGGTTCGACATGGAGGGCGAAAGACATCGTTAGGTGGGGCAAGGCAAGACGGGAGGCTGTCGAAAACAGGTGGCCTGATGGCGAGAAGGGGGGCACGAAAAAAAACGCGCAGACGCCCTAAGCCACGCGCTTTCAGGGGCTCAGGTCGTGACAGTTGCCGCTAGGAGCGGCGCCTTCGGGTGCCCGACGAGCGGCAATTCACTTGCCAGGACCACGCCAGGGAGGGCGGAACCTCGACGGTTTGACAGGATGTCAAAAGACATCGTTTGGGAAGGGTATCGCCGAACGGGGAGCGTCAAGAGCGGAGCGCCTTGGCGGCTTCAAACTTTTTTCAAACCGCTGCAAGCCACGAGCGTTGAGGGGCTCAGGTCATGACAAAACGGGTAGACTGAAGGCTGAAGGAGAGAGACGGGGTCTCCGACCTACAGGCTACAGGCTACAGGCTACAGCCTACGGACTGGATTCTTGGCCAGACGACGGACCTGGGTGGCGGCTTTCTGCTTGCCGGCCGCTTCCAGGGCTGTGGCGGCCAGTTCCAGGAGTTCCGGGTCGGGCTTCTTGGAGTCGAGGAGATAGGCGGCCTTCAGGTAGCTGGCCGCGGCGTCCTCGTGACGCTTCAGCTTCACCAGGGCCTCGCCCAGGCCCCGACGGGCCTTCCTCTCCAGGTCGCGGCCCTCCGGCCGCGAACGCTGGCCTCGCGCGGCGTCGGCCGCCTGGCGGAACTGACGCGCGGCGCCGGCCGCGTCGGTGGCCATCAGCGCGCGGGCCCGCACCAGCGCGGCGCGTGCGGCCAGCAGGCTCCCGGCTTTTACAGGTTCGAGGTCGAGGGCCTTGCGCGCCTGGGCCGCGGCGCGGGCCGCGTTGCCGGACTCGAGCTCCAGCTCGGCGGCGCTCACCTGGGCCTCGGCTTGGTGCTTCCCGGGACGGGCGGCCGCGGCGGTGTAGAGCTTCAGGGCCGGGGCGTACTGCTTCGCCCGGCGGTGGGCCTCAGCGGCCAGGAACTCGACCCGCGCGCGCACCTCGCGCGGGCAGGACTTGAGCAGCCCCACCAGCTCGCTGGCGGCCTGGGCGTGGCGGCCCAGCTTGGCGAGCTGTTCGGCGCGGGCGATCCGCGCCCGGGCGGCGGCGGTCCTGTCCGCCGTCGCGCTGGCCAGGCGGGCGTAGGCCTTTGACGCCGCCTGGGAGTCGTCGGCCGCGGCCAGGCAGTCGGCGCTGAACTTCATGGCCCGGGCGCGAAGCTCGGCGGCCGGCGGGGGCTTGGCGTCCAGCAGCTTCTCCTGGACGTACTTGGCCGCCTTGCGGTAGCGCCGGCTGGCCCGCAGCGTCTTGGCGATGCCCAGGTGGGCCTCGTGTATCTGGGCGGGCGTGGCCGCGGGGTGCTTGAGCACCGCTGCGTAGAGGTTGTGGGCCTCGGGGGTCTCGTTGAGCATCAAGCGGGCCTTGGCGGCGCCCAGCGTGGCCGGCACGGCGAACTCCCCGCGCGGCCCGGCCTGGCGCGCCTGGCCGAAGTGCTTGATGGCCGCGGAGCGGGTGTCTTCCCTCTGCTTGCGGCCCTCGATCCTCAGGCGGACCACCTTCCGGCCCTCCTCGGCCATCTCCAGGAGGAACTTGCCGCGGTAATAGGTTATCCGGTCCTGGCGGAGGGCCTCGCGTGCCGGCAGCGTGAGCTGGAGATCGCCGGTAATCCTCACGGCCTCGGGCAGCCGGCCCTGGCGGGCCCTGATCCGCGCGATCCAGAGCTGCGCTTCGTAGCGCTCGGTGGCCGGGGCGGAGGAGTGTCGCACCTTGGCAAAGAAGCCGGCGGAGGATTTCAGGTGCTTCTTCTCTTCGGCGAAGAAGCGGGCGGCGGCCTTCGGGTCGCCCTTTCTTTTTGATTTCTTGCCGGCCTTGGTGGCCAGCGCGGCGCGCTGGAAGAGGTTTTCCCCGAGGGCGAAGTCGATGCGGGCCCTCAGCACGCTTCGCTTCCGGCTGCGCTCCGCAGCCTGGTCGAAGAGCTTGCCGGCCCCCTGGTAATCGCCCCGTCCGGCGACGGCCCGGGCCGAGAAGTACAGCGCCTCAGCGCCGTGGCGACGGTTGGCGCGGAGCGGGTCGAGCCTCTTGAGGGCCTGGTCGTGCCGGCCCAGGAGCTGCAGCGCCGCCCCGGCGCGGAGCCGGGCGGCGGCGGCCAGCGTCTTCCCGCCTCTTGCGATGACCGCTTCGAAGCTCTCCAGGGCGGCTTCGAGTGTTCCCTTCCGGCCGGTCAGCCCCGCGCGCCGGAGGTCCTCGGCTCTTTTGTAAAGCGCCCATCCCCGGCTGTAGTGGGCCCGGACGGCCAGCAAGCTGTCCCTGGCGGGGTTCTTGCCGAAGCGCTCCGCGGCCCCCGCGGCGGCGGCGAAGAGCTTGGCTGCCTCGGTCCACTCCGACTGGCCGTAGCGGGCCTCCGCCTGCCAGAAGAGGGCCTCGCCGCGTAGCGGGTTGGACTCGAAGGCCTTGACTTTAAGGAACTCGTCGCCGAGCTTCTCGAAACACCGCTTGGGCCGGCCGCGCAGGTAAAGTGCCCGGCCGCGGAGCACGTGGGCCTCGGCCAGCAGGACCTTCTTGGTGTTCTTGATGTGCTCGTTGAGCAGAGCCAGGGCCCCGGGAACGCGCACCTTCTTCTCGCCGCCCTTCCCGTCCGGCCGGGCCTTGATTTCCCCGTCGAGGTCGCGGACTTCCCCGCGCTCGACGAGCGCCAGGCAGAGGTAGTAGCGGGTGCGGGCCAGGAGCTCCGGGTCGGACCCCGCGCGGTCCTTGAGTTTCTGGAGCAGCTTGCGCAGCTTACGGGCGCCGGTGAAGTGTCTGTCGCGATGCTCACTCTCGGCCCGGCCGATCCAGAACTCGCACTCCTCGAGATGCGGGCTCTTCGGGAACTCCCCGGGGAAGCTCTCGAGGCGCTTCCAGCCCGCCTTGCGCCGGCCGCTGAGGTAGTCGCTCTCGGCCAGGAGCAGCACCGCCCGGTCGCGCCCCGGGAACTCACCGCGCTTCTGGTTCAGGAGTCGCTTCATGCGCGCGGCCACGAACTCGTAGAGCCCGCCCTGGAAGGCCTGCTCGGCGAGGGCCAGCTCCTCCTTCGCCGGGCTGAACTCCGGCTCGGCGGCGGCCGCCGGGACGGCGGCGGGGACCGCGACCGCCAGCAGGGCGGCTAGGAGGAGACCGCGCATGCCTTCGCCAGTTCCTCGCCCAGCCGCTGGGGGCGCCCCGCGCTGTCCAGACAGGCCAGGCGCACCTTCCCGCGGGCCAGGGTCTCGCCGTCGGCCTCGCGGACGATTTCCGACTCGAAGTCCACCCGGCTCTTGCCGGCGCCGGTCACGCGGGTGCGCACGATTACCAGGTCGTCGTAGCGCGCCGGGGCCAGGTAGTCGACCTCCAGGCGGCGGACCGCCAGGAAGCGTCCGCCCGCCTCCACGTCGCTGTAGGACACGCCCTTCTCGCGCAGGTGCTCGACCCGGCCGACCTCCAGCCAGGCGGCGTAGCATCCATAGTAGGCGAAGCCCATCTTGTCGGTTTCCGCGTAGCGCACGCGGAGCCGGACCTCGCTGACCGCTGCGGCCATGACCTCCCCCCGCTTCCCTCACCCGGGGCAGACCGGTCCCCGGGACTATCCACTATTATTATGAATCGGCGTCCAGCGATGAGGCTTTAGAAGCGTCCGATAATGCTTGGGCGCCTCAGAAGCGGAGAACCGCCTTCCTGAGGAAGAGCTGGGCCTCGGCGGGGAGCTTCTCGCCCTTCTTTCCCGGCTTGAGCCAGACGGTTATGTCCTTGATCTTCACTCCCTCGGCGACTCTGCCCTTCAGGTCGGACAGGGGCAGCGAGACTTCGGTCCAGAGCCCTTCCTGCCGGACTTCCAGGTAGTAGCTCTTGCGGCCCTTCTCGCCGACCACGGCAACCTTGAGCCTGCGCGCCTTCTGGAGCAGCACCGAGAGCACCAGCGTGCCGCGGTGACCGGCGGGCACGGCGAAGAAGCCGTCCTTCTGGATGAAGGTCATCTTTTTGTGCTTGTCCGCGGTCTGGAAGACCAGGGCGCTGTCGCCAAAGGGGTCTGCCGATTTCTTGAAGTGGTTCTTGAAGCTGAAGCCGGTCTCGACGTCGAATACCGGCGTGTCCTTGGTTGCTTTCTTCACCGCACTCCCCTGCTCCTCTCCGGCTGGCTGGCAGCCGGCCAGCAGAATCGCGGTGGCGGCGAGGATCATCGCAACTCTCTTCATGGCGCGTCTCCTTGCGGGATTTCCTCTTCGGGCGCTTCGCCCGGCGGCGCGGCGTCGGTCAGGCCGTGCTGGGTCTTCTCCCAGTAGAAGGGTCGGGTGAGCAGTTGCAGGAAGCCCTTCCAGGCGCCGATGCTGATCAGCACCCAGTAGAAGGGAATCAGGAAGCACCAG
Organism: uncultured bacterium; assembly: GCA_965370045.1. Lineage (GTDB taxonomy): Bacteria > Planctomycetota > SZUA-567 > JAKLDR01 > JAKLDR01 > CAZONU01. Next base: position 38,585 of record CBDUSI010000015.1, on the reverse strand, counting down.
CCGGTCAGGTCGCCCAGCCCGCGGCGCCGGCAGGCGATCACATGGACCAGGATCAGGAAGAGGTTGCTGGCCACCAGGACGACCGTGATGGGAAAGAATATCTGGCTGGTGTAGTGGCCGAAGGGAATGCGCAAGAGGTCGCCCGAGGTCACGTCCATCTGGCCGCTTATCCAGTGCCAGACGTCCACGTAGATGTTGCCCATGCCCTTGGTCTCGGTGAGGTACTCGTTGAATTCGCCCGCGTACCACATCTGCCACCTGAAGACCAGCCAGAGGATGCCCACCACCCAGTAGACCGGGTTCAGGAGCAGCACCGCGGGCAGTCCTCCGACGGTCAGGAGGAAGCTCAGGTAGTTCTTGGGCCCCAGCGCGCGCAGGGTCCGGAAGCGGCTGCGGGTGTGGACCAGGTGGGTCTGGACGTAGCCCTTGACCCACCGCGAGCGCTGGCGGATCCAGTTGCCCAGCCGGCTGTTGGCCTCCTCCCAGGTGGTCGATTCCAGTATCTTGGTGCGGTAGCCGGCGCGCTCCAGGCGCACGCCCAGGTCGCAGTCCTCGGTGACGTTGAAGGGATCCCAGCCGCCCAGCTCCTTGAGCTGCGCGGTGCGGAAGTGGTTGCTGGTGCCTCCCAGGGGGATGGGCACGTTGAGCGCGTGCAGGCCCGGCAGGTAGAGGTCGAACCAAGCGGTGTACTCCAGCGTGAAGAACTTGGTCAGCCAGTTCTGCCGGGGGTTGTAGTAGTTGAGCTTGGCCTGCAGGCAGATGACCTTCTCCGGCTGCCGGCGGAAGGCGGCCACCGCCTTCTTGAGCTGGTCCGGCTCGGGGCGGTCCTCGGCGTCGTAGATGACCAGGTACTTGCCGCGGGCGGCCTCCAGGCCCCAGTTGCAGGCCCGCGGCTTGGTCTTGGGCGTGGTGTCGGGGACCACGATGGTCTCGACCGCGAAGGCGGTGCGCAGCTCGCGACACTCGGCTATGGTCTCGGGGTCGTCGGCCTCCAGCAGCACCTTGATGTCCAGCTTGTCGTGGGGGTAGTCGAGCTGGCCCACCGCCCGGATGAGCTTGGCGGCCACGCCCTGCTCCTTGTACATGGGCACCAGCACGGTATAAACGGGCAGGTCCTCGTCGCCCAGCGAGGCGATCTCCGCGGGGCCGATGACGATCTCGCGCTTCTTGACCACCGCCAGGATCACCGTGAAGAGCTTGTAGGAGATTACCGCCCCGTACACGGTGCAAACCGCGAAGTTGAGCAGGTCGATGGTGATCTCGTAATAGAGGATCATCCAGATAACCAGCAGGGAGAGGAGCAGGTAGCGGAGCTTCTGCCCCGCGGTGATCACCCGGCTGGCGCAGTCGTCGCCGTGCTTGCGCATGAAGGCCGCGACCGTCTGGTCGGGGTGGTCGGGTTCGGGCGGGAGCTTGCTCATCGGCGGAAGGCTCTCAGCGGTCGGGTTCCGGACGCGGGTTACAGCTGGGCCATGAGGGGTTCATACCGCGAATCTACCCCCGGGTCACGGCAGTGTCAAGGGCGGCGCATTCGGAGTCCTCTCCCAATGACTTCTGTCTCCTTCGTTTCGTGGGGATCCGGGGAGGCCACCTCTTGACACTCCCGGTTTAGCGGCATAGACTTTATACATAGAGCACCCTTGAAGGAGAGATTCCCTTGGCCATAGACAAGGAACTTCTGGAGATACTGGCATGCCCCGTCGACAAGAAGCCGGTCAACCTGGAAGGCGACCGGCTGGTCTGCACCGAGTGCGGGCGCCGCTACCCTGTCGTGGACGACATCCCGGTCATGCTGGTCGAGGAAGCCGAGCTGCCCGCGGACCAGGCCCCGGCCTAGCGGTCCGCTGAAAAGCAGTGCGGCCGTGAAAGGAACCCGTCGATGAGCCCGGCTTTCGGACAGGAAGAGGCGCCGACCCAGTCGCCCGAGGCGCAGGAGGCCTTCGACACCGCGCTCGACTCCCACGACAGTGGCGACATGGCCGCCGCCGCGACCAGCTACCGCCAGGCCATCGCCGCGGATCCGAACATGACCGTGGCCCACAACAACCTGGGCATGGTGCTCATCCAGCAGGAACTCCTGAGCGAGGCCGTGTCCGCCCTGCAGCAGGCGGTGAAGGTCGCCCCGGACTACGCCGAGGCCTACAACAACCTGGGCTTCGCCTACCGCCGGATGGGGCGCGACCTGGAGGCCGCCGACCACTACGAGAAGTTCCTGGCGCTGACCCCGGACGTCGAAGACGCGTCCAGAATCCGCGAATGGATAGCCAAGGCGCGCGCCGAGGCAGCTCCGCCCGCCGGCCAGGAAGCGCCGACGCTGTCCGAGGCGCCGCCCGCCGGCCAGGAAGTCAGCCCGGAGCCCCCCCCGGTCGCGGAGAACGCCCCAGCCCCGCCGGCCGAAACCGTCGAAAAGGCCGACAAGGAGTTCTCCGATTTCTTCAAGTCGGACTTGAGCGGCCTCAGCGGCAGCCCCCAGGCCGGAGCGGAAAGCCCCCCGGCCCCCGCGGAGGCGCCTGCCCCGGCCCCTCCCGCGACGGCTGCTCCGGCCGGGGACGAGAGCGGGCTGAGCGACAAGGCCCAGGCCGAGTTCGACGAGATGTTCGGCGGTGACGGCCTGGGGTCCCCGGCGGGTGGCGAGGGCGCTGCCACAGAGCCGCCCCCGGAAGATCCCAAAGTCGGCCCCCTTTACACCGAGGCCATGACCAGGTTCCAGGACGGCGACATGGGCGAGGCCGCCCGGTTCTGCAGCCTGGTTATGGAGAGAGCGCCCAAGCACTTCCCCACGCTGCTGCTGGCCGGCCGGGTGGCGCTCGGCAGGCAGGACTTCTCGCGGGCCGCGACCATGCTCCAGAAGGCCGCAGAGGCGCGCAGCGACGACCCCGAGGCCTACTACTTCCTGGGGCAGTGCTACGAGAAGCGCGGCCTGCTCGACGAGGCTCAGGTCGCCTACAAGAAGTGCCTGGAGGTCTCTCCCGAGGGGCCGCGCGCCAAGCGCCTGGCCGCCTGGCTGGAAAAGCGCTCCGACGAGGGGCAGGTCTCCGTGGGCATGGCCCGCTGCGAGCTCTGCCTGCGCGCCGTCAAGGAGGCGGAGACCACCGTCCACGAGGGGCGGAAGGTCTGCGGTCGCTGCCTGGAAACCCTGGGCCCCGAGAAATCGGCCGACCAGCCCCGCGAGGATGAGGGGGAGCGCGCCGAGAAACGGAGCCTCAAGCGGCCCGGGCTCTCGGGGCTCAAGGTCCTGGTCATCCTGCTGCTTCTGGGGCTGCTCGGCGGCGGCGGTTACCTGGCCCTGGGCTACTTCGACTACGCCCCGCTCCCCGCCCAGCTGGCCGAGCTGCTCGGCAAGAAGCCCGGGAAGCCGGTCATCAAGCGCAGGCCGGTGGTCACCAATAATGGCACGGGCACCAACAACGTCAAGCCGCCCAACGGGCAGAAGCCGCCGGTTAAGAAGGTGGAACCCAAGGAGATGAGCTTCGGCCCCGTCGCCGAGCCGCTGCTGCGTCCCCTGGAGAAGCTGGAGCTGCTTCTGCCGCTCAAGGTAGTCTGGCCGGGCGAGAAGACCGAGCCGCCGGAGAACCCCGAGCTCCTGCGCTTCGAGCTGCTGACCAGGCCGGAGGGGATGCTCCTGGACGAAGCCAGCGGGCGGCTGACCTGGACCCCCGGGAAGGACGGGGACCTCAAGGTGCCCTCCGAGCACGAAGTGGTGCTCAAGGTCACCTGCGGGAAGAAGAGCGCGGAGGGGAAGACCCGGATCAAGATCAAGTACCCGCTGGGCGCCGCCCGCGAGCAGGACATGCGGCTTCCCGGCGCCTACCGGGCCAGCGTCCTGGGGCTGGTCTTCGCGGATCTCAACGGCGACGGTCAGCCGGACCTGGCCGCCTCCTGCGGCGGGCCGCTTTCCGGCCGGCTGAGCGTGCTGCCCTCCGGCAGCTCCACCGCGAGAGACAGCGCCGCGCCGGACTGGAAGCTGTCGGGCGCGCCGGTGGGCGTCGCGGCCGCGGACTTCGACGGCGACGGCCGCGCGGACCTCGGCTGGGCCGAATGGACCAGCGGCCGGCTGTATTTCCTGCGCGGCTCCACTGGGCGGCTCGCCGCCAAGCCAGTGCGCGCGGGACGGGCCGCCGGGCCCATCGAGGCGCTGGCCCTGGCGGACCTCGACGGCGACCGGCGCGCCGAATTCATCACCGCCAGCCGCAGGAACGGCAAGCTGTTCGTCCACCGCGCCAAGGGCGCCCAATTGGCGTCCGCGAAGCTGCCGCCGGGCGGGGTGCCCCCGGTGCTCTTCGCGCTGGGCGCCGCGCCCGGCGGGCGGGTCCAGCGACTGGGGCTGGTCGCCTCCGGCGGGAGCAAGACCGGGAAGCTCTTCGTGTATTCGCTGCGGAAGGGCAAGCTGGTCGCCGACCAGCAGCTGGACATTCCCGCCGGCCTGGTCCTGGCCGCGCGGAGCGGGGACTTCAACGCCGACGGTAAGCCCGACGTCGCGCTGCTCTTCGGCGGGCGGAGCGGGGCGATAAGCGTGCTCAACGGGACGGGGGCGGGCAAGCTGGCCCAGCAGGCCCGGCCCGTCGCGGTCGGCAGCCTGCCCCTGGGCATGGCCGCGGGGGACATCAACGGAGACGGCAAAACGGACCTGGTCGTCGCTGGACCGGGGGTGCTCAACATCTACCTCTCCGCCGGGCGGGGACGCTTCCTGCACGCGGGCAGCTCGCGGCTCCTGGGCCTGGCCGGCCCGGTGGCCCTGTGGAGCTCACGCAAGGGACGCCCGGCCAGGGCCGCGGCACTCAGCCTCAAGGGCCGCGCGTGGGTCCTGACGCTGCCGGCCCCGCCCAAGCGCCGGCCGCCGCCGCCACCGCCGAAGACCGGGAAGAAAGCGGGCAAGAAGGAGGCCGGATCGTGAAACGCTGCAGGAGCGCTCTCCTGGTGCTCGGCGCCCTGGTGCTCACCGCCGCGCCGGCAGCCGCCGGGCAGTTCCAGGTCCGCATCCTCAAGATCGGCAAGAAGACCATCACCGTGGTGATCTACCAGGCCCAGAGCTACCGGAGGATCACCGTCGCGGACCTCGCTGACGCGCGCCTGGCCGGGCAGCTGGTCTGCCTGGAGGGCAAGCTGAAGTCCAGCGGGACGAGCGGCGTGCGTCTCTTCGGGACCAGCCACAAGTTCAAGGTCAGCGCGGGGGGTCTCTTCAAGAAGTTCGTTTCCGGGGACAATGTGTGGCTGGGGGGCCGCGCGGTCCGCTCCGGTCCCAGGCTGACCTTCAGCATCACCGTGGCCGTCAAGCTCAAGACCGACCTGGTGCTCTTCGAGGAACGCTTCAAGGCGGCCGTCAAGGCCGGCGACTGGCGGCGCCTGCTGGGGCTCGCCGCCTGGATAGACAAGAGCAAGGGCCATCCCAAGATCCCCTTCGCGGAGTACCGCCGCTACCGGGCCTGCAAGGGGCGGGCCATCAGCAAGGCCTGCAGCGTGGCCGAGTCCGCCTTCAAGGGCACGAACGCGAAGGGCTACGCCGAGCTGGGGGTCGAGCTGCTCAAGCTGGGCGCGGACAGCAACCTGGCCTATCGCTATCTGCGCAGGGCGGCGGACATCGATCCCGAGCTGGAGATCGCCGCCAAGGAGTTGTCCAAGGCCAAGGCCGGCTTCGTGCGCTGCCGCGGGCGATGGGTGACCGCGGAGGAGAAGAAGCAGCTGGTCGCCGCCGAGGAGGAGCAGTCGGCCAAGAAGGAGGCCGCCATCAGGGTTCGCGAAGAGCGCCGCGCCGAGGAGGCGGTCAGCGGGGCGGTGGCCTGCGCGGGCGACGCGGTGGAAATGGAAACCGCCCTGGCCTCGTCCCGCGGCGCGGAAGTGGGCACTCGCTTGGCCTCCGAGGTGGAGCGCGCCTCGGCGCCGCGACTGGCGCGGCGCGCGCTCTTCCTGGTGGCCTCGCTGCCCGCCAAGGAGCAGGCCAAGCCCCTGGCCGTGGCCATGCGCTCGGCCGAACCGCAGATTCGCATCGCCGCCCTGAAGCTGGCCGCCGCGCGGGGCGACCTGGCGGCCAGGAAGCTGCTGGCCTCGGCCGCGAGCGGGGACAGTTCGGAGGAAGTGACCGATCTGGCCTGCAAGCTGCTGGCCGACGCCGCCGACGCCGACGCGATCGCGACGCTCATCGGGCTGGTGGGCTCCGCCGGGAAGCACCGCTCCCGCGCCGCGGTGGAGCAGCTCCAGAAGGCCACCGAGCAGAAGGACCGCTACACTCCCGCCGAGTGGAGGGTCTGGTGGAAGAAGAACAAAGGAAGCTTCCCGCCCGGGCCGAAGAAGTAGCCCCCGCCGGCCGGAAGCCGCGACCTTGAACGTCCTCCTGTTGTCCGACACCCACGGGTCCCGCGCGGCCCTGGAGGAAGTGAAGAGGCTCCACCGGGGACCGGGCCTCGACCTGGTCTGCATCAGCGGCGACTTCACCGGCGGCGGCGCGCATCACGAGTCGCTGTTCGGCTTCATGGCCGACTCGGGGATCACCTGCGCCTTCGTCTCCGGGAACTGCGAGGCGAAGAAGGTCTGCGAGCGCGCCGCGGCCAGATACGGGTTCCACTATCTGGACTACGGATCGAAACTTGTCGAGGGTCTGCTGATAGTGGGCATCGCCGGTTTTGATATTTTCTCGGAGAAGCGCACCGGGCGCATCACTGGTTTCGCGAAGGAAAGCTTCGACTTCGAGGGCTCGCGCTTCAGCCTGCTGTTGACCCACCAGCCTCCCGAGCCGTGGAGCTACGCGGGCAGAGAAGTGGGCTCGGCCGGGCTCCGGCAGTTCACCGAAGGCAAGCCTTTCGATTTGGTGGTGAGCGGGCACTTCCACGAGAAAGAGCCGCGGCTTGAAACGGGGGCTTTCGGGATACCCGTCCTCAACCCCAGCACCAGCGGCTGCCTGGTGGAGATCGACGCAGAAGGCGGCAGCTTCAGGATGGTTTCGCCGCCGTGATCGCGACGCTCACCCGCCATGACCGCTACACCCCCGCCGAGTGGAAAATCTGGTGGAAGAAAAAACGGGGGGAGGGGCCGAAGAAGCAGCTCCGACCCCTCCCAAGCTTTGGGCCGCAATCCCCTGGATAGCGGCTACTTGACGCTCTTCCGACCGGCGTCCCCGGAGCGCTTCGTCGCCGCTTCCCTCTTCTTCTTTTCCAGGAGTGCTTTGACCCTTCCGGGCAGGGCCTTCAGGGCTGAGAGCACCCGGGAGTTGTTGGTGGGCCCGGAGAGCCGCCCCACGACGTCACCCCCAGGGGCCAGGAAGACCATCGTGGGATTGGTCCTGGCCCCATATTTCCCGGCGAGTTCCCGGTACTTCTTGAGGGCCTGTTGGTAGGATGCGACGAGCTTCTTGTGCTCCTCCCGGGAGGCCCCGGCCGGAACTCTGGGTGCTTTCGGCGGCAGGACCTTGACCGGAATGGCCCCCGACCCGGTCAGCGCTTTACGCAGCATCCGGGCGTTGAGGGTGGCGGGCCCCTTGAACTTCCTGGTGGTGAAGACCACGACGACGGGCTTGTTGCCGCTCCTGGCCTTGCTCAGCCCGGCCTCCAGCGACGCCCACTTGAGCGGGGGCAGGGGCTTGGTCCGCCTCCTGCGCCGATGGCCGCCGCCGGCACCGGCACCGGCGCTACCGCCCATACCCATGGCCCAAGCCGCGCTGCCCGCGCCGGCCAGATTCAGCGCGGCGGTGAGCGCGCCGGCCAGGATGATCGCGACCCCGACTCGTGAAAGTCTGCTCTCCATGATTCTAACTCCTTTTCTCTCCTTCGGAGCGATGCCACCCCGCATCACCCACTCCTTGCTTGGCGTTAGCGATCGCTACTGGCTCGTTTCTCGATCTCGACGAGGTACAAGCGCCGTCCGGATCTGTCGTCTTTGAAGTAGCATTCTTGGATCAGGGCATGCTTTCCGTCTGGAGAAACCGACGCGCAGTTAAGCTTGAGGTACGCGAAAACCCGGTTCTGGATGTCCGACGGCATGTTGCCCAGGCTCACGTCCTTTATCATTTTGCCGCTCTTGAGTTGGATGTTGACCTTCTGGCGGGCACCCGCCGCCTTGTTGGCGAGCTTCCGAACGGCACCGTTCTTGATATTCATCTCGTAAAGGTGCCGAACCTGCACGCTTGCTCCAAAACGGCGGGCGGGCTTGGCATTACCTCCTATGGCCATGACGGCCATGGGGGCAGGTGTCCCGACCGAACTGAACCGGATGCGGTCACGGCCCACGAAGCTCATATTGGGAATGGACCAGTCCTTTTTAAGGACGCGTGAACTTTCGCCTTTCCGGAGATTGAGCTTCCATATCCCCCGCGACAAGGTTCCCAAAAACAAATCCTTGCCGTCTAGGGAGAACGTCAGGCTTTCTACCATTCCAGCATCACCGTCCCCGGCGAGATCCTTGGGGGAAAAGGTCCGGGTGATTTTTCCGGATTTGGCATCCATGAGTTGAACCTCGGTGGGGTGCGGCAGAGCTAGCGCGAGAACCTTGCCGTCGGGCGACAGGGAGAATGATATGTCCTTGTTCTGGTTTCCTTGTTTCCGGAGAATGTCTATCTGATACTCAATCCGCTTGGGGCATTCCTCGTCGACCGGGCCAACGACCAGTTCGTACTTGGTCACCGGCCGCATGTACGCGTGCACTTTCCCGTCCTTCCCGACGAATTGCACACGCTCCCTGGCGATAATCTTGAGAGCGTGGCACAGGGTGCGGCCATCCCCGCTCCAAACGGCCCCATAGGGGAGGACCAATCTCTTCTGGTCGCGGGGTTTGGGATAGGGACCGCTGTCGAAAAGGCGGCTGGCCCACTTGGCCTTGAGCGAAACCGTCTTGCTCATCGACGTGGACTTCGCGACTTTCGGCGGCTTCCCGGTCTTCTTCTTCGCGTTCCCCGCGCCTTCGTACACCATGGGCTTTTTCTTGACATCGGCGGCCTGAGCCTCTGCGCCCTTGCGCGAGGGCGCACTGCTGGAGCGTCCGACTTTCGGCGCCTCTCCGGCGCTGACGGCGCGGATCGTGAAGGGCACAGCAGCGCCCACCACCAGGGCGGCGCCAAGTGCAGCCGCGCGACAAGCTCTTTCCCAAACCATCATCCTCAGAACCTCCTTTGCTGCCAGACCGGCCTTGCTCCCCGCTCCGGCCGCCGCCAGCGCGGCGGATCCCCCGGAAGCGAGGGCGGAAACGGAAGCCCCGAGCGATGCCGGGGCCGCCGCTTGGGCCTCAGCGGCGAGCAACGGCCCCAGACCCGCCGCACCCAGGGCCACGCCTCGTTTCCTGAAGCGCTTCCGCAGCCGCTCCAGCGCCCGGCTGACCCGGGCGGCCGCGGTACCCTCCGAGACGCGCAGTTCCGCGGCAAGTTCCCTGTAGCTCCGCCCGGCGAAGTAATGCCGGATCAGCGCTTCGCGCGACTTCTCCGGCAGGCGGGCAATCTCCCCATCGAGATGCGGCCGGGCGTCCTCCCACCCCGGCGCGGGACTGTCAGGAGCAGCACTCACGGCAGTGCGCATCTTGGCGGCCTCCTCCTCGCGGCGGACACGGCGGGCATTGAGACTCGCCGTCTTGGCCGCGGCACGCATCGCCGTGCCGTGCAGCCAGGAGGCAAGGCTCTCCGGACGCACCGACCGCGCTTTGCGGGCCAGCACGATGAAGGCCGCCTGGGCCGCGTCCTCGGCGTCTTCCGGCCGGCCGAGCCGCCGCAGGCAGACGCCGTAGACGGCGTCCGCGTAACGGCGAACCAGGCCATCGAAGGCCTGAGCGGACCCGCTCCGCACGAATGCGCCAAGGTCGCGTCGATCAGCGTCCAGCATGCCGCCTCCCACCTCGCCTTCCACCCTATGACCCCACGAAGCAACCAAGGTCTTGCGGGAAATCACCATAAAAACGACGCTTCACCATCACAAGAATGACGCTTCAAAGGTGAACAGCGTCACAGCCAATCGTGAATTGGCGGTCTTCGCCGGAGCAATCCGCCGCTTTCGGCGGAAACTTCCGCCGGGACGGGGAGTTCCGGCCGGCGGCCAATGGGACGCGCGTCCCGCAACAACGTAGTATATATAGAGTTACGATTTATCCCAATTCTTTCGCTTTCCTGGCACGGCCGGTGCTAAAAGGGTTCCATTAAGAAGGCTCCCTAGTAGCCTTAGCGCCAGACGGAGGGCAGGGTCGCAGTCCCCTGTCCTCTGTCGTTTTTAGGGGGTTTCTTGGGAGTCAGGCGACGACCGAGCCGTAGAGATCGGGACCCTCGGCCCGCTCTATCTTCACCCGGTAGATTTCACGCAGTCGAGAGTCCTCGCATGTGAAATAGGTCCGCATGTAGCGCGCGGAATACCCGGCGGTGGTGCCATTATCAAGAAGCTCCTCGGCCAGCACCTCCTCAGTGCCCCCGACGCACCCCGCCGCGAAGCCGGCGGCCAGCTCGGCGCCAAGCTCGACGAGTTCCGCCGCGCGGCGCTTGGCGACCTCCGCGGGAACCTGGTCGGGCAGGCGCGCCGCGTCGGTGCCCTCCCGCGCCGAAAATGGAAAGACGTGCATCCGGGAGAAGGCCGCCCGGCGGCAGAGGTCCAACGTGTTCTTGAACGCCGCCGCGCTCTCCCCCGGAAAGCCGGCCATGACGTCGGTGGTTATCCCCGGGCGGTCGAGCCGCGCGCGGACTTTCGCCACAACGCGTAAAAACTCCGCCGACGTGTAGTGCCGGCGCATGGCGCCGAGCACCCCGTCGTCGCCGCTTTGCAGCGGAAGATGAAGATGGGAACAGACCCGGCGTTCAGATGCGACCAGCTCCAGCAGCTCGTCGCTGAGCTCCGCGGGGTCCAGCGACGAGATGCGCAGCCGGGCGCGGGGCGCGGCCCCCAGCATGGCGCGGGCGGCATCGGCCAGCGATGGTTTTCCCTCGATGTCCCTCCCGTAAAGCCCCAGGTGCACGCCGCTGAGCACCAGCTCGCGATGGCCGCCGGCCTCCAGGGCGCGGGCCTCGGCGCGTATCTCATCGAGCGGCCGGCTGCGCGGGGCGCCGCGCAGGCGCGGGACGATGCAGTAGGCGCAGAAGGAGTCGCAGCCGTCCTGTATCTTCATGAAGGCCCGGCAGTGGCCCTCGAAGCGGCTGATGTGCCCGGCCGGCCCGGGCGCCTGCGGCAGGCCGGGCAGGTCGAGCTTCTCGTCCTGCGCGAGGGCCAGGTCCGCCCCGGTGCGGCCGAGGATATCGTCCTTGCCCGCCGCGGAAACCGCGCACCCGGCCACCACCACCAGCGCCCCGGGGTTCCTGCGCCGCAGCTGCCGGACGGCGCGCGCGCTCTTGGCAGCGGCCGCGCTGGTCACCGCGCAGCTGTTGACCAGGCAGAGGTCGGCCGACTGGCCTTCGGCGGCGGGCCGCAGGCCGGCCCCTTCCAGGCGTTCGGCAATCAACTGGGTCTCGTACTGGTTGACCTTGCAGCCCAGGTCAGTCAGGCGGTAGGTGCGTAGCTCGCGGTCAGCCATCCAGCAGGCCTTCGGCGAGCACTATCGACGCGACCGCGACGACGGCGGTCTCCACCCGGAGAACGCCCGGCCCCAGGCCCACGCGAAGCAGGCGATCGCCGGCCGCGGAGCCGATGGCGGCCAGGTCTTCCTCCGAAAGGCCGCCCTCCGGGCCGATCAGCGCCAAGAGGCGCGCGCCGGCGGCCAGCCCGGCCAGCGCCTCGCGCGGCGACATATCTCCAGACGTGTCGAGATGCAGGACGCGGTCGAAGCCGGAGAGCAGCCCGACCAGCCCGTCCGCGGGCAGGGGTTCGGCGACGTGCATCAGCTTCGTGCGCCGGGACTGCTTGGCGGCCGACTCGGCCAGCCGCCGCCAGCGTTCCACGGCCTTCCCGGAGCCGGAGCGCGCGCTGCGCCCCCAGGCAACCGGCAGGAGCTCGTCGACGCCCAGCTCCGCGCACTTCTCGACCAGAAAGGTCATCCGCCTGGGGCGGGGCACGGCGGTCGCCAGGCTCAGCCGCCAGCGCGCGCCCGGCGCGGGGGGCAGCTCGCGGAGCACCCTGCAGGAGGCCCGCTCGTCGGCCCCGGAGACCAGCTCCGCCTCCCAGGCGCGACCTTTTCCGTTGAAAAGCTCCAGGCGGTCCCCGGGCCGCGCCCTGCGAACGAGCAGGACGTGGCGGGCCTCGCGACCCTCCAGGACCACGGCCTCGCCGGCCGCGGGCGCTTCGGTGGAAGTCAGCAGATATCTGCCCTGGTGACGCATGGTTCCCGATGCTAAGAGCCCTTCCGCCGCAGCGCAAGTGCCGGGCGCGAATGCGGCTTGAAGATGGCGGCACCGGGCACGATAATCGGTGCCCGCCGGTGTACTCTATTGGGGGGCCCCATGGCCAAGAACCTGAAGGAATTCGCCGGGCTGCTGGAGGAGCACTCGGCGGAGCTTATTGAACGCGTGCTGGCCGCCCTGCGGGGCGGGGTCATCCCTCAAGACGCTTCCGACGACGTTGGCGAACTGTGGCGTGAGATATGCACGCGGACGGTGCTCAGGATCCGTGACTACTGCGAGACCGGCAGGCCCCTGGACCAGGACAAGGTCCGCGAGGCCGCCCGGAGGATGCGTGAGCACTTCGCCAAGCCCGAAGACGCGCTGACCGGCAAGCAGATCATGGAGCGCGAGATCATCGGCTTCCTGATAGAGCGCGGGGGTCTCGGCGGCCCAGAGGCCTTGGCTGCCATGAAGGTCGTTCAGCAGGTATTGAGCGAGGGCTTGGAAACCTACCTCAAGACAACCGAGGAGATTCTCCGCAGCGAGCAGCAGGAACTGTTGGACTCCATCGGGGAAATGGGCGTGGTGGTCTTCCGGGCCGACATGGAGTCGCGGCTGCTCACGGTGAACAGCACCGGCGCCGGCCTGTTGGGGGCCAGCTCCCCCAAAGAGCTGATCGGCCGGCCGTTCGCGGAGTTCTACGCCGACCCCGCCGAGCGCGACGAACTGCTGAAGACACTGCGTACCGAGGGCCAGGTGGTCGGCTTCCGCTTCAAGGTGCGGCGGCTGGACGGCGAAGTGAAATGGGCGGAAACCAACGTGCGCATGACCCGCGACGCGGAGGGCCGCCCCACCGGATTCGAGGGCTTCGCGCGCGACATCGACGAGCAGCGCCAAGCCGAGCAGGCCCTGCGCGAATCCGAGGAGAAGTACCGCACCCTGTTCGAGGGAGCCGCCGAGGGGATTCTCGTCGCGGACGTTGAAACCAGGAAGTTCAACTACGCCAATCCGGCCATATGCGAGATGCTGGGCTACACCGAGGAAGAATTGGCCCGATTGAGTGTGTCCGACGTTCACCCCCCGGAGTCCCTGGAGCACGTCATGTCGGAGTTCGAGGCCCAGGCCCGCGGAGAAAAGGCCCTGGCGCCCAACATCCCCTGCCTGCGCAAGGACGGGACCGTCATATATGCAGACATCAACACGGTCAACGTCCTGATCGGCGGGCGACAATGCAACGTGGGCTTCTTCGCGGACATCACCGAGCTGGCCGAAGTTCGCCAGCAGCTCGAAATCGAACGCCACCGCCTGGAGCACGTGGTCAGCTCGCTGGGCGCGGGGCTCAGCCTGCTGGACAAGAACCTGGAAATCGTGTGGGTCAACAAGCCCATGGCCGCCTGGTTCGGCCCGCTGGAGGAAATCAGAGGCAGGAAGTGCCACGAGGTCTATCAGGGCCGCGACTGTCCCTGCGAGGACTGCCCGGCGATCCGCTCTCTGGAAACCGGCGAGCCCTGCGTCGCAGACGTGGCCACGCCCATGGCCGACGGCGAGCACATCTTCCGGCTGACCACCACCGCTATACGCGACGAGAGCGGCGAGATAGTCCAGGTGCTGGAACTCACCCAGGACATTACTGCGGAAAGGAACGCCGAGGTCGAGCGCCAGCGGGCCGCCGAACTGCTGGCCGGGATGCTGCGCTCCGCCGGGGAGTACGCCATCGTCGGCACCGACAACCAGGGGATCATCAATTACTTCAGCGAGAGCGCCGAGCTGCTCTTCGGACGCAAGAGCGCGGACATCGTGGGCCAGGCCCACGTCACCGAGTTCTGGCTGCCGGAGGGACGCAAGCGGCTGGTCGCCGACCTGGAGGGGCTCGGCCGCGGGGAACGCTACGAAGAGGAAACCGAGCTGCTCCGCACCCAGGGGCTGACCTTCAACGCGCGGGTCTCGGGCAGCGCCCGGCGCGACGCTGACGGACAGCTGGCCGGCTACACCTTCGTGATCCGCGACATCACCGAGGAGCGCGCCGCCCAGAAGTTGGTAACCCTGCTGGCCCACGCGCTGGAGTCCAGCCGCGAGGGAGTGACCCTCACGGACATGTCCGGGGTCATCACTTACGTTAATCCCATGATGACCGTGCTGACCGGCTACCAGCCCGGGGATATCCTGGGCAAGGACTTCGCCATGTTTTACCCCGATGACGTCTCCGGCGAGGAGGTCCGGGCCATCGCCCGGGCGACGCTGGCCGGCGGCTGGAGCGGCGAGGTCGAGCACGTCCACAAGGACGGCACCCGCTACCCGGTGCATCTGACCACCAGCCTGGTGCGCGACGAGCGCGGCCGGGCGGTGGCCATGGTCGGCCTGGCCCGGGACATCACCCGCGAGAAGTCGCTGCAGAAGCGGCTCTTCGAGCAGGAGCAGCGTCACCTCGCCGAGCTCGAGCGCCAGGTCCGCGAGCGCACCGCCGAACTGGAGGGCGCCTACCGCGACCTCCAGAAGCTCGACGCCATGAAGGACCGCTTCCTGACCAACATATCCCACGAGCTCAGGACCCCGCTGGTCAGCGGAGTGGGCTACATCGAGCTGATTCTCCAGGAGGGGCTGGGCCCCATCAACGCGGAGATCCGCAAGGGGCTGCGGGTGTCCCACAGAAACTTGTTGAGGCTGGTCAACCTGATCGACGACCTCCTGGCCTTCACCCGCCTGGAGGCCGGGCGGGACGCCATGGTCCTCAGCCGCTTCGACCTGGAGCAGATGATCACCGACTGCCTGCTGGACCTGAAGGTCCGCGCCAACAAGCAGGACCTCAAGGTCGGCATGGAGGTGGAAGAGGGCCTGCCCCCCGTGGAGGCCGACGAGGAGAACATCCACCGGGTGTTCACCAACCTGCTCTCCAACGCCGAGAAATTCACCGGCGAGAAGGCCCGCATCAGCATCCGGGTCAGACGCGCCTCCGAGAACCGCGTCGAGGTACGGGTCGTCGACGACGGGGTGGGAATTCCCGAGGACGAGATGCCCCACGTCTTCGACCGCTTCTACCGCTCGCAGCGGACGCAGTCCACGCGCTACGGCGGCACCGGTATCGGCCTCAGCCTGGTCAAGGAGATACTGGAATCGCACAACTGCACCGTGCGCGCCGAGCGCCCCGAGGAGCAGGGCACGGTGATAGTCTTCACCCTGCCGCTGGCCAAGGGCGAGAGTGAGCCGTCCGGCGAGCCGAGCGCCGCCAGCCCGCCGGGCGAGCGGCGTCCCGCCACCATCCTGGTGGTCGACGACGACCCCGAGGTGCACGATCTGCTGGCCACCGTCTTCGCCACCTCCGGCGACCACCTGCTGACCGCTTCCGGCGGCGAGGAGGGGCTGCGCCTGGCGATGAAGGAAGACCTGGACCTCATCTTCCTGGACATTTCCATGGACGACATGCAGGGCGTCGAGGTCCTCAAGCGACTGCGCGCCGACGATAGGACCCGGCACATCCCGGTCTACATGCTCACCGCCCGGGCCGACGACCGCGCGGCGACCGACTCGCGCAAGGCCGGGGCCAGCGGCTTCATCACCAAGCCCTTCGCCCTGGCCGAGGTCCGGGAAGTGGTTGAGGACGTGCTGGCCGGCTCGGCCCCCGAGAGCTGATAAAGGCCCCGGATGATCGCCCGAATGGACTGTCCCAAGGGGGCTTGCGGCTTCCCGGCGCGCCGGCCGCGGCTTTCCCCATTTACCGGTGTCCCCGCTGGCGGCTGGGGGTTTACTATCTCCCGCTGTGGGTTCCTTCGGTTTTCAGTGCGGAGTCCGCACCGCTCCCGCGCCCCACAAGCACACGGGTAAGGTTTCAAGAGGAGGAGGTTGACTGATGAAGAGGGTTCCATTGATGCTGGCGGCCGTCGCAGTCCTGGCGTTGTCTTCGGCCAGTGCCGGGGAGAAGGTCGAAGAGGAACTGGCCAAGCTCCGCAAGGAAGTGACCGCCCTGCGCCTCGAGGTGGCCAAGCTGGTCGCGCAGAGGAACGAGCACAAGGTGCTGCTCAAGCAGCTTATGGCCATCGCCGTCAAGCTCAAGGCCGGAGAGAAGCTGGCCGATGGCTTCGCTGAGTTGACCGCAATCGAGAAGTGCGTGCGGCGGGGCGGCGACCTGGGCTCCCGGGCCATGGGCCTGCTGAGCAAGCTGCCTTCCGGGCAGCGCTGCGCCATACTCGGCGTGATCGTGGCCGACGTGACCGTGTACAACGCCGCGCGCCAAGCCGCCCTGCGGCAGCTGGTGACCGAGAACAACGCGGCCGCCCGCAAGGCGATCCACACGGCCATCGCCCAGGAGCGGCTGCTGCCCGCCAGAGCCGCGGGGGGCTACAACTACAGCTACAACAACCTCAAGCCTCATCTGGCCCTGGCCGCCGGCAGCCTTAAGGACAAGGCAGCCGTGAGCCTGAGCATCGAGTGCCTGGACGACCTGGCCGCCAGGGCCGAGCGCACCGTGGCCCAGCGTAAGACGGAGGGCGGCGGACGCTACAGCTATGGTGCCTCCATCCACGGCATGACCCGGACGCTGGTCTCCCGACTGAAGACCTGGAGCGGCCAGGAGGGGTTGGCCCAGTTCACCGTGGCCAAGGGCTTCGCCAAGGGCCGCCGCAACTACGGCTATTACAGGGTCGACAGCCAGGAGAAGGTCGACGCTCTCAAGGGCGAACTGGCCAAGCTCAAGACCTGGTGGAAAGAGAAGGAGGGTGAGTTCAAGTTCCCCGCCGGCGCCGTCGCCCCGGCCGAGACCGACCCGCCCGCGAAGGTCAAGAAGCCCGTGAAGGGCAAGAGGCCCGTGGAGCAGTTCTGAACCGCGCTTCGACTGCTGGTACTGAGGCGAATCCGTGGGGCCTGCTTTGCAGGCCCCACTCTTTTCCGGTTTGAACAGCTCTTTGCGGCTTCGACGACAATTCTGCACATGTGCACTCAAGGCTTTGCGGACACAAGGGTTATACGAAAGGCAAAACTTGACTTTTTCGTGTTTTTGCGCTATAATATATGGTCTGCTTGATTTTGCATATCCAGCCCTGACAGGGGCTTGGGGGGATGCAGGGCGCCGTTGATCAATCCCGAGGCTGAGAACTTCAAGCGTCGTGTCAAGGACGCCTGCGATATAGTGCAGGTGGTCTCGGAGCATGTTAACCTTGTGCGCGCCGGCCGTAACTTCAAGGGTTTGTGCCCTTTACATCAGGAAAAGACCCCCTCCTTCAACGTGAATCCCGAGGGGCAGTTCTTCAAGTGCTTCGGGTGCGGCAAGGGCGGGGACGTCTTCACCTTCGTCATGGAAACGGAGCGCTGCGATTTTCCCCAGGCGCTGGCCCTGCTCGCCGAGCGCGCCCGCATCCCCATGCCCGAGTACCACAGCAGGCGCTCGCCGGAGGAGGCCAAGCTGTACGAGGAGGGCAAGAACCTCCTCTACCGGCTGAACGAGTTCGCCGCCAGGTTCTTCGAGGAGCAGTTGTGGTCCGAGGCCGGCGCCAAGGCCTGCGAGTACCTGGACAGGCGGGGCATCACCGAAGAGAGCGCCAGGAAGTTCCGCCTGGGCTACGCGCCGGACTCCTGGGACGCCCTCTGCAACCAGCTTGCCCAGCGCAAGGCCAGCGAGAAGCACATGGTCGCCGCCGGCCTGACCGTGGAGCGCAAGGATGCCACGGGAGTCTACGACCGCTTCCGCAACCGGCTGATCTTTCCGATCACGGACATCTCCGGGCGCTGCGTGGGCTTCGGCGCGCGGGCCCTGGCCGAGACGGACAACCCCAAGTACCTGAACAGCCCGGAGACGCCGGTGTTCGCCAAGAGCCGGCTGCTCTTCGGGCTCTCCCAGGCCCGCGAGGCCATCGGCGACGACCGTCGGGTGCTGATGATGGAGGGCTACACCGACGTGCTCATGGCCGTCCAGAAGGGCTTCTCCACGGCGGTGGCCACGCTGGGGACGGCGCTGACCCTCGACCATCTTCGCGTTCTGAGGCGCTTCGCCGACTCGGCCCTGCTGGTCTACGACTCCGACACCGCGGGCCTGGCCGCCGCCGAGCGCGGGCTGGACCTCTTCTTCGCCGAGGAACTGCCCGCGCGGGTGGTCACCCTGGAAGAAGGGCTGGACCCCTGCGACTACCTCGTGAAACACGGGCCGGAGGCATTCGCCGAGCGCCTGGACGCCGCGGTGGACCTCTTCGACTTCAAGCTCTCCGCAGTGAAGGCGCAGCACGACCTGGGCACCGCCCACGGCCGGCGGGCAGCGGTGCGGGCGCTGATGGACACGGTGGCCAAGGTGACGGACCCGATCATGGCCGCCGAGCTTCGCCGGCGCGCCGCCGAGGCCTTCAGCCTGCCCGAGGAGGTGCTGGCCGCCGAACTCGCCGGACGCGGCCGGCCGGCCAGGCGTTCCGGAGGGGAAACCGGAGCCTCCGACGGGCCTCCCCGGCTTTCCCTCCGCCAGAAGGCCGAGCGGGAGCTGGCCAAGGCGCTGGTGGCCTACCCGCCGGGCCTTTTCGACGCGGCCAAGGAGCTCGACGACTTCGCCAACGTCAGCGATCCGGCAGCCGCCGAAATACTGATCGCCGCGCTCAAGGTCTACAACGACCTGGCCGAGCTCAACCTCGAGGAGCTGGCCACCACTCTCACCCGCCCCGAGGCGGTCGCGCTGGTGGCCGACTTCGTCTCCCGGCCCGAGAGCCAGAATCCGTCGGACCCGGCGGGCAACGTGTCACGCGTACTCTTTGACCTCAAGAGGATTGAACTCCAGGAGCAGCTGACCCGTCTGGCCGAAGAGATGCGCTCCGCCGAGCCCGACCGGCAGGTGGTCATCGCCGACCGCATCGCCGAGATCAAGCACCAGATCGAAGAGATGGCCCGCCGGCCTGCCGGCGTGGCCGAACCGGAACCCACGGAGGGTTAGCCCTTGCAGCTCAGTCCCGAATTCATCGCCACGGTCCAGGAGATCGTTGACAAGAGCCGCGACCGCGGAGTGATCAGCTACCAGCAGCTCAACCAGATGCTCCCGGCGACGCTCTGCAGGGCCGAGGACATCGACGCGGTTCTCCACCGGCTGGAGGAGAACGGGGTCGACCTGGTGGACGTCACCGATCTGCCCATGCACCGCACCAAGTCCTCGCCGGAGGCCGCCCTGGCCGAGGTCGAGGCCCAGCCCGCCGAGGAGGAGCGCGAGATACACGACCCCATCCGCATGTACCTCTCGCAGATGGGCTCGATCCCGCTCCTGACCCGCGAGGAGGAGATCCGCCTGGCGCGCACCATCGAGATCACCGCGCGCGGCTACCGCCGGCGGGTGTTGCAGAGCGACTACTCCATCGGCCGCGCGGTCAAGCAGCTCGAGCGCCTCAGCCAGAGCGAGCTGGCCATGGACCGGGCCACCCCGGGCATCAGCGGGACGGTGGCCGGCCAGGAGGAGGCCGGTCGCGAGGAACTCTTCCGGCGCCTGCAGAACAACTTGAATACCGTGCGCGCCATCCTGGCCCAGAACGCGGTCGACTGGAAGCGACTGAGTTCGGGCTCGACGCGCGCGGCCGACCGCCGCCGGCTGCGCTGGACGCTGACAGCCAGGCGCCGGCGGGCCGCCAAGCTGCTGGAGGAGGTCGGCCTGCGCAGCAAGAAGCTCCTGCCCGTGATGAACGGCCTGCGCCGGCTCTGCGCGCGCGTGGAGGCCTGCCGCCGCGAGCTCCGCGCGACGGTGGCCAGCAAGACCCGGGAAGCCCAGATGCGCCGCGAGCGCATCAAGAGTCGCATCACCTCGGTGCTGGCCACGGTCCACGAGAACCCCGACCAGCTGCTCATGCGCGTGGTGCTCATGGCCAAGCGCTACGCGGAGTACGAGGACTCCAAGAAGAAGCTCTCGGCCGGCAACCTGCGCCTGGTGGTCTCCATCGCCAAGAAGTATCGCCACCGCGGGCTGCTCTTCCTGGACCTCATCCAGGAGGGCAACACCGGCCTGATGAAGGCCGTCGAGAAGTACGAGTACCGCCGCGGCTACAAGTTCTCGACCTACGCCACCTGGTGGATCCGCCAGGCCATCACCCGGGCCATCGCCGACCACGCCCGCACCATCCGCATCCCGGTGCACATGATCGAGACCATCAGCCGCCTGCGGCGCATCGCCAAGAACCTCATGCAGGACCTGGGCCGCGAGCCCACCCTGGAGGAGCTGGCCTACGAGGCGGACCTGTCCATCAACGAGATCCGCCGGGTGATGAAGATCGCCAAGCACCCCATCAGCCTGGACCGGCCCATCGGCGACGGCGACGACAGCTACTTCGGCGACTTCATCGAGGACAAGACCGTGGAGAGCCCGGTCTCGGCGGCCAGCCACGAGATGCTCCGCGAGAAGATGGAGCGGGTGCTGGACTCACTGACCTTCCGCGAGCGGGAGATCATCAAGCTGCGCTACGGCATCGGCGACGGCTATACCTACACGCTGGAAGAGGTCGGCCGGCGCTTCAAGGTCACCCGCGAGCGCGTCCGCCAGATCGAGGCCAAGGCCCTGCGCAAGCTGCAGCACCCCATCCGCGCGCGCCGCCTGGAAGGCTTCCTGGAAGAGGACGATCAGGGCTGACCCCGCGCCGCCTTACGGACCATCGCGCGCCCGGGAGGCGGAGGGACGCACCGTTCCGCAGGAACGGGCCGGCCCGGAGCGGCGAGCGACTTTAAGCGAGCCGTCGCCAGGGATGGCGACTACGACCTGAGCCACGGATGGCGGATATGTTAAGGTGGTGCCCGCGCTTCCGGGTAGGCACGCCCCCTCGGCTGCGGGTCTTTCCCCGTTCTGCGTCCCGTTCTCAAACGATGTCTTTTGCCCTCCCTGGCAAATCGTGAGATTCCGCCCTCCTGGCGTGGTCTCGTCCAGCGAAGCGCCTCCCGTCGGGCACCGGAGGTGCCGCTCCGGGAGTCGCCAATGCATGTGCCTGCGATGAATCAAGAGCGTCCGAGCGGCGCGGGCGGCGAGGTTTCGGTCGGGGTCGAAGGCGAGGTCGGTGAGCTTCCTGATTGCTCTCGCTGCATAAAAGCGCGCGGTTTCAAGACGCGCGGTGCGCCAGTGCCGGTCCCAGGCTTTCACGTAAAGAAATGGCCAGCGTTCGACTTCCTCGTGATGGTGGCCGATCTCGGCGGCTGTTGAGAGCAGGTCCTCGCCCTGCGCGTGGCAGCAGGCCAGTTGGATGATGGGGACCCTCAGCTCTTCGGGAGTTTCTTTTTCACCACCAAGGCACCAAGGCACTAAGTTGGAAGCTGGGTCGCGGGAGAGAGCGCGGGTTTCGTGAGCGGCTTCAGCCGCGTTCACGCCCCCCAGGTTCTTGGTGCCTTGGTGTCTTGGTGGTTGATAACGCCGTCTCTCGATGTGTCTGCGATGCAGCAATAGCTCTCTTGCGGCCTTTTCGGCGGCGTGGACGTTTTCGCCTTCGAGGAGCACGTTGAGCGCCTTGAACATCTGGCCTTCGGCTTCCTGAAGCGCGAGCTTTTCGGCGCGCTTGTACAGCGGCTCCCAAATCTCGGGGTGATCAAAGGGCAGCCGGGCGAGGTCGGCCGCGGTGTGCGGCGTGCGCGCGGCGATTGTCCCCCAGGAAATCCCGCGCGCGCGCATACGTGCGGCATGGATGAGTAAGTCCCTGGGAAACGGGAGGTTGCTATTGGTCTGGCGGATCAAGAAATAAGTACCCCCTCATTAGTTATGCGGATTTTTCCTCCATACGCGGCTCATGGCTTTCATTTTCTTTCCGCAAGCGACGCGGAATGACCGAGATAAACTTTTCATTTCTTTCGACACGCGAAAATCCGCAATCCCAAATCCGCAATCCCAAATAACAAGTACCCCCTCATAAGTACTATGAGCACCTGTTCACGAAGCCGGGCGGCGCGGGCCGTAAGCGGCGCAGTCTCGGCCCGTGAAATTCTCATTTTTCCGGACTTTGGCCAAGTAGGGGAACTCCTCCCGTCTCGAAACGTTGACACTGTCCATAATAACGGGGGGTCTTAGCCCCCGGATGGCCGCGTTGGCGGGCGGGGAAACACCTAACCCGCGCGGTTTCAGCGGGAAGATTTCGGGGGATTTTCCCGAGTTGGCTAACTGGACCGCGGTTTTCAGCCTTCGGTTGTCAGTTTTCAGACCACTGAACACCGAAATCTGAACACTGAACACTGCGGTAAGTCTTGACCTGCCCGGGAAAGCGAGGTATCCTGTATCCAGAGGAGTATCCCGTGACCGACGAGAACCCCACCGCCAAGCCCCGCTCCAAGCGCATTTATATCTATTGGGGCGTGGCGCTGGCGCTGCTCGTGGCGCTGGGCTTGGTGTGTTGGCTGGTGGTGGTGCCGGTGTGGCGGACGCGTCTTGAGGTAGAGCGGGTGGAAAAGAGCAGCTATTCGTTCATGAAGGGGCTCGGGCGCGGCTATCGCTTTGACGGAGATGCGGCTCGGCAAGCGGTGGACAATATGGGCGGGCCGGGAGCCGCCGTTCCGCAACTGCGCCTCTACCTAAGAATGCCTCAATGGGTCGCACCTCACCAGCATACTGCCACGCTGATACTGTGTCAGTGTGGAAAGAGCGCCCTTTCCGACCTGTTGCGCCTTGCCGACAGCGAAGTAAAGGAATACCGCCTCCATGCCGTGGGCGGGTTGAGGGGCATAGCGGACGTCAGAGCCTACGACGCCCTGTTCAAGGCTCTCGGTGATGGCGACGGAGAACGGCATTCCGTGGCCTTTGACATCCTCCGATACTTGGATGATCCGCAGGCGATCGAGGCTTGCGTGGCCGCGCTCGGGCACAGGAACCCGAGAGTTCGATACACCGCGTTGCTCGTCCTGGGCAACACCCGGGACTCGCGAGCGGTACCGCCGATCATCGCTGCTCTCAAGGACGAAGCCCTGAATGTCCGCGTCAGCGCTGCCGCGAGGCTGGGAATGCTGGGCGACAGAAGGGCTTGCAGGCCGCTGATCAAAGCACTTGATGACGAGCATTCCAGGGCCCGCTGGGAGGCTGCGAAAGCGCTGGCCAGAATCCCGGATCCTGCGGCGGCGAAACCCCTTGTCAGGGAACTCATGGGCGAAGACATAAACGTGCGCAGCGCCGCCGCCGACGCGTTGGCCGCAATCGGTAGCCCTGCAGTGGATGCGCTGGCGAAAGCTCTCCGTGCAGGCCACGGTGACTCCCGGATGAAGGCCGCCAAAGCGCTGGGTAGCATTGGCGACCGCCGGGCAGTTGAGTTGTTGATCCCTCATCTGAAGGACGAGAATGACGGAGTGCGCTTGAATGCCGCATGGGCGCTGGGGAAAATAGGCGACCCTCGGGCCGCTGAGCATCTATTCCGAGCACTGAGCAGCAAGGACAGGCACACGCCCAGGTATGCGGCGGTGGCGCTGGCCAAGATCGGCGACACGCGGGCCATCGCGCCCCTTGCAGCCATACTGGAAGACCCGTGGTACCTGGCCCGAGTGGACGCGGCGTTGGCATTGGGCCATCTTGGCCCAATGGCTCAGGAGACAGTACCCCTCCTGAAGAAGAGATTGAGTGACAAGGAAATCCCCGTTCGCAGGGCAGCGGCAGAAGCGCTGTGCAGCATTGACCTAAAGATGGCTCGAATCGCGCTGCCGATCCTTCTCGAGGAGTTAGAGCGTTCTGATGCGACTCACCGGCGCAGGGCCAGCAGGGCGTTGGGCAGGGCCGGGCTTTCGGGGCACGGCGTTGCCGAGGCACTTATCGAGCACCTGGAGGACGCCGACTGGGCGGTGCGCCGCAACTGTGCGTGGGCGTTGGGCAGTCTGGAGCCGGCAGTCACTGCCGCGGCCCCATCACTGGTCAAGCGGCTTGAAGACGAGGACCGGAAGGTTCGCCAAGCCGCCCGCGAAGCCCTCAAGAAGATCAAGGCAGCGCAGGAGAAGGAGAAATGACCGCGCCCGCCCCTTCCCCAGATTCCCCACAGGCGGCCGCTCCTGTGGAAAGAACAGGTCCCTCCAGAAGGGCCATCATCGGCTGGACGGCCGCCATGTTCACAGTGCTGGCCGTGGCCTGGTTCGTCGGGGCGGTGGTGTGGCCGGTGTGGCAGGTGAGGTCTGGCCTGGAAGACGTAGGGTGGTTCTCAAGCGGACCGGTTGACAGGATTCCAGGTGGAGACGAACTGGTCGCCAAGTTGGGTGGGCCTGCGGCGGCAGCCTCGAAGTTGGCTCTCTACCTGCGCCTGCCGGAGTTCATCGCGCCCGACAAGGAGTGCGCCGTGGTTGTGCTTGGCGACATTGGCCCAGATGCCCGCGAAGCCGTTCCCACGCTCCGGGCCCTGTCCGCCAGAGCGAAGGACAAAGACCTCCGCTACGCCGCCTCTCACGCCCTGAGGAGGATCACAGCCAGGCGGACCTCTACGTGTGACGGCAAGTACGCTGTGCTGCCTTGGGACACGTTTCCGGAGTTCGGAAAGACCAAGCCGGTTAGATTCGTCGAGATGGCGCTCAAGGATGGCAGCGGCGAGATCGAGATACGCTACAAGGACGGCACCAGCTATAGCATCGGTGTAGAAGTCAAAATCGCTGACGAGGGCCTTCTCTTCCATTATACCTTTCCCGTTGGCGCGTTAAGTTGCGACCAAGACGAAGTGTCCTTGCGACGGGCAGAAGGCTTCTTGGAGATTCGCTACATAAAGGAATGGGTGCGCTTCGCCAAGAGACTTCAAGAGGGCGAACGTATGCCCTATCCCGGATGGGACAAGATAACGCCGAGAGCCTGGGGTAGCACCGCTTCCGGCGAGGACAAGTAGCAAATGACCGCCCCCGCCCCTTCCCCAGCGTGCCCGCAGGAGCAGCTACCTGTGGAAACGCCCAAGAAGCGCAAGGGGTTTCACGTTGCCGTAGTCGTTCATCCCAAGGAGAAACTTTCCAAGTGTTCGGCCTGGCCGCTGCGCGCGCGCCCCGAGTTCAGCTTCTATCGCTTTCCTGACCAACGCGTTCCCGACCTTGAGAACTGCGTTCGTCTGGGCTTCAGCGACGAGTTGCTTTCGCCCGCTGACGCAAGTAAGACCCTGGCTGTTCTGGACGCCACCTGGCGCTACGCGGAGCGGATGGAGGCGGAGTACGCATCCGTCCCGGTCCGCGGCCTGCCGCCCCAGTGGCGGACGGCCTGCCCGCGCACCAGCAAGCTGTTCGAAGACCCGCCGGGCGGCCTGGCCACCGTCGAGGCCCTGTACGTCGCCTATCGGCTCATGGGCCTGGACCCGGTCGGACTGCTCGATTCCTACAGGTGGAAAGAACGGTTCTTCGAACTCAACGCCGGCTTGCTCGGCTGAAGTGGCGGCGGACCACGGGGGATGCAAGCTACAGGCGGCGATGTTCCTGACTGCTACCGGAGCCTGGGGACATGCGAACGCTGACATGGCCAGAACCAGCTAAGGTGGCGTCTCAGTCCGACAGGTTCGCCCATGTCGCACTGACCAACCCCTTGTGCCCGCTGGGGTTGCTGAGCTATAATACTAGTGGACCGGAAAGCTGGAGGTAGGCTATGGCCAAGCGTGCGCGTAGGTCAATCCTCATCGCGATTACCGGCGCTCTGGTGCTGTGGGCCGGGACGGCCAGAGCACTTGATCCACGCTGCTGGCCACAGCATTTCGTGAACGGGAGTGGCTGCATTGTCGTATTGAAGCTCGGGAAGCCCTACATTGACAAAGCCGACAAGGGATGGGAGAAGGTCAAGGGTGAGGTCGTGAAGCGCCTCAAGCGCCGAGTGACGCTCGTAGATGCCCCGGGCTACAATGCCCCTCGTCCCAAAGGCCCTGTCACCATAATCCTGAGCACGAGCGACGCTGAGGGGCAGGTTCGCGAGTTCAGGAAGAAGTTGTCCGCCAATGGGGAGGCCCTGCTCTTCCACGATTTCCCCCACCATAAGAGAGACAGGGTTCCGATGCTTCACTTCGGAGACACGTGGTACAGTCTCGTACCGGTAGATGGTGAGCCCCACGTATTCGATTTGGGGACCCGCGACAAGTACATGGAGAGCTGTTGGTCGGGAGGCACCGACATGCTCCGCAAGGCTGTTGGGCTGGTCCAGCATTCCGCCGCTGGCTTGCCAATGAGGCTCGATGTCAGCTGGGTCACCGACCGGGCCAGCCTCCAGGATGCCAGGCTCGCCAAGATCGAAGGGAAGGTCACTGACCTGCGCCTGGTTGACCTGGCATTTCAAGGCAAGCCCAGTCTGTACGTGGCCTGCGACTCAGGCGACCGCATCTTCTCCCGCCCGCCGAAGGGCAAGAGGCTCGTAGAGGAAACGGCCACCCGCAGGCTGACTGCGAAGAGTCTGGTCAACGCCTGGGCGGACTTCAACTCGGACGCTCTGCTTGATCTGGCCTCTTGGGATGGCAAGATCCTGAATCTCTACCTTCAGGGATCCCGTGGGGCTTTCGGCGCGGCCATAAGGGCTCAGGGTGTTCCGAAGGGAAGATGCCTGGGCCTGGCTGTGTTGGGAACCGGTGAACCGGGCAAGCCGGGACTGCTCTGGAGCGGGGAGAAGGGACCGATCCTGCTCAAGCCGGGCAAGGTGGGCAGCTTCACGGCGGCCCCGCTGGATCTGGGCAGCCTGGACCCGGTAAAGCTGGGGGATCCCAACAAGTGCCTGGTGGCCGACTTCAACGACGATGGCCTTCCTGACGTAATCTGGCCCTGTTCCAAGGGAGCGGCCTTCTTCGAGGGCACGGCGCGTGGCCGGTTCGCCGAGGCGATCAGGTGCGAGGTGGCGATGGGTCGCTCCCCGGGCAGAGCTTTCACGGGCGATTGGGATATGGACGGCCGGCTGGACATCTTTTGCGTGGCTGCCGATGGCTGCCGCTTGTGGCAGAATCGGCCGGGGAAGAAGCTCGGGAAGTTGGAGTTTCGGAACGTCAACCTGGGCTCGGGCGAGGTGGCTCATGTAGCCAAGCGGACAGGGCTGTTCGGAAACACCTGTGACATAAACCACGATGGTGGGCAGGACCTGTTCCTCGGCTGCGCCAACCTGAAGCCACTGATCTTCCGCAACCGGGGCTTCCGCAGCTTCGTGCACGCCAGTGATTCATACCGCGACATGGTGAAGATCTTCGAGGAGGTGCAGGAGTATGGTCACCAGCAGGGCATGCTGCGTGACGTGGACCATGACGGCGCCGAGGACATGGTGATCGTCCTCAACAATGGCGACCTCTGCGTTCTGCCGCAAGTAGACCGACGCGAACCGTCGGGCGTGCGCGCCTACCTCCCGGGGGGCTGCGACGTCATCGGCCCAGTGAAGGTTACCGCGTGGGTCGAGGATCGCTGC
Organism: uncultured bacterium; assembly: GCA_965370045.1. Lineage (GTDB taxonomy): Bacteria > Planctomycetota > SZUA-567 > JAKLDR01 > JAKLDR01 > CAZONU01. Next base: position 11,112 of record CBDUSI010000015.1, on the reverse strand, counting down.
CTCGGAGCCTGGAACGTCCTCCCTGGCACCGATGAGGGCTTCTTCTGCGCGGCCAACCACGACGAGATGAAGCTGGAGTGGCGGCTGCCGGGGGAAGCCAAAGCCCGACAGAAGATCATCAAGTTCGACCCCTCGGGCCAGAAGATCGAGCTGGTCAGGCTCGCTCTGGCCCCCGGGAATCCCGCGTCCGCCCCGGCAACGGCTCCGGAATCGGTTCCACCGGAGCGAAGACCGAAGACCCGCCTGCCCCTCGAGGTGAAGCGCGCGCCAGACAGGACACTGCTCTACGTGATAACAGGAGCGCTGGCGGGCATTGTGCTTGTGGTCATCCTGTTCCTGGTCAGGCGCAAGAAGCGGTAGTCTGCAGGCCAGAGGGCCCACTCCCCCTTTGCCAGATTCCGAGGAGATGCCGATATCCACAGGTAGCCGGGCCAGGAAGGCCATTCCGGGCCTCTGAGCGCCCCGGCGGTAGAGCGCATCATCCTGTAACTAAGCAGGTTACGGATCGCGCCAAACTCGGATGGATTACCACCCTCTTTTCGGCGAACACTCAGGCCTTCCCGGTGTACATCCCACGGAGAGGCCACCATGCAGACCACACCCCAACCACGGAACAGAAGCAGGCCGGGCAGGGTTTCCTCCCAGCTGGTGGGTGTTATTCGCAGAGACATCATCAGGGGCAAGCTCAAGCCCGGCCAGTTCCTGCCTACCGAACGCGAGATGGCGGGGCACTTCTCGGTGTCGCGCGAAACCGCCAGACGCGCGCTCAAGGTGCTGGAGGCGGAAGGATTCACCATCGCGGTCGCACGGCGCGGCCATCGCGTGCTCTCGCGGGGCAGCGATCCGGACAGGGGCTCGCCGATAGCCTACGTGCTCACCGCCACTCACGACCAGTCGTGGACCGGGACGCAGGACTCGCTGCTGGCCGCGTTTCAGCGCGCGGCGGGGAAGCGCGGGTGGTCCCTGCTGGTGGTCGGCACGCCGTCGAGCTCGCCGGGCGACGTGCTCAGGCAACTGCGGACTACGAGTGTTTGCGGACTGGCGCTGGACCTTGCCGACCCGCAGCTGATGGCTCTGGCCGAGAAGGCGGCGATACCCGCGGTCGTGGTGAACGACTGGGCGGAGAGCCGCGACGTCGACTCAGTGATGCAGGACGGCCAGCACGGCGGCCTGCTGGCGGCGGAGCACCTGGCCGGCCGGGGTCGCAAGCGGATCGCCTGGCTGGGTCGCCCGGTCGGTCACAGCCCGCACAGCGTCGACCGCTACAGCGGGACGGTCGCCGGTCTGGCCCGGTTCGGCATCGACATTCCCCCCGAGCTGCGGGCCTTCGCCAGCTGGGACGACAGCCCCGCGAGGGCGGTGGAGCTGCTCTCGCGTCGCGACCGGCCGGACGCGGTGGTGGCCCTCTGGCGCGAGGACGCCTGGAACCTGGCCGCCGCCGCGCGCAAGCTGGGCCTGGAACTCGGCCGGGACCTCGACGTGGTGGGCTGGTCGGTCGAGGAGGCCTACGAGAGCGAATACGTCGCCGGCTTCAATGGCGGCGCGGTCGCCCCCGCGGTGATCTGGAGCGCTTCGGTGATGGCGGAGGCCGTCGTGAGGCGGCTGGAGGAGCGCAGAAACAACCCCGGCCTGCCGGGGCTGCGCATCAAGGTCCCCGTCAGGCTGAAGGTCGGGGAGCGGGAAGTGAGCCGATGATCTGCGCGGAATCAACACCTTTGCGGGAGGAACGCTGATGAGAACGATTGCGGTTCTGCTTTGCGCGCTGGCGCCGGCGGTTTGCCTGGCCGGTGAAGCCGCGCCGAAGTTCACCAAATCACCGGTCGCCACCAGGGCGGGCGGGGGCGTGAAGATCAGCTTCGCGGTCTCGGCGCCGACGGACGTCGAGGTGGCGATACTGGACGCCAAGGGCAAGATCGTCCGCCACCTGGCCGCCGGGCTGCTCGGCAAGAAAGCCCCGGCGCCGTTCAAGAAGAACTCGCTGGCCCAGGAGGTGGTCTGGGACGGCAAGGGCGACTACGGGGACGCCGTTCGGGGCGCGAAGGTAAGGGTTCGATTGGGCATGAAGATCGGGCCGGCCAAGGCGCTGGATGTCAGGCCTCCGAATTGGCGTAAGGCGAAGATTAAACGCGGCGCGCCCGTGAACAAACCGGCCCCTGACTTCACTGGCAAGACGGCTCACGACGTCTACTGGCAGACCTTCGGATGCACCAAAGCCTACACCACGGGACCCTACCTGGCGATACCCTCGGCGCGGCTCGCCGGAGACCCGGACACGGGGCATGTCTACTTCACTGTCCTCGCCAATAGGCAGCATTGGGAGCGATGGCATCGCGTCGATCCCGAGAAGGAGGAGTTCACCGAGTTCAAGGGTCTGCCATATGCTTCCGGCAGCATGGCCTTCGGCAGCGACGGTCTGGTCTACCTGTTCCCGTGGGGTTGGGCGACCTGGCGCATGGACCGGGGGGGAAAGCCAGCTCCCTTCCCGGGCACAGGTAAACCCGGGATCCGCGCCCCGGCCCGAAACAGCGCGGAGGTGGACGCCGCCGGCTTCGGCGACGGCATGGGACCCTGGGCAACCTGCCTGGGACTCGACGGCAGGATCTACAACTTCATCTCGCACCCCCAGACCGGGTATGCGCGACTGCAAGTCTGGGGGCGCGACGGCAAGCTGGTGAAGAGCGGACACATCCCCTTCGCCCGCGCGCGACACGTCAGCAATATCCGGGTGGATCGCGAGGGCTTCCTGTACGTGGCGCTGAACGGCCTGCCGGAGGGATATAAGCCACCGAAGGAACTGAAATCAGACGCTGTCAAGAGCTTCCTGGGCACGATCATCAAGTTGCGGATCAAGGGGCGCTGGGTTGACAAGCGCGATCCCAAGGCCGGCACGGTGCCGGCCGACGCGGCCAAGAAGGCGGCCGGAGTGGTGCTGGAGGGCGCGCAGGTGTCCCGGCGTAGCCCCCCCTCTTCATGGGGGGACGTGGGCCAGGGTCGCATGAAATTGCTGCCTCCTGTCAAGGTCTTCGTAGCCGACGTGGAAAAGGCCATTCCCGGTATCTCCTGGACCCTCCCCTCGTCCATGTGTTCCTGCACTTGCCCGCTGATGGACATGGATCGCTTTGGAAGACTCTACGTGCCCGACCCGGCGCTCAGCCGTGTGCGGATTATGGACTCCAACGGGAACGATCTGGCGGTAATCGCCAAGAAGACGGGCAACCTGCTCGTCGCCTGGCCGTTCTATGTGGCCAGTGCCGGGGACGCGCTGGCCTTCTACGACGGGATTTGCCAGCGCGCGGTACACGTTAAACTTCAGTTCGCCGCGGTCGAGACGGCCGCCATTCGCTAGGGGAGGAGGCTTCGATGAAACTGACGACCAAACTGTTTGCTGTAGTGGCCGGCGCCATGCTCCTGTCCGGCTCGGCCTCCGCGGGGACGCCGGCGTTCGCCTCGAAGCCCAGCGCGTCGGCCGAGGGTAAGAGCGTGCGCATCCGGTTCGCGGTGGCGGCGCCCTGCGACGTCGAGGTCACCGTGCTCGACGCCAAGGGCGCGGAAGTGTGCCACCTGGCTGCCGGGGTCCTGGGAGCCAAGAAGGCCGCCGCGCCACTAGTGCCCGGCAAGCTGGCCCAGTCGCTGCTGTGGGATCGTAAGGACGACTGGGGCCGGCCGGTTGCCGGGACTGGCTTCAAGGTCCGCGTCCGGCTGGGATTGAAGGCCGCCGGCGCCAAGCCCATACTCAAGGCCAAGATAAGCAAGACATCCAAGGCCGGTACCGGGGGTGCCATTCTCGACCCGGACCCCGCCGAGGTCGGCTACCCGGGTATTACCCCCGAGACCATTGCTACCGGAAGATGCAAGAATCTGGCGATGCGCTGGGGCTACGGCTGGCACCTTAAGGCCGACAAGGAGGATGACCGACTGTATGCCGCGCACACCGGCAAGCTGGGTGAATGGTACCGGTACGTGGGGGCAACCGGCAAGGTCGAGCCCTTCGATACCAAGAAGTTCCTGAAGTCGGGAGAGCACTTCAGGATCGGCCCCGGCGGCGAGATTCACATCACCCCGTACAGGAAACTGACCCGGGAGCTGAAGAAGATACCTCCCCTGGATGTGGTGCGTCAGCGCAAGGGTTGCAACCGCTTCTATGTCGGCAACTGGTACCGGTGGAGAGCCGGCCCGTTCGTCGAACACTGGAACACCTGCAACCGGGCGCCCGAGCTGGGACTGGACGGCAGGTGCTACATATACATCGCCGTCTCCATACCGTACGGCCAGTTCTTCGTGTTCGACAGGTGGGAGAATAAACGCGCTCTTCGCGAAGGGTTCCAGCCCTGGCTCACCTACTCGAACAAGAGCGACGGGGGCCACTTCGGCTGCCTGCGGGTGGACACCAAGGGGAAGATATACATCGCCGCCGGCCGGGCGCCGATGGGCCACAAGCTCATCGGGGGACGGTGGGGCGACCCCGGGCTGCGGAAGGGCGGCTTCTCCTACGGTCGCTACGGCTCCATCGTGAAGTTCGATCCTAAAGATCGCTGGGCGAAGGACTTTCCCCTGCCCATGGGGGCCAAACCCAAGGATCCTGAGGAGCTCAAGAAGGGCGTCCTCTGGAGCAGTAGAATCTTCATGCCCAAGGTGGAGGAGTGCTACCCTGGAGTGATGTCCTGGCTGTGGGACGGCTGCGTCTGTTCGGGGTCGACCTTCCAGCTGGACGAGCACTGCAGGCTGTATTACCCCGACGCCGGCCGCGAATCGGTGGTGGTCATGGACAACGCCGGCAACGAGATCATACGCCTTGCCAAGACCGTCGTCGCCGGGCCGGAAGGCAAGGGAGCGAAGCTCAACATGGGCTGGCCGCACCGCGTGGAATGCACGCGCAAGGCGATCTACTTCAGTGAAGGTCTGAGCAGGCGGGTGATCCGCGTCGCCCTGGGCTACGCCGCCGAGGAAACCTGCAAGGTCAAGTGAAGGAGGAGAGAACCATGCGACTGGCAAGCCTGGTTTCCATGGCCCTGCTCACCGCCGTCCTGGCCGCCGCCGGCGAGTCGGGCTTCACGGCCAAGCCCACCGCCACCAGGGCGGGCGGCGGCGTGAAGATCAGCTTCGCGGTCTCGGCGCCGACGGACGTCGAGGTGGCGATACTGGACGCCAAGGGCAAGATCGTCCGCCACCTGGCCGCCGGGCTGCTCGGCAAGAAAGCCCCGGCGCCGTTCAAGAAGAACTCGCTGGCCCAGGAGGTGGTCTGGGACGGCAAGGGCGACTACGGGGACGCCGTCCGGGGTGCGAAGGTAAGGGTTCGATTGGGCATGAAGATCGGGCCGGCCAAGGTGCTGGACGTCAGAGCGCCGGCGTTCAGCAGAAGGACGCCCGCGAAGCAGATAAACAAGCCGGCCCCGAAACTCGCCGGCAAGGACGCGCACAGCCTTTACTGGGCGACCTTCGGTGCTATCACCGCCTACACCGCGGGAGCCTACCTGGACAGGGGCGGGGCGCGGCTTTTCGGAGACCCGGACACCGGCCACTTCTACTTCACGCATATTCAACACAAGCCGCATTGGGAGCTCTGGTGCCGCCTGGATCCGGCGAAGGCGGAGAAGCAACGGTACACCGAGATCAAGACTCTGCCCTATGCCACTGGCAGCATGGCGTTCGGCAGCGACGGGTTGGTCTACCTGTTCCCCTGGGGCTGGGCGACCTGGCGCTTGAGCCGGGATTGGAAGGCGGCGCCCTTCCCGGGCACGCGCCAGCCGGGGATGCGGCCGCCGAAGCGCAACAGCCCGAAGATAGACGCCTCGGGCTACGGCGACGGCATGGGGCCGGGAGCGACCTGTCTGGGGCTCGACGGCAAGATCTACAACTTCATATCGCATCCCCAGACCGGGTATGCGCGGCTGCACGTCTGGGGGCGCGACGGCAAGCTTGAGAAGGGCGGGTTCATCCCCTTCACCCGCGCCCGGCACGTAAGCAACATCCTGGTGGACCGTCAGGGCTTTCTCTACGTAACGCTGAACGGCCTGCCGGAGGGCTACAAGTCGCCACAAGAGCTGAAGCCGGCCTTCAAGAAGAGCTTTGTCGGAACCCTCGTCAAGCTGCGGATCAAGTCCCGCTGGACCGACAAGCGTGACCCCAAGGCCGGCCTGGTCCCCGCGGACCCCGCGAAGAAGGCGGCGGGCCTGGTGCTGGAGGGCGGGCAGATAGCATGGCGCAACCCCGGCACATGGGGCTCGACTATGGGTACGGGCATTGCGGGCCGCCTCAAGCTATTGCCCACGAAGAAGATCTTTGTGGCGGACGTCGAAAAGGCAATTCCCGGCATCTCCTGGACCAGTCCCTCGGACCTGTGTTCCTGCAGCTGTCTTCGGATGGACATGGACCGCTTCGGAAGGCTCTACGTGCCCGACCCGGCGTCCAGCCGCGTGCGGATTATGGACGCCAACGGGAACGATCTGGCGGTAGTCGCGGAGAAGGCCGGCGCCATGCTCATCGCCTGGCCGCTCTGGGTGGCCAGTGCCGGCGACGCCTTCGCCTTCTATGACGGCGTCAATCGGCGCGCGGTGCACGTCACACTTCAATTCGCCGCGGCCCAGACGGTTGCCCTGCCCTGAAGGGGGAAGACGGATGAAGCGGATAACGACGATGGTTCTTGCGCTGGGGGGCAGCGCGTGTCTCATGAGCCCTCTGGCCCGCGCGGGGGAGCCGGCGTTCGCCGCGAAGCCCGGCGCGGCAGTCGAAGGCAAGGGCGTGCGCATCAGGTTCGCGGTGGCCGCGCCCTGCAGCGTCGAGGTGGCCGTGCTGGCCGCCGACGGCAAAGAGGTCAGGCATCTGGCCGCGGGATTGGTGGGAGGCAAGCGGGCCGCTGCTCCGCTGGTGGCAGGCAAGCTGGCGCAGTCGCTGCTGTGGGACCGCAAGGACGATCGGGGCAGGCCGGTTGCCGGAAAGGCCTTCAAAGTTCGGGTGCGCCTGGGGATGAGATCCGCGGGCGCCAAACCGGTGCTCAAGGCCCTGAACGCCGACAAGCCCTGGCGGATCGGCAAGGTCATCACCAACCCGGATCCCGCCGAAGCCGGTCGGCCGGGGCTCACCGCCAAGGAACTGGCCACCGCGAAAGGCAAGGCACTGGCCAAGCAGTGGGCCCACAGCTGGCATTTCATGGTCGACAAGGAGGACGACCGGCTCTACGCCACGCACGACAACAAGTGGGTCGGAAACACGTACTACCGGTACTTCGGCGCAACCGGCAAGGTGGCGCCCTTCGATACGAAGAAGTTCCTGAAGCATGGGGAGGCTTTCAGGGTCGGTCCTGACGGTGAGATTCACATCGACCCGCTCCGGAAGCTGACGCGTGACCTCAAGGAGATTCCTCCGCTTGTGGGTGTTCCCCAGAGAGAGAGATGTAACCGTTTCAGCATGCTGCTCTGGTGCCGGTGGAGAGCCGGCCCGTTCATCGAACACTGGCGTACCGGGAACCGCTCGCCCGAGCCGGGCATGGACGGGAAGTTCTATATGTTCATCTGCCTCTCCAAACCGATCGCCTACTTCTGCGTGTTCGACACGTGGGAGAACAAGCGCGTCCTGCGCGAGGGCTTTCAGCCCTGGCTGAGTCGCTCGGGCAAGAGCACCGGGGGGGCATTTTGCCTGCCTGCGGGTGGGCACCAAGGGCAAGGTGTACATCGCCGCCGGCGGGGGGCCGAAGGGGCACAAGCTTCCTGACGGGCAGAGCTACCGCGCCGTCCACGGGGTCGTCGGGAAGAACGCCTACGGCTCCATCGTGCGACTGAACCTGGATGACCGCTGGGCGAAGGACTTCCCCCTGCCCATGGGGGGGCCGCCCAAGGACCCCGAGGAACTCAAGAAGGGGGTCATGTGGAGCAACGGAATATTCGCACCCCGCGTGGAGAAGTGTTACCCCGGGGTGATGTCCTGGCTGAGCGGCGGCTGCACCTGCGCGGTGGGGACGATCTTCGACCTCGACGAGTACGGCCGGCTGTACATTCCGGACGCGGGCAAGGAATCGGTGGTGGTCCTGGACAACGAGGGAAACGAGATACTGCGCCTCAAGAAGACCGTTGCCGCCGGGGCGGGCGGCAAGGGGACGGCCTATCACGTGGGCTGGCCGCACCGCGTGGCCTGCACGCGCAAGGCCATCTACTTCGGCGAGGGGCTGAGCAGGCGAGTGATCCGCGTTGCCCTGGGCTACGCCGCCGAGGCCACCTGCAACTTGCCGTAGGCGGCGGGAAGGGCGGAGACCATGAAATCGCTTAGCGCAGCAATCATCGCCGCGGTTCTGGCTCACACGGCCGCCGGCGCAGGAGAAGTGAGCTTCAAGACGAAGCCCCAAGCCGTCAGGGAAGGGAAGAAGGTCAAAATCACTTTTGGTGTGAGCGCGCCGACCGACGTGGAGGTGGGGATTCTGGACGCGAGGGGCAAAGTGGTCAGGCATCTGGCCGCCGGGGTCCTCGGCAAGAACGCGCCCGAGCCGCTCAAGAAGGGCTCGTTGGCCCAGGAGTTTGTCTGGGATGGCAACGACGATGCCGGCCGACCCGCCAAGGCCGGGCCCTTCAAGGTGCGCGTGGGGCTCCGGCTCAAGCCCGCATTCGAACGGATCATCGGCTGGTCTGGCCAGAACATGGACCTCCCGCGCGGGATGGTCTGTGGGCCGGCCGGCACGCTCTATGCCATATACGGCTCCAAGTATCAGGTTCACCGGCAGACGACCTTGATTACCGCGCACAATCGTGACGGCAAGTACTTGCGACAGGTGTTTCCCGGTCCGGCGAATCTGCCGCCGGAGAAGCGCAAAGGCTGGCCGAGGATAAAGCTGTCGGACGATGAGGAAATACCTGTTGTCTTTCATCAGCTCACCCGGAGCACCTATCCAGGCGTGTTTCTTGGCAGCCGGATATTCCCGGTGATGACCGGAGAGGGCAGGCTTGTTGCTCTGAGCGCTCTACGCGACGGTACACTCAAGTATCCGGATATCCGTGGCGGGCGGCGGTTGCTGACCCTCGGACGCGACGGCAGCGTGCCGGAGAATCTCATGGGACCGGTGGTTTTCCCGGAAACGTTGGAAGGCTTTGGTCACCTCGCGCTCTCTCCGGACGAGAAGACTGTCTATATCGCCGGGCTGTTCGAGCAAGGCAGAAAAGAAAGGGGGTTGTGCCAGGTTGTCTGGCGCATGCCGCTGGATGGTTCCACGCCGGCAAAGGTGTTTATCGGCAAGCTTTATCGGTCGGGAAAGGGGAAAGAAGGGCTCAGCGACCCTCAGGGATTGGCTGTTGATAAGGATGGCAACCTCTATGTTGCGGATTACGGCAACCATCGGATCGCGATTTTCAAGCCGGACGGAACACTGTTTGAAGAGATACCTGTAAGATTTCCGGACCAGGTGAAGGTGAGCAAAAAGACCGGCGCTGTCTATGTGCTGTGTATAAAGGAACGTAAACGACCGATTACCGATGCGCACTGGTTTACCCCGTGGCACAACTGGAAGGCCGAGAAGATCATAAAGTTCGGCAGCATCAGTGACAAAACAAGGAAAGCCGTCTTCACCAATCCCGCTACGCACCCTCATGGCGGGGGAGCTATTCTGGCGCTTGACGATTCGGGAGACAAGCCGATTTTGTGGTTCAACATCACCGGTCCCGGCTATCGCAAGGACGTGCTCAAAATCGTTGACCGGGGGGATAAGTTGGAATCGTCTGGCGGCCCTATCTTTGCCGGCATCAAGAAGGATACCGTTCTGCCTTTTGTTGGTTCCGTTGTTACGCACGGTGATAAACTCTTTGTCCGGCACTCTGGTGCTTACGGTTATTATGCCAAGCCGTTGGTTTATGACGTCAATACCGGCGCTGCAGTCGGAACGTACATCCCCAAGCGAATCAATAACCGTTACGCGGAAAGATATGTATTCCACTCGGGTGACACCGTGATCGGCCCGGACGGTCGCGTTTACTCCCACGCCAGCGCCAAGCTGTGGCGTCATGATGCCAAGGGCAAGCCGGCGCCTTTTGCGGCATCCGGCAAACACACCATCGAAGGGATGCACTACGGACATATACACAACAGCGGGCTTTTTGTCGCGAGAAACGGCAATATCTATGTTCCGGTAGCCCCTGGATACCGCAAGATAGAAGATATGAGTCTGAAGGTCATTGGCCCTGACGGCAAAATCAAGAATCCCTGCGCCGTGCACATCCAGGGAGCAAAAATCGGCGGGGTCGCTGTTGACTCCAAGGGCAATATCTATGTAGGGGCGCAGGTCTTCCCCAGGAAGCAGCGTATCCCCCGGATATTCGCGGACAAGCTGCCCAAAGATTACACGACGCTCCGTACCAAAGGCCGCCATCCCAGCAACGCTTACAGGCAGATCGGCGCGATCCTCAAGTTCCCGCCGACCGGCGGCGAGGTGGTTTACGACAAGAGCGGCAAGTACGGTGCTCACTGCTACTACAATCTGAAAGCGGTCAGCCTCAAGAACGTGCAGTGGCTGCGTCGAGGCGGATACCTGCCCAACCACGGTTCCGAGGCGGGCTGCGTCTGCGAGTCGACGCGTTTCGACATCGACGGATTCGACCGGCTGTTCGTGCCGGATCCGTTCCGCTTCTCAGTCGGCGTACTGGACAGCGCCGGAAACGAAATCACCCGCTTCGGCAGTTACGGGAACATGGACAGCCGCGGACCGGGCAGTCCGGTGCCGGTTCCGGAGATCACTTTCGGCTGGCCGATCGAGGCGAAATACAACAACGGTCGTGTCTTTGTGGCGGATCTGGTGAACCGGCGAGTGGTTTCGGTACGCATCAAGCATGCAGTTGTTAGTGAATGCCCAGTACCCTAGACCAGTCAACAATGCAAGGCACCGGAAAGGACATGGACCATGAAATTGATTGAAGCAGCGATCATCGCCGCAGTTGTGGCCGGCCCGGTTGCCGGCGCAGGAGAGATCGCGTTCACCACGAAGCCCGCTGCCGTCAGAGAGGGCAAGGGGGTCAAGATCACCTTCGGCGTCAGCGCGCCGACCGACGTGGAGGTGGGGATACTCGACGCGAAGAGCAAAATGGTCCGGCATCTGGCCGCCGGGGTCCTCGGCAAGAACGCGCCCGAGCCGCTCAAGAAGGG
>CBDUSI010000014.1:0-52466 GCA_965370045.1 uncultured bacterium | reverse complement strand
AGGAGATGGTCTCCGGCCGCTGGTACGCCGTCTATGACGAAGAGCTGCGCGATCTAATAGTGAAGCCGCTGCCGGATACGTGGCAAACCGGCGACCCCGAACCACCCGACGGCTGGGGTCCCAACTCGCGGGCTTCGCCTAACTAAGGGCAGGGCGGGCGCTGTGAACATATCCGTCATCCCTGACTCAGGTCGTAGTCGCCATCCATGGCGACGGCTCGCTTACAGTCGCTCGCCGCTCCGGGCCGGCCCGTTCCTGCGGAACGGTGCGTCCCTCCGCCCCGTGGTGAGTAACTAGCTGGTTGACCGCTGCCGGGCCGGAGCGTATAATCCTGCCTGATGGCACCGATCAACGTGGTACTCAACGTGACTTCCGGCCGTGGCGCGGGCAAGAGCCACGAAATCGCGCCGGCGGGGCGGGCGACTATCGGCCGCGCGGAGAACTGCGACTTCCATCTGGTCGACGACGGGGTCAGCCGCACCCACTGCCTGATTGAGAACAAGGGCGAGCGGGTGCTGCTCACCGACCTGGGCTCCTCCAACGGGACGCTGGTCAACGGCGAGTCGGTGGTCTCCAGCTACCTGCACGACCACGCCGAGGTGCGCGTCGGGCTGGCGCTGATCAAGGTGGAGGTCCAGGGCGCGCGGCCCAAGCGCGTCGAGCGGCGCACCACCGTGAGCCTGGTCAGGGACAAGCCCACCGGCGAGTTCAGCCAGCGGGTGGTGGACATCAACCGGACCATGATGATGTCCGCACCCAAGACCGCCGACCGGGACGCGGAGTTCGCCCAGGCCCACGCGGCGCTGCAGACCCTCTACCGGGTGGGCAGCGCCATCAACGCCGAGCACGACATGGGCCGGCTGTCGGACACCATCGTGGACTCGGCCCTGGAGGCCACCGGCGCGGAGCGCGCGGCGCTCCTGATCCAGGACCCGGCCACCGGGGAGATCGTGCCGGCCGCCGCCAAGCGCAAGGGCGGCAAGCAGGAAACCAGCTTGAGCGTGAGCAGCACGGTGGTCGAGGGGGTGCTGCGCAAGGGGGTCTCGACGCTGTCGGTGGACGCCTCCTCCGACGAGCGCTTCAAGACCGGCGCGAGCATCATAATGCAGCAGATTCGCTCGGTGATGTGCGTGCCGCTGGCCGGCCAGCAGGCGGTGCTGGGTGCCCTGTACGTGGACACCACCGACGCGCGCCGCAAGTTCGGCGACCGGGATCTGGAACTCCTGGCGGCCATCGGCGCCCAGGCCGGGGTGACTATCGAGCGCGCCCGGCTGATCGCGGACCTCGAGGATCTCTTCATCGGCGCGATCCGCGCGCTGGTCGCCGCGGTCGAGGCCCGCGACCGCTACACCCGCGGCCACTCCGAGCGGGTCACCGCCTACAGCGTGGCGGTCACCGACGTGCTGGGCCTGCCGGAGCGCGAGCGCGAGATCGTGGAACTCTCCGGGCTGCTCCACGACGTGGGCAAGATCGGCGTGCCCGAGGCGGTGCTCAACAAGCCCGGGCGGCTCACCGACGAGGAGTTCGCGGTCATCAAGAAGCACCCCGCGCAGGGCGCGGACATCGTCCGCAACATCCGCCACCAGTACATCGACGAGGTGACCCGGGCGGTGCGCCACCACCACGAGCGCTGGGACGGCAAGGGCTACCCCGACGCGCTGCCCTCCGAGAAGTCCTGCCGCACCAGCCGCATCCTGGCGGTGGCCGACGCCTACGACGCGATGACCTCCGACCGCCCCTACCGCAAGGGCTTTCCCACCGAGAAGGCCACCGGTATCCTCCGCGAGGTGGCCGGCTCGCAGCTGGACCCCGAAGTAGTCGGCGCCTTCCTGGAGGCCCAGTCCTCCGGGGCCATCGCCGCGGTCGCCGATGCCGCGAGCCCGGCCAAGAAGAGCAAGTATGCGGCCCAGGCGGGCATCGACACCGGCAAGTTCCCGCCGGTCGGCGAGCGCCAGGAGACCTGACCGGACCGGAATCGAGACAATGAAAAGGCGGGGCCCCAAGGCCCCGCCGAGGTACGTTTATGGGTACGGGCTGCTACGGTTTCTTCTTCTTCGTCTCGCCCAGCTTGGAGAGGAAGTACCAGGCGTAGGCGGTGGAACGGTACTCCTGCCCGAACGACTTGGGCCGGTTCTTGCGGCCGGACTTGCGGAGCAGACCGACGGCGGCGTCGCGGTACTTCTGCTCGCCGGTCTGGCGCCAGAGGAAGGCCATGGACATGGCCGTGTTCTTGCCGGCGGCGCGCAGCTTGTTGGCTTCGAGCAGCCAGTCGTTCATGCCCTTGACCGTCTCGATGGCGGCCTGGTCCCTGGATATCCACCAGTAGCGGATCAGTCCCTCGGTGGCGTGGCCGTACATGAACTGGCCCTTGCTGTGGCCGAAGCTCTTGCCGCCGCGCTTGCCCAGGTGCCTGCGTCCCGCGGCGGCGGTGTTCTTCGTCATCTTCATGACCGCCGCGTCGCCGGTCAGGCGATATCCTTCTGTAAGGGTCCACAGCTTGGCCCCGGGACCGCGGCACTGCCGCCAGGAGCCCTCCCGGTTGAGGGTCGCGTTGTTGAGCGCCAGCATGAAGTCGTCGCGGGCCCGCAGGTCACCGAGCAGCAGGTAGCGGGTCAGGATGCTGAGCGCCTTGTGGTGGTTGAACTCCACCGAGACGTAGGGCTTGGGGTTCTTGTAGTCTTGGGCCATGCCCACGTGGTTGGCCGGCGGGGAGTAGCGGCAGGCGCCCCGCAGGTGCTCCTTGGGGTGCCACTTGCACATGAATACGTCGGCGAGGTGCAGGCCGTGGCGGTCGCCGATGTCCAGGTATTCGAGGTCTCCGGTCCGCGCGAACTGCAGCAGGCACGCCCAGGGATAGTCGTAGTAGTTCGACTCCCATTGGATGTTCCAGGGGTCCTTGACGCCGCTGGCCTCGGCCCAGTGGAAGACGTCGCCCCAGGGGTAGTAGCCGTAGCTGTCCATCCTGACGCCGCCGTAGGTGTGGCCGTCGATCTTGGCCTCGATTAACTTGATCGAGGACTTGAGGGCGCCGTCGTACTGCTTGAGCGCGGCGGCCAGTTCCGCGGGGAAGAGCGCCGGATCGGAGTCGACGATGGGTCCGAAGGCCTGGCTTACCCGGCAGTAGTACTTGGGGGTGCATGCCGCGCGCAGCGGCATCTGCCGGCCGGAGAAGAACTCCAGGAGCGCGGCGTCGGTGCGGCCGGCGCCGAAGAGCAGCGTCACGTAGTGCGTGCGGCCCTGGCCCATGTAGACGTCCAGGGGCTTCTTGACCTCTCTCGCGAAGAGCGCCACGCGCAGCTTGCCGTCGGCGGCGGCCTCGACCGCCTTGGGGTGCATCTGCCAGAACCAGCGCACCCCGGCGGCCAGGCCCTTGCGCCCGGAGGAGAGCGCCGCCCAGCCGGTGGTGAAGGGTTTGGTGCTCTTGCCCTTGGCGCTGCCGGTCTTCTGCCCGGCGATAAAGATGTCGCAGGTGTCCGAGTCCACCGCGACGATCTTGGCGCTCTTGCCGGAGAAGACCTTGCCCTCCCCGCCGACCTTGGCCGTTCCGCCGGTTGCGGTGGTGGGCAGCACCAGGGAGAGGTCCTGCATCTTGACGAAGTCGGCGGGCTTGGCGCCCTGGGTGTTGGTGTAGGCGAAGGTCATCCGCACCTCGGGGGAGGCCTGGAAGACGTGGATGTAGCAGGTGTAGGTGAAGGGGCCGTCTCCGCCGGAGACCAGCTTGCCGGTGACCTTGATCACCGCGCCCTCGGTGCCCTGCTCCTCGACGCTGACCTTGGAGTCCGCGGCCGCCTTGTAGGTCTTGCCGCCGATAGTGGCCACGAAGCCCTCGGCGTGCGACTTGATCACCTGGGTATCGGCGCCGAACTTGCCGGCGGGGTCGAACCAGGCGGAGTCGATGCCGTTGAAACCCGGGCCCTTGATCACCAGCCGGAGAACGCCGTTCTCCACGGTGACCGCCGCACCGGAGCCGGAGATCTTCATCTTGCCGGCGGTGACCGCGGCCTTGCCCTCCACCAGCTTGAAGAGCGCCTTGCCCTTGGCCGGCACCGCCGCGCGGAAGATCACGTGCACCCAGCGCAGGGACTTGTCCTCCAACCACGTGGCCACGGCCTTGAACTGGCAGGGCACCGGCCGGCCGCCGGCGTCGAGGAGGGCCAACTCGTTGACGTTCTTGACGAGCCCCTTGGGCAGCGGGATCCCCATGCGCACCGGCTCGTCGCGGCGCGGCGCGCCGACCTGCTCCTGGACGGTGAGCGTCGCGATCTCCCCGGCGAGTGCGCCGGTTGCGCCCGGCAGGCAGGACAAACAAGCAAGCAGAGCCGCTGTGAGCAGTACAATGCGCGTCGGCAAGGCGTCTTCCTCCTAGATCACTCCGCTTCCGAAGACGATGACGGGAACGGGCCCCGGTTCTATTCGGCTTCCAGCCGCTCGACGCCGCCCATGTAGGGGCGGATCGCCTCGGGCAGGAGGACCGTGCCGTCGGCCGCCTGGCCGGACTCCAGGAGGGCCACGACCAGCCGGGGCAGCGCGGTGCCCGAGCCGTTCAGGGTGTGGCAGAACTGCGGTTTGTCCTGCCCCCCGCGATAGCGGATGTTGGCCCGTCGCGCCTGGAAGTCCCGGAAGTTCGACACGCTGGAGACTTCCAGGTACTTGCCCATCCCCGGGGCCCAGACCTCCAGGTCGAAGCAGCGCGCGCCGGCGAAGGACAACTCCCCGCGGCAGAGCTCGCTCACGCGGTAATGCAGCCCCAGTCCCTGGAGGACGCGCTCGGCGTCGGCCAGCAGCGACTCGTGCTCGGCGGCGCTGGTCTCGGGCGTCGCGAACTTCAGCAGCTCGACCTTGTTGAACTGGTGTACGCGAACCATGCCACGAGTGTCCTTGCCGTAGCTGCCCGCTTCCCGCCGGAAGCACGCCGAGTAGCAGCAGTACTTCATTGGCAATTGAGCGGCCCCGAAGGTCTCGCCGGCGTGCATGTTGGTGACCGAGACCTCCGCGGTGGGCACCAGGAAGTAGTCCTCGCGGTCCAGGTGGTACATGTCGTCTTCGAGCTTGGGGATCTGCCCGGTGCCGGTCATGGCCTTGCGGTTGACCAGATAAGGCGCGAAGACCTCGGTGTAGCCGGCCTCGCGCGCCAGGTCCAGCATGTAGCTGACCAGCGCGCGCTCCAGCCGCGCCGCGCCGCCGCGCAGGACGGCGAAGCCGCTGCCGGATATCTTCGCGGCGCGCTTGAAGTCGAGAATCCCCAGCTTCTCGCCCAGCTCCCAGTGGGGCGCCGGCCCGAAGTCGAAGGCGGGCTTCTGGCCCCAGGTGCGCAACTCGACGTTATCGGCCTCGGTCCGGCCCTGGGGGCTGGCTTCGTCGGGGACGTTGGGGACGGCCAGGAGCAGCGCGTCGAGTTCGGCCTGGACTTCGCCGAGGCCGGTTTCCACGTCCTTGATCCGGTCCCCGAGCTCCTTCATGCGGGCCTTGAGCTTCTCGGCGGCCCCACGGTCGGACTTCATCAGCGCGCCGACTTGCTTGCTGCCGGCGTTGCGCTCGGCCTTGAGCGCCTCGACTTCCGTGAGCGCCTTGCGGCGCTGGGCGTCCAACTCCAATACCCGGTCCACGTCGACCGGGTCGCCCTTCTCCTCGGCAGCTTTCCTGACGAGGTCGGGGTTCTCGCGGATGAACTCCAGAGAGAGCATCTGCCTTCCTTTCCGTTCGTGCGCGAGGGGATTCTAGGGGCGTGCGGCGCGTTAATCAAGGGAGCGCTGCAAGAAGGCCAACTCGGCGGCAACGGTGACGACCAATGCTATGAAAACCGCCACCGCGTCGGCGCGACTAACCCGGCCGCGGGCCTCCCCCATTCCGAAGAACTTGCCCTGCCGGTGCCAGAGCCAGAAGCCGGGGACGAAGGCGGCTATGCCGAAAAGCACCATGACCCACACCGGCGTCCCGTAGAACGCCATCACCCATCCATCGCCATTCTGATAGAAGGCATCCGCGCCGATGTACGCGCCGTTGGCGACGAGACAGAACGCGGCAAGAAAGCGCGCCAGGTACGCACGCGAGCACTTCAGGAGCTGCAAAAGCCCCCAGAGCGCCAGGGGCAGGAGTGAGCCGAGTACCGGCCCGGCCCAGACGACGACCAGGGGATGCGGGTTCTCGCCCAGGACAGTTTCGGATATAGACAGCGGCCCGAGGATTACGCGCTCTACTTCGGCGCCAGTGGTCAGCGCGCCCAGGACGTGGCCCAACTCGTGGACGGCCATGAAGAGCAGCCAGGAGAGGCAGAACGTGGAGGCAATGAGCAGGACCTGGAAGAACCGGTCGGCGCGGGTCATGTGGCTCCCCCGGAAGGGATTTGAAGCGCGGAGCTAACCGCAGCTCGTCGGCGGCTGATATCCCGGAGCGCTCTCCGGCGTGCACTTGATCATGCAGATGAGCTCCAGGGGCTCGCCCCCCCGTGTTCTGAATATTATGACGCTCGTCCTCGGGGATGTAGACCACCGAGCCGGGCTCCAGCGCGTGACGCCCGCCGTCGGCGTCCACGGCCTCGGCGCTTCCCGAGAGCACGTACCACTGGTGCTCCCAGTCGTGGGCGTGGTCCGGGGTGCGCCCCCCGGGGGCCACGGTCACCAGGCGCATGGAAAAGTTATTGGCGTCTTCGGCCGGGCCGATCAGCCACTTGATGCTGCTGCCCGCCGCGCCGCCCAGGTCCAGCTTCTGGGCGGGCATCTCGCCGGCCCTCGTAACGTACATGCTGACCTCCGTCCCCCGAACTTACTCCAGGCCTTCCAGCGACTTCTTGATGCCCGCGATGCGCCCGACGATCTCCCGGCGACGGGCCCGGTAGTTCTCGACCAGGTGCCCGGGGGCCTTCTTGAGGAAGGCCTCGTTGCCCAGTCGCGCCTCGCTGCGGCGGAGGTGGTCCTCCTCTTTGCCGAGGAGGTGTTCGAGGCGCTCGCGCTCGGCGCCGGCGTCGTGGTGCGCGCCGAGGCCCATGAATATCTTCAGGCCGGTCAGGACCGCGCTGGCGAAGCCGGCGGGTTTCTCGTCCAGGTCCGGCTTGATGACTGGTAACTCAGTGCCGGCCATCTCGGCGATGAGCGCCAGGTGCGGGCCGAGATCGGGCAGCTTGGCTTCCGTCTCCGGGACCAGGACCAGCTCGACCTTCTCCTTGAGCGGCACGCCCTGCTTCTGGCGCACGGAGCGCACCTCGCGGACGATGTCCTGCATCAGGGAGAACTCGGTCTCCAGCGCCTCGTCGCGGCGCCCCTCGGTCGGCTGCGGCCAGGCGGCCCCCACCAGGCGCTCGCCCTCCGGCGCGGCGGCCAGCGAGAAGCACTCCCGGTCGGGCGCGGCCCGGCCCAGGTGGGTCCAGAGTTCCTCGGTGATGAAGGGGGTCAGGGGGTGCAGGAGGCGCAGCGCGCGGTCCAGCAGGTAGGCCAGCATGCGCCTGACGTTGGTGGCCAGCAGCGTGTCGCCGCCATCCTCGGCGACGCGCAGGCGGCTCTTGGCCAGTTCCACGTACCAGTCGCAGAGGTCGCGCCACACGAAGTCGTAGCTGGCCTGGGCGGCGTCGTTGAAGCGGAAGGCGCCGATGGCCAGCGTGGTCCGCTCGATGGCCCGCTCCAGACGCGAGAGTATCCAGTGGTCGCTGACGTCCAGGTTCTCGTCGCTCAGGGGCGCTTCGGGGGCCTCCAGGCCCTCCACGTTCATGAGCACGAAGCGGCTGGCGTTCCAGACCTTGTTGGCGAAGTTGCGGCCCATCTCGAACTTGCTGGGGCTGAGCTTGACGTCCTGGCCCTCTGTGGTCAGCACCATCAGGCTGAACCTGACCGCGTCGGCGCCGTACTGCTCGATCATCTCCAGCGGGTCGATGCCGTTGCCCAGACTCTTGGACATCTTGCGGCCGATGTCGTCGAGCACCGTGCCGTGGATGCACACGTCCCGGAAGGGAACGTTCTTCATCAGCTCCTGGCCCATCATCACCATGCGGGCCACCCAGAAGTAGATGATGCCCCGGTCGGTCACCAGGGCGTCCGTCGGGTAGTAGTACTCGAGGTCCTCGGTCTCCTCGGGCCAGCCCAGCGTCGAGAACGGCCACAGCGAGGAGCTGAACCAGGTGTCCAGGACGTCCTCGTCCTGCTCCAGCTCGTCCGCCCCGCAGCGGTCGCACTTCTCGGGCGCGGTGCGCGCGGCCATCACGTTCTCGCAGCTCTGGCAGTACCAGACCGGAATGCGGTGGCCCCACCAGATTTGCCGGGAGATGCACCAGTCGCGCACGTTATTGAGCCAGGAGAGGTAGACCTTCTCCCAGCGGGCCGGGTGGAACTTGACGCGGCCGCTTTCGGTGGCCTCGATGGCCGCGGCGGCCAGGGGCTTCATCTTCACGAACCACTGGTCGCTGAGGAAGGGCTCGACCACCGCCTGGCAGCGGTAGCAGTGGCCCACCGCGTGCTGGTGCGGTTCGGTCTTCTCCAGAAGTCCGGCCGCCTTGAGATCGTCGAGCACCTTCTCGCGGGCCGACAGACGTTCCATCCCCGCGTAGGGCCCGCCCGCGGCGGTGATCCTGGCGTCCTCGTCCATGATCGAGATGCGCTCCAGATCGTGGCGGTTCCCGATCTCGAAGTCGTTGGGGTCGTGCGCGGGGGTGACCTTGACCGCCCCGGTGCCGAAGCCCATGTCCACGGCCTCGTCGGCGATCACCGGGATCTCGCGGTCGACGAGCGGCAGGCGCAGCTTCTTGCCGACCATCTCCTCGTAGCGCTCGTCCTCCGGGTTGACGGCCACGGCGGTGTCGCCCAGCATGGTCTCCGGGCGGGTGGTGGCCACCGTGACCGAGAAGCGCCCGTCGACTGAGGGATAGCGGATGTGCCAGAGCCAGCCCTCGGTCTCCTGGGCCTTGACCTCAATGTCGGCCAGCGCGGTGCGGCAGCGCGGGCACCAGTTGACCAGGTAGTGCCCGCGGTAGATCAGCCCCTTCTCGAACAGCCGGCAGAAGGCCTCGCTGACCGCCTTGGCCAGGCCCTCGTCCATGGTGAAGCGCAGCTTCGACCAGTCGCAGGAGCAGCCCAGGCGCCGGAGCTGGCCGAGGATGCGGTCGCCGTACTCGTCCTTCCACTTCCAGACGCGTTTCAGAAACTTCTCGCGGCCGAGCTCTTCGCGGTTGGTGCCCTCCTTGGCCAGCTGTTTCTCGACCACGTTCTGGGTGGCGATGCCCGCGTGGTCGGTGCCCGGCAGCCACAGCGTGTTGCGGCCCTGCATGCGCCGCGCGCGGACCAGGATGTCCTGCACGGTGCTGTTGAGCGCGTGGCCCACGTGCAGCGCGCCGGTGACGTTGGGCGGGGGAATGACCACGCAGTAGGCCTTGCGGTCCTCCTCCGGGGAGGAGGCGAAGCAGTCCTCCTTCTCCCAGGCCTTGTATATCCGCGCCTCGACGTCCCCCGGGTCGTAGCGGGTGGCCAGTTCCTGTGGCTTCTTCTTGGGCATGGCTTCTCCCGGACGTCCCGGTTGCCGGACGCTACCGTTTCCTCTTCGTCGCCGCCTTCTTCTTCGAGCGCGGCGGCTTCTTGCGGCCCTTGGCCTTCCGCGGGACGCGCTCCTTGAGCAGCTTGTACTCGATGGAGTCTATCAGCGCCTTCCAGCTGGCCTCTATGATGTTCTCGCTGACCCCCACGGTGTTCCAGCGCTCAGTCTTGTCGGCGCTCTCAATGGTGACGCGCACGTAGGCGGCGGTGGCATCCTTGGCGTCTATTACCCGGACCTTGAAGTCAATGAGCTGGACTTCGGCCAGCTCCGGGTAGAACGGCCCCAGGGCCTTGCGCAGCGCGCCGTCCAGGGCGTTGACCGGGCCGTTGCCCTGGCTGGCGGTGTGCTCCACGTGGCCGTCGACCTCCAGGCGGACGGTGGCCTCGGTGCGCTCCACGCCCTCCTCTGAGTAGTCGCTGGAGGCCCGGAAGCCCAGCAGCTTGAAGAAGGGCCGGTAGTCGCCCATGGCCTTGCGGACCAGTAAGTCAAAACTGGCCTCGGAGGCCTCGAACTGGTAGCCCTGGCTCTCGAGCTCCTGGACGCGCTCGACGATCTGCTTCATGAGCTCGGGATGCGCGGCCAGGTCGTAGCGGTCGCCGGCCAGGGCCAGGACGTTGCCCCTGCCGGAGAGTTCGCTGACCAGCACGCGCCGGACGTTGCCGACCTTCGCGGGGTCGATGTGCTCGTAGGTGGCGGTGTTGCGGCTGACCGCCGAGACGTGCACCCCGCCCTTGTGGGCGAAGGCGCTGCGGCCCACGAAGGGCTGGTTGTCGCTGGGGTGCAGGTTGGCGATCTCGTCGACGTAACGGCTCACCCGGGTGAGCCGGGAGAGCTTGTCATCCGACAGGCAGGCCAGCCCCATCTTGAACTGCAGGACCGGCAGCACGGTAACGAGATCCGCATTGCCGCAGCGCTCGCCCAGGCCGTTCATCGTGCCCTGCACCATGCGCGCCCCGCTGCCGACCGCGGCGACCGTGCCGGCCACGGCCAGCCCGGAGTCGTTGTGACAGTGGATGCCCACCGGCAGCCCCAACTTGGCGATGACCAGCTCAGTGGCCTCGGCGACGAACCCGGGCAGCGACCCGCCGTTGGTGTCGCAGAGCACCAGCCAGTCGGCGCCGGCCTCGGCGGCGGCGGCCAGCGTCTTGAGGGCGTAGTCGGGGTCCGCGCGGTAGCCGTCGAAGAAGTGCTCCGCGTCGTAGATCACTTCGTCGACGTGGTACTTGAGGTAGTGCACCGAGTCGCGGATCATGCGCAGGTTCTCGGCCAGCGAGGTCCTCAGCGCGTCAGTGACGTGGAGCTTCCAACTCTTGCCGAAAACGGTGACGACCGGAGTGTCCGCGCCGACCAGCGCGCGGATATTGGGGTCGGAGGCCACCCGCGAGCCGGCCTTGCGCGTGGAGCCGAAGGCGGTCATCCGGGCGCGGGCGAGGCCCAGCGCGGGCGCGGCCTTGAAGAAGGCCATGTCCTTGGGGTTGCTTCCCGGCCAGCCGCCCTCTATGTACGCGACCCCCAGGTCGTCGAGCTGCCGGGCGATGTCCAGCTTGTCCTCCAGCGAAAAGGAGATGCCCTCGCTCTGCGCGCCGTCCCGCAAAGTGGTGTCGTAGATCAGCACCCGCTCCTTCTTGGGAGAGGGCTTCGCTTTCGATTTGGCCCTTAAGGCCGGTTTCTTCTTTTTTGCAGCCATTATCTCTTCTTCCTCCTGCCGGTTGTCTTCTTCGAGCTTGCCTTCTTCTTGCCGGCAGGCTTAATCTTTCGGGCGGGCTTGCGGCCGCTGGCTGCCTTCCGCTTCCCGCCTTTTCTCCCCGCTTCCAGGTCGAAGGCCCGGTGCAGCGCGCGCACCGCCCGGGGGCCATCGGCCTCGTCGACCACCACCGATATCTTGATCTCGCTGGTGGAGATCATCTGGATGTTTATCCGCTCCGCGGCCAGGGTGCTGAACATCCTGGCGGCGACGCCCGCGTGGGTGCGCATGCCCAGGCCCACGGCGCTGAGCTTGGCGACGTTCTCGTCGGCGCGGACCCCCTTGGCTATCCCCTGCCTGACCAGCGCGCGGGCCGCGTCCTTGGCGGCATCCAGGTCCGCCCTGCCCACCGTGAAGGTCACGTCGGTGCAGCCGGCCTGGCCGGAGACGTTCTGGACGATCATGTCCACGTTGATGTGCCGCTCGGCCAGGAACTCGAATATCCGCGAGGCCATCCCCGGCCTGTCGATGACCGCCTCGACGGTGACCTTGGCCTCGTCGGCGTTGAGCACCAGGCCGCTGACCGCCACCTCTTCCATTTCGGGCTCCTCCTCGACCACCAGCGTGCCCGGCCCCTCGACGAAGCTCGAGCCGATCATCAGCTCCACGTTGTTCTTCTTGGCGAGTTCCACGGTGCGGGTCTGCATCACCCGCGCGCCCATGCTGGCCAGCTCCATTATCTCCTCGTGGCTGATGCGCGCCAGGCGCCGGGTGCCGGGCACCAGCCGGGGGTCGGCGGTGTAGACCCCGTCCACGTCGGTGAGTATCTCGCAGCGCGTCGCGCCGAGCACCGCGGCGAGGGCCACCGCGGTGACGTTGCTGGCTCCCCGGCCCAGAGTAGTGATGTCCAGGTCTTCAGTTATCCCCTGAAAGCCGGCCACCACGCAGGTCTTTCCCGCGCCCAGCTCGCGGCGCAGCCGGCCGGCGTCCACCCCGGTTATCCGCGCGCGGGTGAAGATGCCATCGGTACGGATGCCCACCTGGTGCGCGGTGAAGCCCGCGGCGGATACGCCCATCCCCTCCAGGGCCATGCTGAACAGCGCCGTGGAGGCCTGCTCGCCGGTAGCCAGCAGCATGTCCATCTCCCGCTCGGGGGGCCGGGGATTGACCTGCTTGGCCAGGGCAATGAGATCGTCGGTGGCGCCGCCCATGGCGCTGACCACCACCACCGCGCGGTGCCCCGAACGGACCAGCTTGGCAGTGCGCCGGGCGCAGTGCAGGATGCGCTCGGCGGTGGCCACCGA
Organism: uncultured bacterium; assembly: GCA_965370045.1. Taxonomy (GTDB): domain Bacteria; phylum Planctomycetota; class SZUA-567; order JAKLDR01; family JAKLDR01; genus CAZONU01. Next base: position 39,965 of record CBDUSI010000014.1, on the reverse strand, counting down.
GGTGCCCCCGTACTTCTGGACGACCAGCGGCTTCCCGGCCACGGCTCAGCCCTGCGCTTCCCGGTCCAGGAGGCGGGCCATCAGCCGGTGCCCGCGCTTCTCGCGCAGCCCGGTGCCCTTGGCGGCGGTCTCGTTGAAGGCCGCGGCGCCGTTGGGCTCGACCCCCGGTCCCCACAGCAGGAAGGGCACCGGCTCGGCAGTGTGAGTGCGGACCTCGACGGGCGTGGCGTGGTCCGCGGCGATCATTATGCGCAGGTCTCCGCGACTGCGTCCGAGTTCCGCCAGCGGCGCGACGATCTCCGCGTCGATGCGTTCCAGGCTCTTCAGCTTGGCCAGCGCCTTGCCCCCGTGACCGGCCTCGTCGGGAGCCTCCACGTGGACCACTACCAGATCGTGTTTCTCCAGGGCCTGGGCGGCGGCGGCGCCCTTGGCGGCGTAGTCGGTGTCCAGGTATCCGGTGGCCCCCGGGACCTTGAGTATCTCGAAGCCGGCCAGCATGCCGATGCTCCTGAGCAGGTCAACGGCGGTGATTATCGCCCCGGAGACGTTCCACTTTTCGGCGAAGCTCTGCAGCACCGGGCGGGTGCCCCCACCCCACAACCAGACCATGTTGGCGGGGTTCTCGCCCAGCGAGACGCGGACCTCGTTGACCTCGTGATCGCCCAGCGCCCCGGCGGATACGTCCATGATGTGGCGCAGGAAGTCGGCGCCCCGTCCCTTGGGCCAGTGACCCTCCAGCGGACGGCCGGTGAAGTCGTGCGGCGGGGTGGTCTTGGCCCGAAGGCTTTCGGTGTGGTCGGTGACCAGGATGTTCCTGTAACCGACCCCGGAGTAGAGCGTGACCGGCTCGTCGGCCAGGGCCTGGCGCAGTGCTCCCATCAGCATCGCGGCTTCGCCGCTCTTGACGTGTCCCGCGGAGTAGTCGACCATCACCCCCTCGGCGACGGTGACCAGGTTGGCCCGGAAGGCGGCCTGGTTGTCACCGAGCTCGACCCCCAGGCTGACCGCCTCCAGCGGTGCGCGCCCGGTGTGGTACTTCTTGGGGTCGTAGCCCATCAGGCTCATGCAGGCCACGTCCGAGCCCGACTCCATGCCCCGGGGGATATTGGCGGACAGGCCCACCTGGCCCTCGCGGGCCAGCACGTCCATCTGCGGGGTGACCGCCGCCTCTATCGGAGTGCGGCCCTTGAGCACGCTCAGGGGATGGTCGGCGAACCCGTCGGGGATTACCAGCAGGTGCTTCATGGCCGGCACTCTATTCGACGCTCGAGCGGATAAACGCAGTCGGCTCCAGGACGAAGTCCTGTGCGTCTATGGTTTTGATCGCCTCCTGGAAGTCGGCTTCCCGCGCGGGGTGGGTGAGCATTACCACCGGGACCACCCCGTCGGGACGTTTCTGCTTCTGGGAGACCAGCTGGATGGAGACCTGGTGGCGGCCCAGTTCGGTGGCCAGAGCGCCCAGCACCCCGAACTCGTCGGCCACGTTGAAGCGGATGAAGTAGCGCGAGCGGGTCTCGGCCATGGGCCGCACCCTGCCGGGTTCCAGCTCCGCCCCGCGGTGGGTGCGCGAGCCTTCGGGCAGCGCGCGCCAGCGGGCGGCGTCGACGAGGTCCGCGACCACCGCGCTGGCGGTGGGGTTCTGCCCCGCGCCGCGTCCGTAGAACATCAGCCGCCCGGCGGTGTCCGCCTCGACCAGCACGGCGTTGAAGACCCCCTCCACCGAGGCCAGGGGATGGTGGCGTTCCAGCAGGCCGGGATGCACGCGCAGCTCGACGCCGTCCTCGGTCCGCCGGCCGATGGCCAGGAGCTTGACCACGAAGCCCATCTCCGCCGCGCAGCGGATGTCCGCGGGGGTTATCCTCTCGATGCCCTCGACGTGGACGTCCTTGAGCTCGAAGAGCTGGCCGAAGGCCAGCGCGGCCAGGATGGTCAACTTGTGGGCCGAGTCGTGTCCGGCCACGTCCAGGGTGGGCGGATCCTCGGCGTAGCCGGCCTTCTGGGCGGCGGCCAGGATACGGTCGAAGGACTCGCCTCGCTCGGACATTTCGGTGAGGATGTAGTTGCAGGTGCCGTTGACGATGCCCGTCACCGCCGTGACCCGGTTGGCGGCCAGGCCCTCGCGCAGGCTCTTGAGTAAGGGGATGCCCCCGGCCACCGCGGCCTCGAAGAAGAGCTCGGTGCCGCCGGCTCGCGCCGCGGAGGCCAGTTCCCCGAAGCGCTCGGCCACCAGGTGCTTGTTGGCGGTGACCACACCGAGTCCGGCGGCCAGGGCCTTCTTCACGAAGGACCCGGCCGGCTCCAGCCCGCCGATCAGTTCGACGACCACGTCCAGGTCATCGCGGGCCAGCAGGCCCTCGGCGTCGGCCGTGAAGACCCCCTCAGCCAGGTCCAGGTTCCGGGCGCGGTCTTCCTCCAGGTCCGCGGCGGCGACCAGCTCCAGGTCCACGCCGGTGCGCGCGGCGATCTCCGCGCGGCGCTCGGTGAGCAGCCGGGCGACGCCGGTTCCCACGGTTCCCAGACCGATAAGGCCGACCTTGGCCGTGAACACTCTTCTCCTCCTTCTTCTCTCGGACAAGGGGCTGCACCCGGCAGCCCCCGAGAGAACGGATTATAGGTAACTGAGAGCGGGTGTCAAAACTAGGTCAGCGCCGCGATGGCCCGGTCGTTGTCGCGGCACTTGAGGACGATGGCCGCGTCGCTCTCGTCGTGGCTGGAAGCGTACATGTACTCTATGTCCACCTCGGCGATGCCCAGCTTGCGGGTGATCTCCGCGGCGGCGCCCACCTTGCTCGCGGTGATCACCATGAGGACGTTCTCGATGGAGATGTCGTGCTTGCTCTTGTCCAGCAGCCTGGAGACCTTCTCGTCGTCGGAGGTCTGGAGCATGAATACGCCCTTGGAACCCATGGAGTAGGCGCACAGGCTGTGCACGTTGATTCCCGCTGAGGACAGCTTGGCGAAAATCTCCTCGCTCATGCCAATACGGTTGGGAGTTACCGCAACCACCTGGCTGACTTCGGTCACCCTGAACTTCATCAGGCGCCCCCTTCGATCAGACGTTCCGAGCGTCGAATGTAGGCGACCCCGACGGCGCTGTCAAGCGACGGCCTGCGCTGAAGATTGCAGCCCTTCAGTCCAGCAGTTCCAGTATGCGCTCGGCGCGCGCGGTCCAGGAGTGCCGCGCCGCGAATGCCGGACCCTCGGCCCGGGCGCGCTCGCGGAGTTCCAGCGCGCGCTTCACCGCCGCCGCCATATCCTCCGCGCCCCAGCCGGCTGCCGGGACCACCAGCCCGCCGGTGTCCTTTTCCAGCGCCGCCGCCGCCGGGATGGGCGCCGAGGCCACGGGGAGCCCCGCGGCCAGCAGCTCGTAGAACTTGAGCGGCCAGGCCGCGCGGTTGAACTCGCTGTCGGCCAGGGGCACGAAGGCCGCCTCCCAGTTGCCCAGCCAGTCGGGCAGCTCGGCGTAGGGCGCGGGACCCGGGAAGTGCAGGTTGGCAACGCCGCCGGGCAGTTCGACTTCGCCCTGCGGCCCGAGCGCCACCCACTGCCACTCGGGGGCCAGCCCCGCGGCGCGAGCGACCATCCCCCAGTCCTCGCGGTCGGTGACCTGCCCGAGGAAGCCCACCCGCGGCCGGCCTATGTTTCTCTCTTCGTGGGGATCGCGTTCCGGGGAACGCGCGAAGTGCTCCGCCTCCACGCCCAGAGGGATGACCTCGGCGCGCCTGGCCGTCTCCCTCCGCGACTCGGCCAGGATCGGGCTCGAGAAGGCGGTCAGGTCCGCGCGGGCCAGCAGGCGGTCCTCGACCTTGCACACGTAGCGCTTTCGCCACCCGCTGCCGCGGATGTTAAGCGCCGCGGTGTGGTCGTCGAGACATTCGTAGACGTGTCTGACACCTTCGCGGCCGGACAGAAACTCCGGGAAGAACCATCCGTAGTGGACCGCCAGTACCTCCCGACCGCCGGCGCGGGCGTCCAGAAAGGCCGCCGCCTTCCGGGAGGCCGACCGGCAGTGGAAGTAGCGGGCGGCGTTGGGAAAGGACAGGCGCGCGCCCGGCAGGCGCGACGCGCGGGCCAGGAAGAAGCCCGGCTTCTCGGGGTGCTCGTGAACGCCGGGGCTGACCTCATCCAGCGATGCGGTCCGCTCGCGGAAGAGCGCGCCGGTCCCGCCGCACTCAACATAAAGGACCTGGCAGCCGACCGCGCCCAGGGCCAGCGCCATGCGCAGCCCCTGGCTCGACCCCGGCGCCCAGAACTCCTGCCCGCCGGTGATCACCGCGGTGGTGTTCCCGGGGTTCACGCCTTCCCCGCCAGCACCGGCTCGGGCTCGCCATCGAGAATCCGGCCAACGACCTCCAGGCCCTGCATGAAGCAGTGGTCCATGTTGCCGACCTCGTACCGCCAGGCGCCGAAGCGCCCTCGGGGATAGATGGACTTCTCTTCCAGCGCGGGGACGATCTCGGCCAGGGCCGCGTCGCGCCCCACGGTGGGCAGCGGGTAGGCGTAGCTCAGCGTCCGGTGCCAGCGGGAAACCACCCCGGCCTCGGCGGCGACCAGCCCCTCGCTCCTGATTGCCTGGGTCACCTTGGACCAGAGCTCTTCGGGTTTCGAGGGCCAGTTGGGCTTGCGGGCGACCTCCAGCATCAGCGACCAGGTCTCCCCCGGATGGGGCACGTTGTCCGGGGAGTAGTTGCTGAAGACCGTCACGCGGTAGAAGGGACAGCGCGGCTCGGGGAAATACATCCAGCTCTTCTCGCGCACCGACTCGGGCGGCGAGCCGGCCAGCCCCAGGCCCAGGATTTCGGCGGAGTTGTGCTCCAGCTTCCCGGCGACCGCCTCCAACTCGGCGAGCCCCGCGAGGCCGACCAGCTCGGTGAGCGGGGCGGTCCAGATCAGGTGCCCGTACTCGATCTCGCTCCCGTCGGCCAGGCGGCAGGCGCGCTTCTGGACGTCCAGCCCGGTCGCCGCCGCGCCGAAGCGCAGCTTGTCTTGCGGCAGAGACTCGGCCAGGCGGCGCCAGAGCTCGCCGGTGCCACCGCTCTTCGGGAAGGTGAAGGTGGCGTTGGCCCCGTAGCCGTCGTCGTCGCGGCCGGCCTTCACGTTGGCAATAAGCTCGTCGAGGTCCGGCCGGCTGACCCGGCCGGCGACCCAGGAGGCGGACATCTCGGCGAGTTCGCAACACCACAGCTTGCGGTTGTAGGGCCGCATGAAGCGCTCGGCGATTCCACGTCCAAAAGCCGCGTCCACCCACGCGCTGAAGTCCGCTGCCGCGGAGGGGTCCGCGCCCGACTCGCGCGCGGCGACCATCCCGGCGACGCACTCTTCGCGCAGCTTCTCGGGCAGGTGGTGGAGGTTGTTCTGAAAAGGATATGGCACCCAGCGCCCGGCGATGCGGATAAAGGCCCGCCGGCGGTGCTCGATGAGGTCGCCGCCCATGACCTCGTCGACGAACTCGCTGAAGGCCGCGTAGTGCGAGTGGACCACGTGGCCGCCGAGGTCCCAGGTGAAGCCGGCCTCGTCGCGAAAGCTGGCCGACAGCCCGCCGGCCACCGCCTCGCGCTCGACGAGCAGCCAGTCTTCGCGGCTCTTTCGAGCCAGCTGCCGCGCAGCGGCCAGCCCGGCCGGTCCCGCGCCGATGATGAGTATCCCGATCTTCACGGGGGATATGTTATCCGCCGGGCAGAATGGGCGCAATGAAAACCGGGAGCCGCGCCAACTGGACGGGGCTCCCGGAGGCTTGCGGGCTGAAACGGCTACGCCTTCTTCTTTCGCGCCTTCCGCTTGCCGCCGGCCTGCTTGCGCGCCGCGGCCTTACGCGCCGCCTGCTTCTTCATGCGCTTCATCTCGGCGTTGAGTTTCGCTTTCGGCGCGCGCGCGGGCATGACCGGCAAGACGCCCAGGTCGGTGCGGACTGGCAGGCGCTTGGCTACAGGGAGAATCCCGAAGGGCTTGTGGGGTTCGAGCTGGTACCAGTAGGCGGTGGAGGCGTAGTCGTTGGCCAGGTGGTTGCCGTGGCCGTGCTCGATGGTCGCCAGGATCGACTTGCGGAAATGAACCGGGTTGGTCAGATGGAAGACGTAGCACGTCTGGTAGGGGAGCTTGTCCTTTTCCCAGAGGCTGGAGCCGCTGAAGGGGTAGGCGTTGGGCTGCATGCACCAGGCCTGGCTGAAGTAGTCCTCGCTGCCCGTGCCGTGCAGGTCCGGCGGCCACTTGTAGCCGTCCACCCAGATCATGTCGTCGCCCTCGCCCCACCAGGTGCCCTGGAAGTTGGTGATGGATATGTTGCAGCCGATGTAGTGCCCGCGTCCCTCGGCCTCCAGGATCACGTAGTTGCCCTTCCCGTCCAGGTTGGCGACGTTGGCCTCGGGGGTGTTGACCTGCACCTCATGTCCCCAGCCGTCGGTGGGGTTCTCCCGGCGCCACTGGGCGTGCAGATAGGCAATGTCGGCGGCCAGCGGCTCGTCGTAGAGTTCGTAGTCGATGTAGAAGTACTGCCGGTGGGGAACGTCGTTCTGGTTCTCCATCTCGATGCGGCAACGCTTCTGGAAAGGCATGGGCAGGTAGCAGTTGAGGGCCACGCCGCCGCCGAAGGTGCCGTGCTGCACGGTGCTTCCCGAGAAGGGCAGGGAGCAGAAGTTCGAGGCTATCGAGTGCCCCTGGCAGAAGAAGTCCCCCAGGGGAACCAGCACGCTGGGCTTGGCCTCCCCGTCCCAGTACATCTTTATGAGCACCTTGCGGAAGAAGTCGGGGTCAGGGTCGGCCTTGGCCGTGCCGAAGAGCCTCTTGGCGGTCTGGGCCATCCAGATGTGGGTTATGCAGCCCGGCCCGTCGAGCTCGGCCAGGACGCGCGTCTGGCCGGGGTCGAACATCCACCAGTCGGCATTGCCCCCGTCCCGGTCATAGCTCGACTCCCGCAGGGTGCGCGCGTCGCGCAGCCTGGCCACCGACCTCAGCAAATCCGCCCCGAAGTTGTCCACGACTCCTCCTCCCGGCCGGCCGGCGGCCTCACGAAAACCCCGTGCGCAATCGTATGCGCACGCTGATTCTATGGCCCGGCCCTGAGGCCAGTCAAGCTCTTTTTGGAGGGGCGCCCCCGGGGGCGTCAGCCGAAGATGCCCCGTTCCTTGGGGCGGGCGGCGACGTTGGCCAAGAGGCCCACAGCGATGAAGCTGGTGAGCATCGAGCTGCCCCCGTAGCTCACGAAGGGCAAGGTGATGCCGGTGGTGGGCAACAGGCCCAGGGTGACTCCGATATTGATCAGCGCCTGCCCGGCCAGCAGCGCGGTGGCCGCGGCGGCCAGAATCTGCCCGCCGCGGTCCCGGGCGCGCAGCGCGATCATCGCCCCGGCCATCACCAGGACGGCCAGCAGCACCAGCAGCAGCGAGGAGCGCAGGAAGCCGCCCTCCTCGGCGACCACCGCGTAGATGAAGTCGCTCTCCTTGAGGGGCAGGAGGTCGAACTGGTTCTGGGTTCCCTGCCCCAGCCCCTTGCCCAGCAGTCCCCCCGAGCCGATGGCGATCTGCGACTGGTAGAGTTGGTAGGCCTGCTGCAGCTTGTGGGGCTCGGGGTCGAGCCAGGCGTAGACCCTCCCCTTCTGGATGGAGTTCATCACGAAATGCCACAGGAAGAAGCCACCGCCGATCCCCCCGGCGCCCAGCGCGCTGAGGTGCCAGATACGCGCGCCGGCCACGAAGACGGCCACGGCCACCACGGGCATGAAGATCATGGCCGTGCCCAGGTCCGGCTGCATCAGAATCATCCCCACGGGTACCAGCATGATGCCCAGCGCCGCGCTCAGGTCGCGCAGGCGGAGCGTCTCGGGGGCGCTTGCCAGGTAGCGGGCCAGGAGCAGGATGTAGGCGATCTTCATGAACTCCGAGGGCTGGAGCTTGACCGGCCCGAGGGGGAACCAGGAATGCGCGCCCTTGACCGCGGGCATGAAGAGCACCGCGGCCAGGGCCACCAGGGCGATGCCGAAGAACATGGGGCTCAGCTGTAGATAAACTCGGAAGTCGATGGCGTAGACAGCGAAGAAGACCGTCATCCCCAGGACGGCCCACAGGAGGTGCTTGCTGGCCAGCGGGACGTCCTCGTGGCCGGCCGCACTGGTCACGAAGAGCGCCCCGAAGACCACCATCCCCAGAACCGCGCCCAGGAGCATCAGTGGCAGCTTCTTGAGCGGCAGGCTCACCGCGCGGCGGTCGAACCTCATCCCCGGCTCTCCCCTTCTTCGTCCTCCTCCTCGAAGAGCACCTTCAGGACCTCCTTGGCGACAGGGGCGGCCTCTAGACCGCCGTGACCGGCGTTCTCAAGGACCACCGCGAAAGCAATAGTGGGGTCGTCGGCGGGCGCGAAGCCGCAGAACCAGGCATGGGTGCGGTCCCCCGGACGGTTCTGGGCGGAACCGGTCTTGCCGGCTACCACGACGCTTTTCATCTTGGCCCGCTGCCCGGTGCCCAGCCGGTTGACAACCTGGACCATGGCCTCGCGCATGTGCTTGAGCGCGGTGCTGCCCTTCTTGAGCGGCAGGTTCCCTCGCTCGCCGAGCTGGCGCGACTCGATCTTCCGGCTTGCAGGCCCGGGCAGCAGCGAGTGCAGGACGTGGGGCCGGACCAGCTTGCCGCCGTTGGCGAAGGCCGCCATGGCCACCGCCATCTGCAGGGGCGTGACCGCTGTGGCGCCCTGCCCGATGGCCGCGTTACAGGTGTCGCCGTCGGTCCAGGGACCGCCGCCCAGTCTGCGGGGGCGCCTGCGTTTCCATTCGGGGTCGGGCATGAGCCCCGTGGCCTCGCCGGGCAGCTCGATGCCCGTGGCGCGGCCCAGCCCGAAGGCCCGGCCCCACCGGCTGAGCGTGCTCTTGTCGCGGCGGTTGATGGCCAGGCCGGTGTGATAGAAGTAGCTGTTGCAGCTCCTGCGGACCCCGTCGTAGAAGTCGACCGTGCCGTGAGTCGACATGCACTCGAACCAGCGGTTGCCAACCTGGACGCCGTGCGAGCAGGAGAAGGTTGTGCGCGGCCGGATGACCCCATCCTCAAGCGCGCCGATGCCCAGAATGGGTTTGAATACGGAACCGGGCGGGTAAGTGCCCTGGTAGGCGCGGCAGAACAGCGGGTTGCTGCGGTCCCGCATGAGCCGCTCGACCTCTCCCTCCCGCCGGCGCACGAAAGCGGTGGGGTCGAAGTCCGGCCTGCTGGCCATGGCCACGATGCCCCCGGTGTTGGGGTCCAGGAACACCACCGCGCCGCGAGAGCCGCTCTTGGCCAGGGCTTTCTCCGCGGCGCGTTGGACGCCGAGATCGATGGTCAGCTTGACGTCGCCACCGCGCCGGGGCCGAGAGGAATAGAGCGGCTCCCGCTCCTTCTCGCCGCCGCGAATTCCCCCGGGCTGGAGCTTGAGCCGCCAGGTGCGATAGGCGTGCAGGCCGCGCAGGTGCTGGTTGAAGAAGTTTTCGACGCCGTAGTCGCCGACCCGCTGGTCGGGCAGGGTCCGGCCCCGGACCTGCTGGCCGCGCGGCCGCAGCCAGTTGCGTTCGCCTTCGTTGGGCCTGAAGAACCAGCGCCGGCCGCGAAGCTTGTCGGTGTCGCGCGCGCGGTCGCGGGTCTTGATGCCGTCCAGGTTGACGGCCAGGCGCCTGTAATGTCCCTCCTTCATTGACGTCAGGTAGCCGAGGATGTGGCTGGCCCTGCGCCCGTGGGGATAGCGCCGCCGGACGCTGGTGGTGGCCACCAGGCCGGGGAAGGGTTCGGCCCCGGAGATTAACGGATAGTGTTGGCGCAGCCGCAGGCGGTACCAGGACGCTCGCGAGATGTTCTTCACCGCCGCGGGCGGGTCACCGCGGTAGTTCTTGACGGCGTGTTCCAGCGAGGCCACCAAGCCCCGGGCCACGCGCTGGCTGGCCAGCCGGCGGCGGTTGGCCTCGGTCTGGGTCCGGGACCGCTCGTCGGCGAAGACGATCCTGGCGGCCAACTCGGCGACCAGGGGCTCGTTGTGGGCCAGCCGGTCTATCGCCGCGCTGCGCTCGGCCCGGTAGTGGAGCGCCCGGAGATCACGCAGCGTCTCCGGGGAAGGATCTTCGTCGGCGCCGACCTCCGCGCATATCTTCCCGTACTTGCGCCGGTATTCGGGCCGGTATTCGGGCTTGCCGAACGTCTCGTATCCGCCCTCGAATGCCGCGCGATACCCGGCCAGGGGCCGTTGGCGAATGTCCCGGATCTTCCGCAGCGTCTCGATGTTCACTTCGCGGAGGTGGGGGCTCAGCTCACGCGGCCGCACGGAAATATCGAAGCTGGGCACGTCCTCGGCGAGAACGTTCCCGTTACAGTCGAGGATACGCCCGCGGGGGGCGCTGACCAGCTCCTCGCTGGTCAGGGTGCTCAGCGCGGCCAGAGCGTACTTGGGGTGTCTCCACAGCTGGAGTTGGGCCAGCTTGCCGATGCAGGCCAACAGCAGCAGCAGGAAGGCCAGCACCATCAGCTGCATGCGCCGCTCGAACATGATTCACCGCTTCTTCGGGCGCGGGGCCCGGCCCGCGCCCGCGGCCGCCGCGGCCATCAGCTGGCTCCAGGACAGCCGCGTGCCCGCCACCGGCCATCCGAAAAGCCGGGCCATGAGGTTGGCCACCGGGCCCAGGACCAGGCCGGCAAGGCCGGTCAAGAGCGCACTCTTGACCGCCACGTCCGAAGCCGCCACCAGTCCGGCCGGCCAGCCGCGCGCGGCGACCAGCAGGTAGACGAACTCGACACCCAGCCCGGCCACGGCGCACAGCACCGCGTAGACCAGCGGATTGCGCCGGCGAGTGCCGGGACTCAAGCGCTCAATGGCCAGCGCGGCCATGAGGTAGGTGAACCCGCGCAGTCCCGGCCGGGGCACGGCGAAGAGGTCGCTGAAGGTGCCCAGTCCGAAGTAGAAGAAGGGATGCACGCTCCAGGGCGCGGCCAGCGCTACGTAGACGGCCAGGAGCAGCACCAGGTCAGGCCCCGCCCCGCCCGAGGTGGCCAGCACCGGGCCCAGGGACACCTCGGTGACCGCCAGGAGGATGAAGGCGACGATCAGGAACCAGTTCTTCACCGGGGACTCCTCGAAGTACATCTAGCTTTGCGGGGCCCGGTCATTCGAAAAACGCGCAACTACTCACCTCGCCTCTTGCTGCTGCTCGCCGGCGCCGGCCTGGTGAGCACCCAGACCACCTCGGGATTGGGCCTGGTGCGCGGCGGGTCGACGGTGATGTCGTAGAAGGGCTTGCCCTCCGCGGGGGCCACCCCGGCGGCCACCGTTCCGATCAGGCAGCCCGGGGGAAATATCCCGGCGAGCCCGCTGGTAACCACCGTGTGGTTGCGCTGCACGGGATGGGACGGGTCGCGGATCACGAAGCGGAGCTTGAGCCGTCCGCCGGAGGTCTCCACCAGGCCCTGCTGGCGAGTTTCCACAATGCGCGCCGGCACCGCCACCTTGGGATGGCCCAGGGTCAGGACCCGGGCGGTGTTCTCGGTGGCATTCTCCACCACGCCCAGGACCGCCTCTCCGGCCAGCACCGGCAGGCGGGCCTCGACCCCGCTGGCCGCCCCCCGGTCGACAATCAGCTCGTGGCTCTCCCACTTGCCCGGCCGGCGGATGACGTTGGCGGCCAGGGCCTCCCCCCGGTAGCGGGCCTCGTCCAGGACCCTGCGGAGTTCCTTGATCTCCTCGTGGGTGCGCTTGTAGCGGGCCAGTTCCTCGGCCTTCTCGGCCAGGCGGGTCTCCAGTTCCAGGCGCTTCCCGCGCTCCTTCTCCAACTCCTGCTGCAGTTGGGTGCCCCGGCCAAAGGTTCGGATTCGCGCGCGGACCCCGCCCAGCAGGTTGCGCGCCGTTGAGGTGATCGGCTCGAAGAGGTCCGCGGCGGCCAGGCGCACCCGCCGGGAAATTACCGCGGGCACGGCCAGAATCAGGACGGAGGCGGCCAGCGAGAGCAGGATTATCCGGATACGATTGAGCTTAATCATGATACGCGCGGGGCGCGGGGGAGCACCTTGCCGCCCCTAGCTGACGTCCGAGTCGGCTTCCAGGAGTTCGCGAACGTCGGGGCGGTCCAGGTCCTCGAGAATGCCGCCGGTGCCCCGGACCACGGAGGTCATGGGGTCGTCGGCCACGGAGACGGGCAGCCCGGTTTCCCGGCCGATCAGCTTGTCCAGGCCCCGCAGCAGCGCTCCGCCGCCGGCCAGGATGATGCCCCGGTCGATGAGGTCGGCGGAGAGCTCGGGCGGCGTGCGCTCCAGGGTCTGCTTGACCGCGCCGAGGATGGAGTCCACTGGGCCCTTGACCGCCTCGCGTATCTCCTCGCTGCGGATAGTCGCGGTGCGCGGCAGGCCGGCGATGAGATCCCGGCCCTTGACCACCATGGTGCGCTCCTCTTCGAGAGGATAGGCCGAGCCCAGCTCGATCTTGACGCGCTCGGCGGTGGACTCGCCGATCATGAGGTTGTAGGTCCGGCGCATGTGATCGCTGATGGCCTCGTCGAACTCGTCTCCGGCGATGCGCAGGCTTTCCGAGGTCACGATGCCGCCCAGGGAGATGACCGCCACCTCGGTGGTGCCGCCGCCGATGTCCACGATCATGTTGGCTACCGGCTCGCCCACCGGCAGCCCCACGCCGATGGCCGCGGCCTTGGGCTCCGAAACCAGGTGCACGTGGCTGGCGCCCGCCCGCTTGGCGCTCTCTCGGACCGCGGTCTTCTCCACGCTGGTGATGCCGCTGGGAACGGCGATGACCACCTGGGGGGCCAGCCCCCAGGAGTGCGGCTGCACCTTGCGGATGAAGTAGCGCAGCATGGCCTCGGTAATGTTGTAGTCGGCGATGACCCCGTCGCGCATGGGGCGAATGGCCTCGATGTTCCCGGGGGTCTTGCCGAGCATGGCCTTGGCCACCTCGCCGACGGCCTCGCCCCCCAGAAGCACCCGGCTGGTGCCCTTGTAGACCGCCACCACCGAGGGTTCGGCCAGCACGATGCCCTCGCCGCGCACGTAGACCAGCGTGGTGGCCGTGCCCAGGTCTATGCCGATGTCCTTGGAAAGAAATCTACCCAGGAAAGGGAAATTCACTTGCTCGCTCCGAAGCTGTCTGGCCCCTCTCGCTAGAAACGAGGCTCAGAGCTTGCTCTGAGCCCCCTCGCTCTTCATTTATCTTATCGTCGCCCCCGCCCCGGGGGAACAGCAAAATCTCCGCTATCGCCGCCCCCCCCAGCGGAGGCGGCCCCTGGCGGCCAGGGAGACTATTTCTTCTTGGGTGTCGGGCTGGCTTCCTGGCTGCTGGCCGTCGGGTACTGCTTGTCTCCCATCAGTTGGTGACGGAAGTTGGCGGTGTCCTGCATCTCCATGACCAGCAGGGCAATCCCGGCGATGTAGGCGGCCATGGTCACCAGCAGCATGATCGTGTAGATGTTGCTGCGCGGCTTGTCCGAGCCTACGGGTTTATCTTCGTCAGCCATCGGCATATCCTCCCCGCCAGCCTCAGCCGCCGCCGGGCGTGGTGTCGGTCATCGCATCGTCGCCGGCCTTGATGGGCGCCTTGCGCTCGACGATGGTGCCGCCGCTGAAGTTGTCCCACACGGTGGTTACCCGCACCTTGCCGACGTAGCGGTCGCCGCGGTGAATCAGGAAGATGAAGCCTTCCTTGATGCCCGACTTCTTGCCGGCGCCCAGGGCCACGTGGCCGGTGGCCGGGCGGATGTCGACCACCTTGGTGCGCACGTCGGGGATGGTGCCCAGCGCGCCGGGCCCCACGATCTTGTAGACGTCGTGGCCCTTCTTGATCATGGTGGCGATCACGTATTCGGCGTTGGCCAGTTCCTCGGCGACGCGCTTGTGGTCGCGGTGCAACTCGTTGAGGTCCGCGCGGGCCTTGTTGACATCGGTCTTGAGGTCGTCGCGCTGATTCTTGAGGTCGGCGGTGTTGGCGCGCAGGACGGTCTCGCGCTCCTTGAGGGCCACCACCACCTTGCGAATGCTCGCCAGCTCGCCGCGCATGGCGTCGGCGCTCTTGATGAGCACCTCCTTCTGATCCATGGCCTGCTTGGACATCTGGTCGGCGGCGACCTTCTGGACCTTAGCCTCGATCTCCCGCTTGGAGGCCTTCTCGAACTCGTTCTTGTACCCGACCTTCAAGCGATCGGCGTCCGTGAGCTTGGCGGTGACATCTTTGATTGTGGCGTCGCGCTCTACGATTGTGGCGTCGCGTTTACTGATCGCGGCGTCCATCTCCAACTTCAGCTCTTCCCTCTGGTGGTGGTAGTGCACCCGTTTAGAGTACAGCGTGACCGCAAAGGTAGCGAAGGCCACCGCCAGCACCAAGTTGAGGATCACGAAGATTTTAGAGATTGTGCTCACGGACAGTTCCTCCCGTCACCCGAGCCTTTGAGTTCCAGCGGCTCCCCCGCATGAGTCCCGACGCGGCCCTCGGGACCGGAATGGACGTTCTCCAGTGCCGTCGACCGGTTCAGCGCCGCGATTCTCCCCGGCCCCACGGAAGCTGTCAAGTCATTTTTGAGCCCCCTATGGTCTTGCAAAAGAGACGCCGCCAAGGCACAATATATTAGGTAGATACGCCACTGGAGACCTTCCCGGGAGGTGCCGGACATGAACCGTTCCTTCATAATGGCCGCGGGGCTGGCGACCCTGACCCTCGCCCCTCTCGGCGCGCGAGCCGCGGAGCCGCCCAAGGGCAAGACCTATCATATGCGCGGGAGCCGGGGGTGGATCAAGTACACCGTCAAGGAGCGCGGCGTGGGCGGCAGCGGCGCTGTGGCCGTCGAGGTCTGGTACCGGAAGGGCGCCGGCCCCTGGACCCTCTACGACGTGGACAAGAAGCTCACCGGCAAGATGATCTTCAAGACCTCGGGGGAAGGCATCTTCGATTTCGTCACCGTGGCCGTCGACAAGGTCGGCAACCGCGAGAAGGAGCCCGCGGAGTTCAAGGCCGACGCCCCCATCGAATTCCGGCTGATCGTTGACCACTCCAAGCCCGTGGTGACCGCCAGAAAGGTGTCTCCGACCGGCGATCTGGCCCCGGCCGGCGGCAAGGTGGAGTATTCCTGGGCCGCAGGGGACACCTACCTCAAGGTCAATTCGGTGGAACTCCAGGTCAAGTTCGCGAAGGACAAGGCCTGGCGCGTTGTGGAACAGGGGCTCAAGCCCACGGGTCGAAAGACCTTCGCCCTGCCCGAAGTCAACAACGGCGTTGCCGAAGTGCGGTTCGTGGCCCGCGACCTGGCCGGCAACCGGGGTTACGGCTTGGCCGGCCAGGTCAAGTTCGACCGCCTGCCGCCGGTGGGCACGGTTACCGGGCCGGACCGGGCCACCAGCTTGAGCGTTTCCGTGAGGTACAAGGTGGTCGACCAGGGGCCCGCGGGGCTGGCCGAGGTGACCCTGTGGATCACTGATAACGGGGGGCGCAGCTGGGTCAAGACGAAGGAAAAGCCGTCCATTAAGGACGCGTCCGTCAAAATCACGCTTCCCCGCCCCGGCCGCTACGGCCTGTCCATCAGCGCCAAGGATGTGGCCGGCAATGAAATGCGCCCTCCCCGGCGAGGCACCAAGCCGCAGATGGGAATTCTCACCGACACCTCCGCTCCGCGCCTGACCGTGGTCAACACCGGGGATATCGAGGGTCGGGCCTTCTCGTCCAGAGCCGGCGCCGAGAAGATCGAGGTCAGGTGGAAGGCGACGGACGACAACCTGAGCGCCACCCCGGTCAGAATCGAGTTCTCCTCCGACGGCGGCGGCAAGTGGACCGTCGTGGACAAGGACCTGCCCAACGACAAGAAGCCCCGGGACGGGTCCCACACCGGCAGTTACCGCGTGGGGCTTCCCAAGGTCGATTCGAACCGCTGCCTGCTGCGCATCACCGTGACGGATATCCTCGGCAACAAGACGGTGCACACCACCCGGCCCTTCACGGTGGACAACAGGGCGCCGGAAAGCAGCGCGTCCTTCGAAGCCATTGTCGACGACGATGACGACGACGCGCCCGATGAGAAGCCGGGCAAGGAGCCGGGGAAGGTCAAGGTCTCTCCCGCGGTCAGCGCCAAGCCCGACGTCGAGCGACTGCTGGCCGAGGCCAAGCACCTGTTCGACCGCGACATGAAGAAACAGGCCGCGGAAAAGGCCGCCGAGGCCCTGAAGCTGGACTCCGAGTCGGCGGCGGCCCACGTCATGCGCGGCCGGGCGCTCAAGGGCACCGACGACTCCACCGCCGTCCAGCACCTCCTCAAGGCCAACCGGCTGGCCCCCGAAACCGAGGGGCTGCACGTCGACCTGGCCGAGCTCAGCTTCGCGGTGGGCATGACCCTCCGGGGCCGCAACAAGCGCGCCGATGCCGAGAAACACCTCGGCCAAGCGGTCAAGAGCTACGGCGTTGTCCTGGGCAAGGGCAAGGTGACGGCCCGGAAGCACTACAACCTGGGGCTGGCCATGGTGCGCCTCGCCCAGGTCCAGGACAGGCCCCAGGCCACCCGCAAGCGGGCCGAGCGCGAGCTCTTGAGGGCCATAAAGATGGCCCGCCGGGACCGCGGCTTACAGGCCGCCGGCTACTGGTGGCTGGCAATCCTGATGGAAGACTCCCGCGACTATCGCACCGCGCGGAAGCTGTGGGAGAAGGCCGCCACGCTGTACGGCCGCAGGACCAGTCTCGGCAAGCAGGCCCTGGAAAAGGCCAAGCGGGCCGCCAGGCGTCGCTGAGCGCGGCGCCCGGGCGCAATGCTCCCGACATGAGTCACCTCCTGGTCCTCGGGAGGGCCGGGTCCGGCAAGTCAACTCTCCTGGCAGACTGGGCCGCCGAACTGGCGGCCGCCGGGCGCGGCGCCGAGGTGCTGGCGATCCTGCCCACCGCCGGGGAGCTGCGCCTCTTCTCTGAGCAGGTCATGGCCCGCTCGGGTCGCCGCTCCCTGGTCGGCCCGCGGCTCGCGACCCTTGGCGCGCTGGCCCGCGAGGTCCTCGCGGCCGCTGGCGACGGGCCGGGCCCCGCGCTCTCCCCGCCCGCCCGCGCCGAGCTGGTCGCAGCGCTGCTCGTCAGGTGCGAGCCGCGGCTTGCGGGGCTGGGCCCCTCGGCCGCCCAGCCCGGACTGGCCCGCGCGGTCGAGGGCCTCTTCGCCGAGCTGCGGTCGGCGGGCGTCTCTCCCAGAGACTTCGCGCGGGCCTGGAAATCCGCCGCCCGGAGCATGGCCGCCGCCGAGCGCCGCGCCTTCGCCGTCAAGTGCGCGGACCTGGAGCTGCTCTACGCGGAGTACGAGAAGCGCCTGGCGGCCGAGGGGCTCGACGACGCCGAGGGCCAGATGCTGGCTGCGGCCCGGGCACTGGGCTCCGGCCGGGCGGCGCTGCCTGCCGGCGCGCGCGCCGTGATCGTCGACGGCTTCGCCGAGTTCACCGCCGCGCAGGGCCAGCTGGTGGCCGCCGCGCTCTCCCGCGCCGAAGAGTCCCGCGTGGCGCTGTGCTTCGACGGGCGCGCCGACGGACGGCTGGCCCACGTTGCCGGCGCCTACCGGGTCATCAAGGGTGCCCGTTCCGACTGGCGCGAAGAGCGACTCGGTGAGCCCCGTCGGTTCCGCTCCGCGGACCTCGCCCGCCTGGAGGCCGGGCTTTTTGACGCGGGAGAGAGTGCCGGGCGCATCGAGCACATCTCCGTGACCGCCTACCCCGGGCTCCGTGCCGAGTGCCAGGCGGTCGCCCGCGCGGCCGCGCGCCTGGTGCGCGAGGAGGGCTTCCGGCCCGAAGAGCTGGCCGTCTTCCTGCGAAACGTTGAGCCCTACGCCGCGGAGCTGGAGCGCGCCTTCGGTCTGGCCGGGCTGCCGCTGGACGTCGCCCGGCGCCGTCCGCTGGCGGCCAGCGCCGCCGCCGTCGAGTTCCTGGGCTGGATGCGGGCGGCGCTGCCCTCCGAGCCGGATCTCGATGAAGCTGCCGCACTGGTCGCGGCCCTGCGCGGACCGCTGGCGACCCGCGGCGCGCGTGCCGCCGCCGCCGATCTCGCCGCACTGGCCGCCGAGCGCGGGCTCTGGACCCGGGAGGAGCTGGCCGCGGGCCGGCGACGGCTCTCAACGGAATCCACGGAGGAGTTGGACGGGGCCCTTGCCCTGGTGGAGTCCCTGCGCGCCGCGCTGCCGTCGGGCTCCGACGCGCCGGACGGCTGGGCTTCCGGGGCCAGGGAAGGCCTGCGCCTCCTGAACCTGGCACCGCGTATCGTCCGCTCCGGCCGGCCGGACCTCGCCGGGGAACTGGCCGCGCTCTCCGGACTGGGGGCCGCGCTGGACGGGGCCGCCGATTCCGCCCGGCGCGCGGGCATCGCCCGGCTGGACCTCGCTGGTTTCGGGCGCGTTCTGGACGCGGCCCTGGCGGGCCGCTCGCTGCCGCCACGGGGGCCGCGAGCCGGGAGCGTCCTGGTCGCTAACGTCTTCGAGGCCCGCACCCGCGAGCGCCGCGCGGCCTTCGTCATGGGCCTGGCCGAGGGGCTTTTCCCCCGGCCGGTGCGCGAGGGTCCGCTGCTCACCGATCGCGAGCGCGCGCTGCTGGCCGAACGCGGCCTCGATCTGCGCTTGGCTGCTGCGGCCGACGACCGGGAGCGTTACCTGTTCTATATTTCCACCACCCGGGCGGGCGAGCGGCTGTGTCTCTCCTATCCCAGTGTCGGCACCGAGGGCCGGCCCGGGGGAGGCAGCATCTTCCTCGACGAGTGCGCGGCGGTCTTCGCGCCGGGCGCGCTGGAGGCGGCCACCTCCCGTCAGCCGGCCGGGCGGATTCTCCCGCGCCTGGGAGACCTGGCCTGGCGCGGTGAACTTCTGGGGGCGCTCTCGGCGGCGTTCAACCACCCGCGCGTCTCCTCCCTCGCTACGGAGCGCGAGTGGCGCCTGGCGCTGGCGCTTCACGGGCGCGCGCTGGCCGACGGCACTCTCTCGCGCGAGGAGCTGGCCCGTCTGGCGCCGCGCTGCTCGCCGCCCGGACGACTCAAGGACAAAGCCATCCTGAAGCTGGTCGCCGAGGACTGCTCGGTGCGCTCGGCTTCCACGCTCGACGTCTTCGAGAACTGTCCCTTCGCGCACTTCGTCGGCAGCATTCTGGGCATCGGCGCCCGCCCCCGCCTGGAGTTCGACGCCATGCTCGCCGGGCAGCTGCTCCACGGCGCGCTGCGCCGGCTGTTCGAAGCCTGGCGCGAGGGGGGCGAGCCGCCCGCCGCGAAGGACGTTGAGAAGACGCTGCGCGCCGAGGTCCGCGAGCGCTTCCCGTGGCTCCTGGGCCAGCCGCGGCTGGCGCCCTTCCTGGCCGCGCAGGCGCCGCTCCTGAAGAGAGCGCTGAAGAGCGAGGTCGCGGCGCTGGAAGGCTCGGGCGCGCGGCCCGCCCACCTGGAGCTGGCCTTCGGCGGCGGGCGCGGCGCGGAGAAGGCCGACCCGGCC
Source organism: uncultured bacterium (assembly GCA_965370045.1). GTDB lineage: Bacteria > Planctomycetota > SZUA-567 > JAKLDR01 > JAKLDR01 > CAZONU01. The sequence continues at coordinate 20,560 of CBDUSI010000014.1, read as the reverse complement.
AGCAGCCAGGCCCCCCTGTCCCTCGGCGGGGCCCTGGCCCTCCGCGGACGGATCGACCGGGTGGATCTCCTGCCCGGCGGAAAGCGCGCGGTGGTTATCGACTACAAGCGCTCCAGGGCCGGCGGCCGGGAACTCGACCGCCAGCTGGGCCTCTACGCCCTGGCCCTGCGGGAGGTTTTCGGACTGGAACCGGTGGCCGCCGGCTTCCGCATCCTCCGCGGAGAGAAGACCGTCTCCGGTCATGTTTCCGCCGAGCTTCGCTCGGAGCTCGAGGCCTACGGCTTCGCCAACCGCCTGGAAGCGGAGAACCTCGAAGAGGTCCTGCGCGAGGCGCGCGCGCTGGCCGAGCGCATCGCGGCGGGCGAGGTTCGCGCCTGGCCCCTTGACTGCGAGAACTGTCCGGACCGCGCCGCCTTCAACCCCATCTGCCGTTTCGGGACCGCCGAGTGGCGCCGCGAGTACGCCTACGGTGAGAGCGAGGAAGCGCCCGATGGCCGCTGAGGCTTCCCTGCGCCGCCGGGCGGTCGCCGAACGTGATCGCGGGCTGGTGCTGGCCGCCGGGGCCGGCTCGGGCAAGACCCGGCTGCTGGTCGATCGCTACGTATCGCTGGTCGCCGACGACGGCGTGGACCCCGCCCGGATCCTGGCCATCACCTTCACCGAGAAGGCCGCCGCCGAGATGCGCCGCAGGGTGCTGGCCGAACTGAAGGCCCGCGGTGACGCCGGCGCCCGCCGCTCGGCGGCGCGTGCGCCGATCTCCACGATTCACGGCTTCGCCGCGGCGCTGCTGCGCGAGAACTTCCACCTCCTGGGCCTGGACCCCGCGTTCGGGATTCCCGGCGCCGTGGAGCGCGACGAGTTCCTGGACGCCGCCTTCGACGACTGGTTCCGGCTGGCCGACGCCGGCTTCTACCGGCTGGCCGCGCGCCTGGGGGAAAGCTTCCTGCGCGGGACGGTGCTGAAGCTCATCGACCAGGAGCAGTCCCTGGGCCGGGGCGCGGGGCACCTGGCCGCGCTGGCCGCGGACCTCTCGCCCGAACGCGAGGCCCGCCGCGCGGAGTTCGAGCGCCGCCGCGCGGGGCTGCGGGGAAACGCGGCCGCGGCGCTTTCTCTCCTCGTCACTGAAACGCTCGGTGGCAAGAGCGGCGAGAAGCTCCGCCGCGCCGCCGAACTCCTGCCCGGGCTCCGGGAAGGCAAGCTCGACGGCGAGCTTCTAGACGAGCTCAAGGCCAGCACCTCGCGTCTTCAGAAGCTCTCGCCGGAAGGCAAGGCCCACCTGGCCGCTTTCAGAGACGGCCTCAAGTCGCTCGACGCCCTCTCGGACGACGCCTGGGCCGCCGAGTTGGAGTCCGAGCCCTTCCGCGCGGAACTCTACCGGGTGACGGCGCGCACGCTGGAGGAGTTCGCCGCCTACAAGCTCCGCCGCGGCTACGTGGACTACGAGGACATGCTGCGCCTGGCCCGCGACCTGCTGCGCGACCGGCCGGGCGTCGCCGCCGGCGTCCGGCGCCGCTTCGAACACGTTCTGGTCGACGAGTTTCAGGACACCAACCGGCTGCAGCGCGAGATCGTGGGCCTGCTGACCAGCGGCCGGCCCGAAAGGCTCTTCGTCGTCGGCGACCGCCGCCAGTCCATCTACCGCTTCCGCCACGCGGAGGTGGAGGTCTTCGACCGCCACGTCGAGGAGACGCAGTCGAGCGGCGGGCTGGCCGTGCCCCTGGCCGAGAACTTCCGCAGCCGGCCGGAGCTGGTGGCGTTCACCAGCGCCTTCTTCAAAGAGTTGGAGGGCGAGGCCTTCCCGCCGATGAAGCCGGCCGCGCCCTACGAGAGCCGCCTGTCGGGCTCGCCGGTGGAAGTGCTTCTCGTCGACCAGGGGAAGCGGAGCATCGCCGAGGCCCGTTGGGAGGAGTTCGACCGATTGGCCGCGGGCATCGCCGCACTGGTCGCGGGCGGCGCCGAGATTTACGACCGGGACGTCGACGGGTATCGCCGCATCGAGTTCCGGGACGTGGCGGTCCTGGCCCGCACGCGCGGGCCCTTTGGCGATATTGAGCGCTCGCTGGAGCGCTTCGGGATACCCGCCCGCGCCCCCGGCGGGCGGGAGTTCTACGACCGGGTGGAGATCACCGACCTCACCTCCCTGCTGGGCTGGATCGCCGACCCCCGAGACGACGCGGTGGCCGCGGCGGTGCTGCGCTCGCCCTTCTTTGACGTTTCCGACGACGGGCTCTTCTGGCTGGCCCGTGCGGAAGACGGCCTCGCCCGCGGCGTCGAGAGCGGCCGGTTGCCCGAGGGCCTCTCCGATGCGGACCGCGCGGCCACCGAGCGCGCCCGGGGACTTCTGGCCGAGGCGCGCGCGATCACCGGCCACAGCACGGTCGCGGAGGTGATCGAGCTCGTCGCCGCGCGCACCGGCTATTTCGAGAAGATCCTGGCCCGCCGCCGTGGCTTGGCCGAGCACGCTAACTTGCAGCGTTTCCTGGCCGAGGCCGCCGGCTTCGCGGCGGACTCCGGCGGGCCGGCCGCGGCGGCGGAGTACTTCCGGCGCGCGCGGGCCCTGGCCGCGGTGGAGACCGAGTCGGCCACGGAGCTCGGAGCCGAGGACGCGGTCAGCGTGCTCACCGTGCACGGCGCCAAGGGTCTGGAGTTCCCGGTGGTGGCGGTCTGCGACCTGGGCCGCGCGCCGGGCGGCGGTGGATGGGGCGCGCCCCCGGCGAACGCCGACCTGGGCCTGGGGCTCGACCTCCGCAACGAGGTCGGCGTCAGGACGGAGACCGCCGGTGCGCGCCTGGTGAAGCTCACGGAAAGCGAGGCCGAGGGCGCCGAGGCCCGGCGGGTCCTCTACGTGGCGATGACCCGCGCGCGCGAGCGGCTGATTCTTTCGGGCGTGGCCAGGTCTGACAAGGAGCCGGAGCGGGATTCCGCGCGGCCGGTCGAGTGGGTCCGCTCGGTGCTCGGCCTGAAAGAGGAGCTGCCGGAGAGTATCTCCTTCGCGGGCGTCGATGTGGGCCTCGCCCCACCCTCTTCGCCGAGGGCCGGCAAGCGGCTGGTGACCCTGGCGGAAAAGCTCGGCGAGGGCTTTAACCCGGCGGAGAATCTCCGCGCGCCGAAGAAGCTGTCCCCCAAGAAGGAAGACCTGAAAACCGCTGAGCGCGTCCTGGCGCGCGTCTTTGCCGCGCCGCTGGCGGCCGGAGCGGCGCTGGAGGCCCGGGTAACCGAGCTCGCCGAGATGGACGCATGTCCCCGGCGGCATGCCCTCGGAGTGCTGGCCCGCCTGGAGACCGTGCGCGCCGGCATTGACGACGAAGAAACCGGCGACCGCCAGCCGGTGAGCGCGCCGGGCGGTCGGAAGCTGGGCACCGAGGTCCACGGGATTCTCGAGTTCCTGGACTTCGAAGAGCCCGGGAAGCTCTCCGGCGAGGCCGGGAAGCTGGTAAAGCGTTTTCTCGTTTCGAAAGAAGCCGCGCGGCTGAGCGAAGCGCAGTCAGAAGGGCGGCTGCTCCGCGAGGCGGAGCTGCGCCTGATGGTCGACGGGTCGGTGGTCTCCGGCCAGGCCGACGTCATGGTGCTGGAGGGTCCGCGCGAGGCGCCCGAATCGGTTTACGTCTTGGACTACAAAACGGACCGCGACGCGGCGGAGGATATCGAGAAAGCGACGCGGCGGCACGAGCTGCAGCTCAGGCTGTACGCGCTGGCCGCGAGGGGCGCGTGGCCGCAGGCGAAGGTAACTGCGGCGATTGCCTTCCTGGCGGCAGACAAAGTCGTGCCCGTCGCCGTGGACGACGAGGCCCTGGCCGCCGCCGAGTCGCGCGCGAAGGAGCTCTTGGCCATGCTGGCCTCCGGCGAGTACCAGGAGGTCGAGGGCGAGCACTGCGGCGACTGCGTGGAGTGTCTGCGGGCGGTTTGCGGGAAGTGAGTCACGGACTCTGCCTATAGCACCAGTATGTCCGCGCGCGGGACGGTGTCCCCACCCCACTCGGCATCGGTGGTCGGCCAGTCCAGCGGCTGGGTGAGGAACTCCGGCGCGCCGCCGCCGGGGACAGTCAGGATCGTGTCCTCGCTCTTGGTGCCGCTGATCGAGGGGTTCCACGCGAAGGCCTGGGGGGCCAGAACCCGGCGCTTTTCGCCGGGCCGCGCTTTGTAGGACCGGGCCTGGTAGCCGGTGGGTCCGCCCTGGTGGTGGTTCTGCCACTCGTCGCGGAAACCGTTGGCATCGTACGAGGTCAGCCCTTGCTGGAATACATCCTCGACGGACGCGCCCTGGCGGGTCGCCAGGATGAAGGCCGCGTCCACCGCCTGCACCGCGCGGTGCCTGGAGGCCAGGTCGGCGGGGATGAGCTTCCCGAAGTAGAGCATGCGGGTCAGGCTGGCGATCAGCCCGTGTCGCCGGGCGCAGAGCACCACCATCAGGGCGCTGTCGATGCGCTTCCCGGTGGGCAGCGGGTGGCGGAAGCGCTCGATGCGCTCGTCCGAGGCGATCAGGATCGCCGTGGGCACCAGGCCCCGGGCGTAGACCTCCTCGGCGAGGACCGCGGCGACCTCCTCTTCGGTCATGCCCGGCTCGGTCCGCCGGCAGGCGCCCTCCACCGCGAAGGAGGACTCCCGGCCCACCTCGCGGTAGCGCTCGATCTCCGGCTCCATCAGCCTGTAGGACAGCGCCACGATTTCTTCGGGCACCGGGGGCAAGCCCCACAGCGCTGAGTCAGCGACGAACTTCCTGCCCGCGGCCAGCTCGTGGATCTTCCCGGCGACGCTGTCCGGCTGGTGCCAGGGGGTCTCCAGTATCTGGAAGCCGCTCTGGGCGGGGACCGCCTCGGCGCTCACCCGCGGGCTTTCTATGTTGTCGGTGACGATGTAATCGGCCCCCGGAGTTGCCACGATGGAGGCCGCGCCCACCTCCGAAGCGATGGCCACCCGGTTCTCGCCGCCGGCGGTGTACCAGGAGAAGGACGCCTGCGAGGAGATCACCACCCCCTCGACGCCCAGGTCCTTCATGCGGGAGCGGAGCAGCTCGCGCTTCGCGGATATTTCCTCGAGACGGTTCATAGCCGGACCGGCGGTCAGGTTTCAGGCTCGGCTGGGCCGGCTTCCGCCGCCTGGTCCTCGCCCGGCGCCAGGTAGTCGAGCAGGCGGGTCAGCGCGTCGCGCATCTTCATGCGCGGCACGATCAGGTCGATGAGCCCGTGCCGGAGCATGAACTCGGCCTCCTGAAAGCCGGGCGGCAGGGCGACCTTGAGGGTCTCCTTGATCACTTCCGGGCCGGTGAATCCCATCATGGCCCGTGGCTCGGCGATGATCACGTCGCCCAGCGACGCCCAGCTGGCCATGGTCCCGCCCAGGCTGGAGTTGGTGATGACAACTATGTAGGGTACTCGGGCCTCGCGCAACCGGGCCAGGGCCGCGCTGGTCTTGGCCATCTGCATCAGCGAGAGCATGCCCTCGTCCATGCGCGCGCCGCCGCCCGAGCCGCTGAAGATGACCAGCGGCAGCCTTCGCTCGGTGGCCATCTCGATCAGGAGGGTCAGGCGTTCGCCCACCGCCGAGCCCATCGAGCCGGCCATGAAGAAGTTGTCGGTGACTCCGAAGGCCACCTCGCGGTCCTGAATGCGGCCGGTCCCGCAGAGCACGCCCTCGTCGGTCCCGCTGCGCTCGCGGTGCTTCTGGAGGCGCTCGGCGTAGGAGGCCTTGCCCTTGAACTTCAGGGGGTCGCCCGAGCGCACGTCGTCGAACATCTCCTGGAAGGAATCGGGGTCCAGGGTCAGCTCGATCCGGCGGCGGGCGCCGATGCGGAAGTGGTAGTTGCACTCCTTGCAGACCCCGCCGCGCTCCTTGGTCTCCTTGATGACCACCATGGCCCCGCAGCCCTCGCACTTCATGAATACGCCGTCGGGCTGCACCCGGCTCTTCTTGCGGAAGGAGATCTTCTTGAAGCCGCCGAAGGCCATGATCAGCCGGCCTCCGCCGCGCGCAGGCTGTCTATCGCCGCGGCCATGTCCGGGGCGCCGAAAAGGTAGCTGCCGGCCACCAGGCAGTTGGCCCCGGCGCTCACCGCCTCCCGGGCGGTCTCGGCGTTGATGCCCCCGTCGACCTCCAGCCAGGTTCCCGGAGAGGCCATCTGCCTGATGTAGGCGAACTTCTCAACCGCGCCGGGGATGTACTTCTGCCCGCCGAACCCGGGGAAGACGGTCATGACCAGGACCAGCCCGGCGCCCAGGTAGTAGCGGTCGGCGACCTCCGCCGGGGTGTCGGGCTTGAGGGCCACCCCCGCGCGGCGCCCGGCGGCGCGGATCTTCTCGAAGGCGCCCATGGGGTCGCCCTGGGCCTCGACGTGCACGGTGACCGCGTCGGCGCCCGCGTCCAGGAAGCCCTCGACGATGCCTTCGGGGTTATCCACCATCAGGTGGGCGACCACCGGACGCTTGGCTGTTTTCTTGATCGCCGCGCAGATGTGCGGGCCGAAGGTGAGATTGGGCACGAAGTGGTTGTCCATCACGTCGAGGTGCAGGAGGTCCGCACCGGCCTCCTCCGCGCGGGCCACCTCGTCGGCCAGACGGGTCGCGTCGGCAGACAGCAGACTGGGCGCGACCAGCAGGCCCATCTTCGCTCCCGTCCCCCGCCCGCCCGGGCGGGCTTCGCTCTAGAGGCTCTTGGCCGCCAGGGCCATGAGGTCAACCATCCGGTTGGAGTAACCCCACTCGTTATCGTACCAGGATACCACCTTGACCATGCGCTCTCCGATGACCCGGGTCATGGGGCTGTCGAAGATGCTGCTGGCCGGGTTGCCGATGATGTCGCTGGAGACCAGCGGATCGTCGCTGTACTCCAGGATGCCCTTGAGCTTGCCCTCGGCGGCCTTCTTTATCGCGCCGTTGACGTCCTCGACGCTGACGTCCTTGCCGAGAGTGGCGGTGAGGTCGACCACCGAGCCGTCGACCACCGGCACGCGCAGGGCGAAGCCGTCGAGCTTGCCGTTGAGCTCGGGGATGACCTTGCCGACCGCGGCGGCGGCGCCGGTGGTGGTGGGAATGATGTTGACCGCGGCGGCCCGGGCCCGGCGCGGGTCGGAGTGCGGCAGGTCCTGGACGCGCTGGTCGCTGGTGTAGGCGTGGACCGTGGTCATCAGGCCGTGTTCAATGCCGAACTGGTCGTTGAGCACCTTGGCCACCGGGGCCAGGCAGTTGGTGGTGCAGCTGGCGTTGGAGAATATCTTGTGCTCGGGCTTGAGGGCCTCCTCGTTGACGCCCATGACGACAGTGGCGTCCAGCGCGTTCTTGGGCGGGGCGCTCAAGAGCACCTTGCTGGCGCCGGCCTGGATGTGCAGCTCGCACTGCTCACGCTTGCGGAAGACGCCGGTGGACTCCACCGCGATGCCCACGCCCAGGTCCTTCCAGGGCAGCTCCGCGGGGTTCTTGATGGCGGTGACCGGAATGGCCTGGCCGTCGACCACCAGCTTGTCCCCGTCGGCCGAAACCTTGCCCGGGTAGCGGCCGTGGGTCGAGTCGAACTTGAGCATGTTGGCCAGGGCCGCGGCATTGAAGAGGTCGTTGACGCCCACGATCTCAAAGTCGTCGCGTTGCGCGAGCACGCGGAAAACCAGCCGCCCGATGCGCCCGAAACCGTTGATTCCTACCTTGGTAGCCATCTCGTGCGAAACCTCCCTCGAAAGACACCCGATTTCCGAAAACCGGCGGCAAGGGTCGCCGGAATCCACCTAATGGAACGGATTCTAGCGGGCCTGAGAGGGAGCGTCAAACGCCAAACCGGGGCAGTGGCCACCGACTGTGTGTCCGCGGACCTCGGTTAGCTCGCGCGCGAAGCGCGGTTACCTGGCAGGCTTGGGGAAGTGCTTCTTGAAGCTGCGAGGGTAGTCGAGCCTGAGGCGGGCGAGAAGCCGCCGGGCCGCGGTGCGGTCGCCGGCCGCCAGGTGCGCGCGATGCAGTCCCCGGGTGGCCCGCCACCAGAGCGCGCCGCCGTCCTCCAGTCCCCTGCGCAGTCTGAAATACTCCCTGCGGGCCGCCTCCGCGCGCGCCGCGACCAGCAGGCATTCGGCGTAGTCCAGGCGCAGCTCGGCGTCGCGGGGGCGACGCCTGAGCGCCTCCGCGGACTCGGCCAGCCCCTCCCCGAAGTACTCCGCGGCTTCGTCGGCCCGCCCCTTCCGCTGGGCCTCGCGACCGAGGGGCGCGCAGCAGGCAAGCAGTCCGATGCGGGCCCTGAGCATGCACTCGCGAAACTCCATCTCGCCCTTGAGCACGACCAGCGCTCTACGCGTTCTGCCGGGCTTCCCGCCGCGCCCCAGGCCGTAGCCGGGATGGTCCTTGAGGAACTTCTCTGTCAACCTGGCGGCCCCGGCGCAGTCCTGGTCGACCGCCCGCCAGATCACCCGCTGGCCTCGCTTCTTCTCGGAGCGACCGTGACAGCGCAACCCGATTGCCTCCAGCTCCTCGCGGGCCTCCTGAAGTTCCAGCGGCGAGGTGAAGCCCCGCGACTTCCGCAGCGCGTCCTTGAGTTCGTCGAAGCCGAGCAGCCTTCCGTCAGGCAGGCGCTGGCCGTCGCCGTCGGGGTCGAACTTGTCGAGCAGCGTCCGATAGTCCTTTCGGGCCTCAAAGTGGTCGCCGGCCGCCAGGAACTGCTCGGCCAGCCACAGCCGGCCGGCGGGCTTCCCGGCCCACGTCGACTCTCTCAGCGCCTTGAGCGAGCGCGACCTGACCGCCAGAAACCGGCGGGCCGTTTCGGGGGCCTTCTCCCGGCGGGCCTTCGCCGTGGCCCGGCCGTAGGCGGTGGCCAGATGGGTGGCCATGCTCAGGTAGCTGGTCTTGAGGCGCGCGGCGTCGGCCGCTCTGGAGGCGCCAGCGGCGCGCCGCCTGAACCACTCCGCGGACCCCTCGGCCTGGTGCAGCCGGGCCTTGATTTCGTCGAGGCCCCCCGCCCGCGCCGCAAGCTTGACCTGGCAATCAAATACCAGCCTTTCCAGCTTGCAGCGCTGCTCCGGGGTAAGCTGGACATGATTGGGGGCAGCCTCGCCGGCCTGGAGCGCGCTTGGCGCGATGAGAATCAGCAGTCCCAGGATCGTGAACTCGCGGAGGATCGCGCTCACGAAGCACCTCCCTTATAAAGACTTACGCTCGCCATAATGAGTAACGCCCCCCGGAAGGGGGACGTTCAGAAAAAGCGATGAAAAGAGAGCGGCCCCTTCCCGCGGGTCATCAACACGGCGTCCTTCCGCTGGTCTTCATGGCCGCGACCTTGGATTGGGAGTGATCGGGAAACTGGGTTTGGCGGTCTTCTCGGCCGCACCTTTGGGCTTGGCGGCCAGCAGCTTCCTCACCGCGACCGCTCCCCCGCCGCCCACCGCCATCGCCGCGCAGACGACCGCCGCCGCGATCTTGATCTTGGTCCACATCATGGCCGTCACCATCTCTTCCGCCATCACTGCCACCGTAGTCTTGGCGCCACCGAGGGCCGCCGCGGTCACCGATGCCACCTGCGCGGCGGTGAGCGCCCCGGCGCCCGCCGCCTCCCCCGACAGGCTGGCGCCCAGCGCGGCGATGGTCAGCCCCGGTGAGCTGCGCGAGAGCGTCCGGCGCAGCCTGGCGAGCGCGCGCGAGAGGCGAGCCTCCAGCGTGCTTTCCTTGACGCCCAACTCGGCCGCCGCGTCAGCTCCGCTCAGGCCGCGCAGGTAGCGCGCCACCACCGCCTCCCGGTAGGCGGCCGGCAGGCGGTTGAGCGCCGCGTCGAAGGCTGCCGGCAGCGGCGCCGGACTTTCATCTTCGCGTGCAGCCTGCAACTTTGCCGCCGCTTCGCGCCGCCTGCGCCGCGCCTCGGTCGTGAGCCAGTCGCGCGAGGCGCCCGTCGCCAGCCGGTGGAGCAGCCCGCCCAGCGAGCCCACCTTTCCCAAGCTGACCGACTTGCGGACCAGCACCAGGAAGACCGCCTGGCCCACGTCCTCGGCGGCGTGCGCGTCGCCGGTGACGCGCAGCGCCGCGCGGCGCACCATGGGCCCGTAACGCCCCAGGAGCTCGGCGAGTGCCGAGTCAGCGTGCCGGCCCCTGAGCCAGCTGACAAGTTGATGGTCCGTGGCCATCCCTTCTCCTCGCGGATATGCCGACGCTGCCGGTCGGATTCCTGCACGAAAAGCGGCCGATCAGGACGCAGTGGCCTCCGGGGGATTATAGGCAGCCCGGTCCTCGCGCACAACTAACTCAAGTGCAAAGACTTGAGATGCCCCGCCCGACCCTTGCGAGTGCCCGGCATTTAATATAGAATACGGCATTCTCCAGGAGCGTCATAGTCCTGGTGGAAGAAAGGGGAGAAACCAGCCGATGAAACGAGTCGCACCAGCCCTGCTGCTGGCCTTGACCGTGCTGCTGGCCGCCGCGCCGGGGGTCTGCCTCGCCGGTGCCCGGGTCCGGCCCAAGCCCAGGAAGCTGCCGACCGGGCTCAAGCCCCCCAAGGGCTACGTGAAGTGCCACAAGTGCGGGAACTACCACAAGGCGGACATGGTCTGCTGCTGCCCGATCTGCGGGGGGACCCACCTCAAGAAGATCGACGGCAAGGTGATGAAGTGCCGCGCAGAGAAGAAGGCCCCCCGGCGCGATGCGCTCTGCCCGGTGTGCCGCAAGGCTTTCAGCGGACCGATGCCCTTCAACCGCAACAGCAAGGGAGGGGTGGACCGCGACTTCTGCCGGCACTCCCTGGGCGGCAACGTGGTCGAGTCGGTGGTCTGGATGTGTCCCAGATGCGGCTACGCCCACTTCAGCCCGATGGCGCTGCCCGGCGGCAAGGAGACCCCCGGCGAGTTCAACACCAAGGTGGACAAGGACCTCGCCAGGGCGGTGCTCGGCAGGGTCAAGCCCGTCGTGCGGAAGTTGCTGCGCGAGGAGGTACTCCGGATATCTCCCAAGCTGCTCGGCATGCTCGGCGAGATGGACCAAGTGGACATCCCCGACTGGATCAAGTACGAGGCGGCCCTGGCGACCGCCGAGCTGCGCAAGGCTCCCGCCGACCAGCGCGCCAAGCTGGCGTTGGAGGGTGCCTACGCCTGCCGCCGGGAGATAGTCAAGGCCATCGACCTCCCGATGCTCAGCCGCATCATCATCGCCTGCGAGAACGTCGTCCGCAATCGCGGGGGCGCTGAGCTGGCCCCCCGCACGGTCATCGCCGTGACCGTGGACCTGCTGCGCGACTCGGCCAAGGCCAACCCCAGGAAGAACAAGTTCGTCAAGCTCAGCTCGGCCGAGAAGTTCTACCTCTACCTGCGGCTGGCCGGCTGCTGGGACCGGGTCGGCGAGACCGCGGTGGCCAGCGACGCGCTGGACGAGGCCGACAAGATGCTCAAGGAAATCAAGGCCGGCCCCGCGAGCCTCAAGCCACTGACGGAGCTGATAGAGCGGCGCCGCAAGCTGCTGAAGAAGGAGGGCGAGTTCCGGGCCAAGGCGCTGAGCGCCATGCGCCACGCCCTGGTCACGGACAACGCCTATCCCGGCAAGACGGTGGTGCCCACCGTTTACCTGTTAGGCGAGCTCTACCGCCGCGACAGCCAGTACGGCAAGGCCCGGCCCTGGATGACGCTGGGCGCCTTGATCGCCGGGCCGCGCCACCCGCTCAGCAAGCTGGTCGCCGAGGCCGCCAAGCTGCCCAACATGAAGCGCGCCCGGATCGACGTGAAGGAAGAGGCCGCCGCCATCGCCTGGGTCGCCCGGGTCACCGGCAAGAACCCCGAAGAGCTGATGACCAAGGACCCCACCCCGGCGACCGGCGCCGGAACGGTGACCGCCAAGCCCAAGAACTGCGCCGAGTGCCTGGCCAACATCCACAAGGCCTACGCCGCCTACGTCGCCAAGCACAAGAAGGCGCCCCCCGACCTGGCCCGCCTGGCCAAGGAGGGCTTCATCAGCATAGGGGGCGCCAACGGCTTCAGGTGCCCGGACTGCAACAGGGCCCTCTCCTACCGCCGTCCCAAGCGGCTGAATTCCGCCGACGAGCTGATGGTCTGGCACCCCAGGTCCCGCAAGTGCAAGCGGCTGCTGCTCTACTCCGACGGCAAGATCAAGGAACGCAAGTAGCCGGCGCGCGCCGCCGCCCTCTTCCCGGGAGACTCCCACTGATGAAGCACGTTTTCCTCGTGATCCCCTTCGCGCTGCTGGCCGCCATCGGCTGCCGGGCGCGCCCTCCCCTGCCCGAGCCGGAACTGCGCGCCGCGCTGGCCAGGCAGGCCGCCGAGCGCGCCCGCTTCGGGTCGCTGAGCGCCGTTTACGACATGAGCATCTCCGGCCGCAAGCCGGGGGGGAGAAGGCGCAAGCTGCGCTGCTCCGGGCGGCTGGTCGCCGGGCGCGGGAAGGGGCTGCGCATGCAGGGCTCCAAGATCCTGGGCATGGCCAAGATATTCGACCTGCTCCTGACCGGCGACCGCTACAAGCTCAATTTCATCCACGGCGAGAAGTTCTACACGGGCACCGTGTCCAGGGTCCTCTCCGAGCGCGGCGCGGAGAAGCTCATCGGCGGGGGCAAGCTGGACCTCGCCGCCCTGATCTTCCCGGTCCCGCCTCTGGAAGGCAAGGACGCCCCCGAGCTGGTGACCGGCAAGCGCGAGGTCAAGCTGGTCTGGCGCTCGCCGGCGGGCGAGCGGCTCCGCCAGCTGGTCCTGGACGCGGCCAGCGCCCGGCCGCTGCGCACCGAGATATACGGCGGGAAGAAGAAGCGCCAGGCGGTCATCCTCTACGGCCGCCCGGCCAAGTCCGGGGAGTTCCGTCCGGTGAGCGGCTTCCGGGTGCGCGGCTCAGGGTCCGCGCGCTTCCGCCTGGAAATCAGCCTGCGGAACATGGCGGTCAACACACCCGTCAAGCGGGGGGTCTTCAAACTGAAGCCGCCTTCCGGCTTCAAGGTCATCGACGTCGATGAGCAGCGGAAGAAGTCCGGGCCGGAGAAGAAGTGAAGGAACCCGGACTCCTCCAGCGCAAGCTCGCCGCCGTCGGCCGCTTCGTGGGCCGGCGGCCGGGGCTGGTCCTCTCGCTCATGGTGCTGCTCACCGTCGCGGCCGCGCCGCTGGCCGTGCGCGCCGTCCATCCCGACAGGCTGGAGAAGAACCTGCTCAAGATCCTCACCAAGGGCATGCCCAAGGCCGAGGCCTTCAAGCGCATCGGAGAGGATTTCGGCATCATCGACCGCCACTTCGTGCTCGTGGAGATAGAGGACAAGAGAGACCTGCCCGTCGCCAAGCAGTTCGCCGACCGCCTGGCCGCGCTCTTCGCCGAGGACGAGAAGCTGGTCCGCTCGGCGCGCAGCCGGATGGACCTCAAGAAGTTCTTCCTGGAGTACGCCTACGTCTACTACTCGGACCTCGACGAGGAGCTGGCCGCCGACCTCGCCGCGCGCTTCAGCGACAAGGGCATGGCCGAGGCCATGGCCGTCCACCGCGAGGCGATGCGCACCCACTCGGCGCTGGGCGAGGGGGTCTACCGCGACCCGCTCAACCTCCGCGAGTTGGCCCCCCGGGTGGCCGCCAGCTTCGCCGCCAAGTTCGGCACGGGTGGGAGCATCGACCGGGACGGTTACTTCGTTTCCGCGGACATCGCCCCGCGCGAGCCGGGAGGCCCGGTGGGCAAGGCGCTGCTGGTCAACGTCCAGCCCACTACTTCCAGCGGCGACCACAAGTTTGTTGGCAGGCTGATGGAGCACACCCGCAAGTGCATCGCCCGCGCGCGGAAGGAGGTCTTCAGCGGCCAGAACGCCGCGGTCGGCGGGCGGGTCACCGCCGACGCCGGCGGGGCCTACGCCATGGGCCAGCACATGGCCAGGATAATCGGCGGCGGCATCAAGTGGTCGGCGCTGACCAGCTTCGTGCTGATCGTCTGCCTGTTCGCGGCCGCCTACCGGCGCCCGGCCGCCTTCCTGTTCATCGGCGTGCCCCTGGCCGTGCCGGTGGTCTGGACGCTGGCCCTCTCGCCCGTGCCGCTCTATCTTTTCGGATACGATGGCCGGCTGTCCATCGTGGGCGGCACCTTCGGAGCGGTGCTCCTGGGCCTGGGCGTGGACTACGCCATTCACATCTACAACCGCTACGTCACCGAGCGGGACGCGGGCGCGAGCCCCGAGCGGGCCGCGGAGATCGGCGTGGGCTCCACCGGCGAGGGTATCGTCCTGGGGGGGCTGACCACCGTGACCGCCTTCGGGGGCATGACTCTCACCGACTTCCGGGGCTTCAAGGAGTTCGGGGTAATGGCCGCCATGGGAGTGTTCCTGACCATGATAGCGCTGCTGGTCTGCATGCCCGCGGCGCTGGTCTTCCTCTCCCGGCTGCGGGGAAAGCGCGAGCCCGCCGGGCGGCCGTTCTCCTTCGGGCTGGGGGCGGTGCTGCGCCTGGTGCGGGCCCGGCCCGGGCTGCTGGTCGCCGGCGGGCTGGTCGCGCTGATAGTCAGCGTCGGGGGCATGTTCGTCGACCCGGACCAGCGGGGCGTCAACTTCGAGAGCGACTTCGGCAAGATGGGCCCGCCCCGCGCGCTGGACACCGTCGGCAACATCAACCGCCGCGTGGCGGAGCTCTTCAAGCTGGACTACAAGCAGATATCGGTGATCGTCGAGGGCCAGAGCCCCGGGGAGGTCCTGGAGCGCACCGCCGAGCTCTGCGCCGCCGCGCGCAGGTCGAAGAAGGTCCGCGCGGTGCGCGGCGTCACCGACCTGGTCCCCGAGCCCAGCCGTCAGGCCCGCAGCTTGCGGCTGGCCGCCGCCAGGCTGCCCTTGGCGGACCTCGCGGCCCGCCTGGACCGCGCCGCGACCGCCGCCGGGCTCAACCCCCAGGGCTTCAAGCGCCAGCCGGCCTACCGCAGCTTCGTCGCCGCCGTCGAGGGCATGGCCGCGCGCATCGAGAAGCGCCAGGGGCTCGACGTCGAGCGCCTGCCCGACCCCCAGGTCGGCGAACTGGCCGCGTTCATGTTCCGCGCCCCGGGCGGCGGCTCGGACAAGTACCGCACGCACACGATGGTCTCGCTGGGCGACTACGAGGGCATGGAGAGCGCCGACTTCGACGCGCTCGCCAAGGAGCTGGGCGTGGACGGCGAGAAAGTGCGCATGACCAACTACATCCTGGTCACCTACGAGCTCAAGGACAGCGTGGAGGGCGACCTGATCCTGGTCACCGTCGCCGTGGGCGGCGTGGTGCTGCTCATGCTCCTGGTGGCCCTCAGGCGGCCGCTCCTGGTGCTCCTGGCCCTCAGCCCGGTGGTCATCGGCACCGCCTGCATGCTGCTGGTCATGAAGCTCAGCGGCCTAGTGATGACCCGCCTGGGCTACGACGCGGTGCTGGACCTCAACTACATAAACGTGCTGGCCTTCCCGGTGCTCATCGGCATCGGGGTGGACAACGCCGTGCACCTGATAATCCGCGCGCGGCAGGACGGGCTGGACGTCTCCGGCGCGGTGACCGAAACCGGCCGCGCCCTGGTGCTCTGCTCGCTGACTACCATGCTGGGCTTCCTGTCGCTGACCACCTGCCCGCACTGGGGAATCAGGTCGCTGGGCATCACGGTTGCCATAGGCATGGGTTTCGTGTTACTCTCGTCCGTGTTCTTCGTGCCCGCGGGGCTGGAACTGCTCGGCCGCCGCGCGGCGCGACGCTCTGAAGGAGGTCCGAAATGAGAAACGTTCTCGCGTGGGCGACCGCCCTGTCACTGCTCCTCGCCGCCGGCGCCACGGCCAGGGAGAAGCCGGACGGCAAGTCCGGCGCCACCAAGACCAAGAAAAAACGGCCGGGCGGCAAGCTGAAGCTCAAGGAGGTCCCGGTGAGCGCCGCGCGGCTGGATAAGCTGCTCGCCGAGTGGGGCGCGGCCCAGAAGAAGGTCAAGACCATCGCCACCAAATTCAGCTGCTCGGAGACCAGCGCGCTCCTGGCCAAGCCCCAGGTCACCGGCGGGGTCATCAGCATCAAGAAACCCGACGGCTACCGCCGGGAGGTCTACAGGGAGAAGAAGTCCGCCAGCGGCAAGGTGACCCGGGAGCTGATCGGGCTGATGATCCTCAAGCCCCCCAACCTGTGGGTCTACATGCCGAGGCTCAAGCGCGCCGAGCATTTCGACCTCTCCAAGGTGCCCGCCAAGGCCGGCGGCAGCCCGCTCAAGATCCTGGGGGACATAATCTCCTTCAACGCCAAGCGCATCAAGAAGAGTTTCAAGATATCGGCGGTGCGCCTGGCCGACGGCAGCTACCGGCTGCTCTACGTCGCGATCAAGGGCAAGAGCATCGGCAACGTGGCCAAGGTCCGGGTGTGGATAAAGAAGGGCGGACGCTTCCCCCTCAAGATCGAAACCACCGCCGCCGACGGGGACGTGCGCACCGAGAGCTACTCCGACGCCAAGTTCGACGAGAAGTTGGGCGACAAGCTCTTCAAGTTCAGGCGTCCACGGGGCGTCAGGCTCATCAGGGTGACCAAGTAGCGCCGGGCGGTCATGCCTCCGCTGGGACACCTCCTGGTCAAGCCGGTCGGAGCGGCCTGCAACCTCTCCTGTTCCTACTGTTTCTACCGCCAGGTGGGGGACTACCTGCCGACCGGCGGGCGCATGACCGACGAGGTCCTCGAGAGGCTGATCGGCGACTTCCTGGCCGGCCGGCCACAGATCGCGGCCTTCGGCTGGCAGGGCGGCGAGCCGACCCTGGCGGGGCTGGACTTCTTCCGCAAGGTCGTCGAGATCCAGGCCCGCCGCGGGACGCGCGGCCAGCGGGTGGGCAACGCCCTGCAGACCAACGGCCTGCTGCTCGACGACGAGTGGGCGAAGTTCCTGTCTGAGTGGCGCTTCCTGGTGGGCCTCTCGATCGACGGGCCCGAGCCGGTCCACGACCGCCACCGCGGCAAGTCCTGGCGCCGGGCCATAGCCGCCGCCGAGGTGCTGCGCAAGCGCGGGGTGGCTTTCAATCTGCTCATCGTTCTCACCGAAGAGTCCGCCTCGCGCGGCGCGGAACTCTACCGCTGGTTCCTGCGCGAGGGATACATGGACGTGCAGTTCATCCCCTGCATCGAGCCCGCCCAGCTCGGCAGCCCCGCGGAGTGGAACCCGCGGCTGGCCGACTTCTCGGTGAGCCCCGCGACGCTGGGGCGCTTTCTGGTCGAGAGCTTTCAGGAGTGGCGCGAGTCGGGCTTGCCCCGCGGGGCAAGCGAGCGCACCTTCTCGGCGATGCTCGCCAGTTTCGCGGGTCAGGATCCGGGGCTGTGCACCTTCGCGCCGGACTGCGCCAGCTACCTGGTGGTCGAGCGCGGCGGCGAGGTCTACCCCTGCGACTTCTTCGTGCGCCCCGAGTGGCGCCTGGGAAGCGTGGCCGATGGCATCCACGAACTGGCCGGCGCGCCGGGGCGCAAGAAGTTCGCCGGACTCAAGAGCCTGGCGAAGAAGGCCTGCGGCGATTGCCAGTGGTGGACGCTCTGCCACGGGGGCTGTCCCAAGGACCGCGCCGCGGCCGGCTCGTTCGAGCAACCCAGTCCCTTCTGCGCGGCCTACAAGCAGTTCTTCGCCGAAAGCGTCGACTGGTTCAAGGCCGAGGCCCAGCGCCGTCTAGCAGAATGCCGCCGACAGGAAGCCGCGGCGCGCGCGCCCAGCAGGCCCCCGCCCTCCCCCGGTCGCAACGATCCCTGCCCCTGCGGCAGCGGCAAGAAGTACAAACGCTGCTGCGGAGCGCTATAAAGCGCTACCAGCCAAACACTTAGATTCCCGGCGCTCGGGCTCAAGGCGGAGCCCGTCCACGGCCGATAATATATCGAATGTCCCTGCGGCTGGAGGTAAGCATGTCACGTGACTCGAATCTCAAGACAATAATCCTGTTCACCGCCCTGGTGCTCGGCGGAGTGGCCGGCGCCGCGGCGGGCGCCGAACCCGGAAAGGTCCCGGCAACTGACGGCGGCGGAAGGGTCATTGCCGGCGAAAGCGTCCTGCCGATCGATAGGACTGCCCGGGTCAAAGGCCAGACCATTATCCGGTGCAGGAACCCTTTCAGGATAACCATTCCCCGGAGTGGGATACCTCGGAGCACCTCGGGCGTCTCGGAGATCCTCCTGCAGATGTTCAGCCCCGAGAAGGGCAAGTGGGTGGGTTACGGCCTGATGGATCTCAAGCGTGAGCGGGTCAGGGGCGGCGACGTGCGCACCGTCGGGGCCAGCATAGATTTCGTGGCCCCCGCCGAGGGCATCTACTGCCTGCGCAGCGTGGCCCGGAACAGGGCCGGTAAGTTCGAGGAAAAGCCTCGGGACCTCACCAATGTGCAATGGGTGGTGGTCCTCGATCGCACTAAACCCAAAGTCAATGTCGATGTCGAGGTCATCTCCCCGGACTCGGACGAGGGCAAGCTGACCAGGGGGTCGCGGCTGGTCATCAAGTGGGGGCAGAAGAGCAAGGAGGCCTACCCGGCCAAGAGGATCAGGGTCAGAGACGAGAAGGGAAGGAAGTACAAACTGGTGGGTTCCAACCGCGTGTGGGTTTCACACGACGACGGCACCAGCTGGGAGCAGATCGGCCACGCCCAGGCTCCCGGAACCCTGGAGTGGGAGGTCGAGGGTCCCAACACCGACGCGCTCCGGGTAAGGGTCACCGTCCAGGACGCGGCCGGTAACGTGGGCGCCGCGGAGTGGCGCGCCGGCCAGAAAGTCTCCGGCTTCGAATCCTCCAAGCTCCCCAAGAAGACTACCGCCGCGCGGCGCACCTACCAGCGGGGGGTCATCTACATGACCCGCGGGGAATACCCGCGCGCCGCCGAAGAGTTCAAGGAGGCCATTCGCCTCGACAAGAAGCTCATGCAGGCCTACCTGGACCTCTCCGCTGCCCACCTGCATCGCTTCGAGAAGGAGCGGCTCAGCGGCAAGGAATACGCCCGGCGCCACCTGCAAGATGCCCAACTCACCTGCGAGGCCGCGATCGGATTCTTCGGCGATGACGTCTCCCTGCGCTACAACCTGGCGCTGGTCTACCGCCATCAGGCCGACGTCTACAAAGAGGCCGGCAAACTCGAGAAGGCCGCCGAGAGCCTGCAAAAGGGCCTGAAGAGGAAGCCCCGGCACATCGCCAGCATCTTCGCGCTGGCCTCCATTCGCTACGAGCAGGCCAGACCCGCCGATGCCCGCAAGCTCTGGCGGCAGGTGGCCGCCCTGGGCGGCAGCAAGCACCCCCTGGCTCGCCGCGCGGTCCGCTGCCTGAACAAGCTGGCCAAGGAAGCGGCCAAGAGGAAGCCCCGACCTACCGCGGTCAGCGTCGCGCCGCCCGGCTTGCAGCCCACCGTCCAGTAACGCTTCACATCCCGTCCCGATAACGTCAACTTAGCGGAACGGCCCGCGGAGGGACGTCCCCCCGCGGGCGCGCCCGCTGGAGCGCGGGGCCTCTCCCGGTGGTTCAGTTCACTTCTCGCTTGCGGTACTCTCCTCCTCTAGCGCTTGAGGAACGTGCCTTCGGTGTCGGGCGGACTCGCTTCGGTCCACAGTCCGTCGTCGTCCATCTGGGTGGTCACCTTGCCACCGGCTGACGGCTTGCGAAGCCACTCGACGTGGCCATCCAGGAAGGCGTAGCTGCCGCCGTCGCCCCAGTGGTTGCGGCTGCACGTATCGGCCGCGGCCTTCCCGTCGCCGAGCACGACTACCCCGCCCTTATGGGATGACAGATGCCGGGGGTCGTAGTCGTAGCTGGTGCTCGCCGCCGTGACCGTGGCAGCGAACTCCCGGTGCTTGCTCGGCGTGGTCGCGCAGGAGAAGATCTTGGTCCGGTCCACGTACTCGGGGTAGAGCAGCTGGAGGCTCTTGACGCCGTCGAGGTCCTCGGGCGTCGCGTAGACCGTCCAATTGCCCTCCCAGACTGACGGGAGGCAGCCATCGTTCTCCTGGGCGTAGAGTGTGCAGGCCAGTGCGATTTGACGGAGGTTGTTGCCGCACTGTATCCGGCGGGCCTGTTCTCTTATTCGACTCACCACCGGCATCAGCAGGCCTATGAGAATACCTATGATTGCTATGACCACCATCAGCTCGATCAGCGTGAAGCCTGCACGCGCGCCACTATGATTTTTACGCATGGTCTCATCCCCTTTCCCGAGCTTCTCAGGAAAACCCGCGCGCCTCGCTCTCCTTTCGCTTGCGACGCGGGCGACCACCGGGGGAGGATCCCCGTGCGCTCCATATATACTAAACCGCCACATCGTGCAGAAGTCAAGGGGTAGGGCTCCTAAACAACCGGCGACCAGGCGCACTCCTCTGAACACCAGGGGGTTACCGCCTTTCACCACAGAGGCACGGAGGGGCGCGCGCGAACATATCCGTCATCCCTGACTCAGGTCGTAGTCGCCATCCCTGGCGACGGCTCGCTTAAAGTCGCTCGCCGCTCCGGGCCGGCCCGTTCCTGCGGAACGGTGCGTCCCTCCGCCTCCGTGTACTCCATGCTTCCTGGTGCCTTGGTGGTTAATCAGTTAGGCGAAGCCCGGGAATTCGGGCCCCAACCATCTGGAGGATCGGGGTCGCCGGATTGCCAGGTATCCGGCAGCGGTTTCACCCTGAGATCGCGCAGCTCTTCGTCATAGACGGCGTACCAGCGGCCGGAGACCATCTCCT